>PMHP01000133.1:0-29708 GCA_003158195.1 Vulcanimicrobiota bacterium | reverse complement strand
GTAACCGATCGCGTGCATTTCGAAGGTCGGAAAGGAGCCGAGGCCGGCGATCGTCGTGCCGCCCGGGGGCACGTACGCGCGCACGATCCAACCGAGCAAATCGTCGATGCCGGCTCCGACGGTCACGCATGCCCGCTCGACGCCGTGGTGCACCGCAACCGNNCGCTTGCAGCGCGGCGAGCGCCTTCGGACTCGGGCCGAACGGCGATTCGTTGCTTCCCAGGCGAAGGATCGAGGCGATTCCGGCGCCGCGCGCAAGTTCCTCGGGGCCGGCAAGCGCAGCGTGCGCGACGCCCTGACTGATTCCAAGCGGACACAGCGCGCGCTTCACGCGGGCGGTTTGAACCAGATGACCTGCTCGGTCGTCGCGAGCAAGGTTCCCGAGCGCGACCACATCGCCGTCGACGTGTCGTGGAAACCGTGGCGGGCGACGCGCATCCGCGCGACGTTCAAGAGGTAGTCCGGCCCAACGCTCGCAAGCTCTTCCTTCGTCGCCCAGTAGAACACGTTGAGCGTGACGCTCGAAATCGGAACGGGCCTCTTGAGCCTCACGAAGATTTGCGGAAAGCCCGAGTCGCAGAGCGCCGTCAACGTCTCGAAATCGAGTTCGACGGCATCGATCGAGCGAACCCAGGTGCGCGTCTCGCCGTCGTCGGGAAACGGGAACGTCGTTCCCGCAAAGCGCAAATCCAGCCGCTCGAGAAAGGGGAGACCCATCGCCGCCGCCGCACGATTCGCCCGAAGCTCCTCGGGTGCTGGCACGATCGGTGGCGCAATCTCGAGAAACGACGGCGTCTCGCGGCGCGCCGCGGTTACGACGGTCGCGAATGCGCAGCACATCTCGGATCCGTTTTGAACTTGGACCAGATACGCCGACCAAAACGTCGTCGACCGCCCGTGGCGCAGTTGGCGCAAGCGGATCTCGAATGACCCCTGCTCCATCGCGCCCGCAAAGTTGATCGAGAACGAGAGTGGGTCGCCCACGGCTTCGGGTTCGGTCAGAACGCAGCGCAGCAAAAGCGCCGCGATCCATCCGCCGAACGGCCCGATCCGATTCCAATACGCCGGATCGGTCTGGGCCGCGTAGATTCCTTCACCCGTGCGAGTCAGCCGGGCATTATCATACAGGCCCATCGGCCGTCGCGAACAGACTGGACGGCGATGCGGCGCACGCGCGCATCCAGCGCTCCACGTCGCCGCTCTCGCGCGGGATGTCCTCGCTGAGGACGCGGTGGCCGTCCTCCGTTATTACGACGTCGTCCTCGATGCGGACGCCGATACCGCGGTAGCGCTGGGGAACGGTCCGATCGTCAAGCTGGAAATACAGGCCCGGCTCGACCGTGAGGACCATGCCGCTCTGCAGCTTCCCGTACCGGTAGTTTTCCTCGCGCGCCTTCGCGCAGTCGTGCACGTCGAGCCCGAGCATGTGGCTGACGCCGTGCAACGAGTACCGTTTGTAGAATTGGTTGGTCTCGACGAGCGCCTCTTCTGCCGGCATCGGCAGAATGCCTAACCGCTCGAGCCCGTGCGCCAGCACCTTCATCGCAGCCGCGTTCGGCGCTAAGAAGTCGTTGCCGGGCGCGCACTCCGCGAAGGCCGCGCGTTGAGACTCGAGCACGAGCTCGTAAATCTCCCGTTGGGCCGGCGAGAACCGGCCGCCGATCGGAACGGTGCGCGTGATGTCGGCGGTATAGAGTGATACCGCCTCCACCCCTGCATCGAGCAGCAGCAGCTCACCATGGCGGAGCGCCCCGTCGTTGCGCGTCCAGTGCAGCGTGCACGCGTGCGCCCCCGCGGCGGCGATCGTGCCGTATCCGACGTCGTTGCCCTCGACGCGCGCACGCAAGTTAAAGGTGCCTTCCACGTGACGTTCGGTCCGCGACCCCGGTAGCGCGCGCAGCACGTCTTCGAAGCCGCGCTTCGTCGCCGCGACCGCCTTCTCGAGCTCGCCGATCTCGTAGGCGTCCTTGATCAGCCGCAGCTCCGAAAGCGCGGTCGCGAACTCGGCGTCGCGCTCCTGCGCAACCTCGAACTGCGCGTCGAGCTGCGGATCGATCCCGCGCAGCACGCGCAGCGGCTTTACCGCTTCGCGCAAGGCGCCAAGATCCGCCTCGAGCTCGGGCAACCCGCGCGCCTCGATGCCGTAACGCGCGGCACTTTCCGGCACCCCGAGGCGCGCTCCGACCCAAAGCTCGCCTTTGGCCCGATCGGTGAAGAACGTCTTGTCGCCCTTGCCCGGATTCGGCTCGACGTACAGGCGCGCCGCATGCCCACCCGCTTCGGGCGTAAGCACGAGAACGCCGTCAGGCTCCCGGTTGCCGGTGAGATAGTAGAAATCGGTTCCCGGCCGGAAGCGGTACGTCGTGTCGTTGGCGCGGATTTTTTCGTGACCGGTCGCAACGATCAAGACTTCGCCCGGGAAGCGTTGCGAAAGCGCTTCGCGCCGCGCGCGAAAATGTTCGAGTCCTTCAAGCGGCGCCGGTAGACCCGCGCGCGGTTCCCACTCGGTGATCATGAAATCGAGCAGGGCCTGCGGCGGGCCTTGGTCGTGGCTAGCAGTCGCGGGAACCTCGGCTGGGGTCGGATCCGTCGTTTTCGTGCGTACGTCGAGCATCCGTCTAGCTTCGGCGGAGCGCCAGCGGAGTCCACTATACTGTGGGTCGCCCCCGTGGCACTTGTATGGCACACGAACGCGCAGTAGCAATCGCTTCGTCCACGAAGGTCGGATGCCCGCGCCAGCTACGCTTTTCTCGGTCGGTGGTGCTAGCCGCGTCAATTTGGAGGGTCCGAAAGCACCTTGGGTTCTCACTTTTTCCGCCGCGCATCGCTTGGTCTTGCGATCTCGCTCGGTGCGCTTACGGCTTGCAGCGGCACCTCTTCGGGGCCGGCCACACCCACCGTAAAGACGACGCCGTCGACCACCGCCAGCGCGACGCCCACGCCACGACCGACGACGGCGCCGGCCGCGTCCGCGACCCCAATCTCGACCCCGACGCCTTCGCCGTCGCCCTCGCCGCTCGGAACGGACAACACCTTCGCGTACGCGGGCACGTTGACGACAACGTACACGCTCTACGGCACCCCGGCGCCTGCGCCGAATGGTTCGGCGACACCCGCGCCGACGGGCACGCCGTGGGTGACGACGATCGTCGATGCGGTAACGCAAAGCGCTTCGGCCGTTGCCGGCGCATCGTACGACGGTCAAGCGAATCTTACCGATCTCGTTACGAACGAAACCGATACGAGCAAACTCGAGACGACGACGGGCACCACGAACGCGTATCTTGCGCTCGTCGCGGACGCGACCCGGGCATCCGGCATCGACGTGACCGAAGTGGGAACGACATCGACGGAGTCGAGCGGCGTTACCCTCCAAACCACGTTCGGGAGCGGAAACGGCATCGTCGAGGAGCTGCCCCCCGTTCCCAACGCGCATTGGGAGAACACAGCCGCGCGCACCGACATCGAAGACGATCCCGGCGGCGAAACGCTGACCTCGACGTACGCGCCGGACGGATCGTATGCCGAGACGATCGTCTACCCGCAAGGGAGTCCCGCGGCGACGGTCCAGACACAGCCCAACGGCACCGGCTTATACGCCACACCGGTCGTCGGTTTTCCGGTACAGAGTTCCATTACCGTCAATGCGCCCGCCGACGGCCTCATCCCAATCGCCTACGAAATCTACGGTCTCGAGTTCCCGCTCGTTGGCTCGTTCGGTCTTCCCGTGTGGTATCCGAACGTACCGCCCGTTCTCGCTTCGGACGTCTTCCTGGATGGGGGAACGGTCGCCACACCCTCGTCATGCGGCGCGGCGGCGGCATACGCTTCGGCGCCGGCCGTTGAGCTGGAGGAGACGAAAATCCGGCTCGACACGGTGTTCGGCGAGCTCGAAACCCTCCGCGCAACAAGTTACGTCAGCGCCGCGTACGGCGTCGTCTGCACCGTCCTCGCGGACGACCTCAAAAACTACTACGACTTCAGCGTGCAAAGCGATTCGCTCGGCACGTGGTCGTCGACGCCGCTCTACGAAACCGCCGTAACGGAGACGCTCGGTCTTACGGCGGCAAGTTTCGCCGCATCGACGAGTTCGGTTCGCGGGGCGCGGCCCGCCGGCGCGACCGCAGTTCGGGCGACCCCGTCAAGCGCGGGGGTGCGAGCCATTCTGTTCCGATCCCACCTGCGCGCGCTGCACGCGATCGAACACGCTTTCGCGAGGAGAGCACGGTGATCGACAAACTGAAAGTATCGTTGTTCGCCCTCGGAGCCGCCGGCGCGCTCGCAGCCTGTTCCGGCGGGTCGCACGCATCTTCCGTCGTCCCGTCCGCAGTCGTCCCGTCCGCCGCGGCGTCCGCGGCCTTCGCGTACGACACGAGCGCGCTCGAAGGAGCGACGCTCGTCGGTTCGGCAAACGTCGCGTCGATCAGCGTCGATCTCGTGCCGCGGATGCAGGACGCAGCCGGTCTGCTCGCCTACGCGCGCCAAGCAAACGACCCGAAAAGCGGAAACTTTCGACACTTTCTCACCCCGAGCCAGATCGGCCAACGCTTCGGCGCATCGGCCGCGACCTATGCCGCCGCCGTCCGGTATTTCCAGGCGAAAGGGCTTTCACTGGGCGTCTGGCCGCAACGGTTGCTGCTGCACGTGACCGGTTCGCAGAAAAACGTCGAGGGGGCATTGCGCACGACGTTCGGCTGGTATCGCAAGGGGACGTCGGTCTTTCTCGCCCCGGTCGCGACGCCGGCTCCGCCTGCGAGCGCGCAAATCGTCGGGGCCGCAAACATCGTCATGCATCCGACCTCCTTCGACGATCACGTGATCGTCGCGGGAAGCTTCGGCAACGGCATCCTCTACGGATATTCGCCGGAACAGATCGCAACGGCGTTCGATTACAACGGCGCGTATGCGGCCGGTTATACGGGCGCCGGGATCACGACCGGGGTGATCGGTACCGCCGGCATCGATCTCGACGACGTTCCGGCGTTCGAGGCAACCTACCACATCGCGGGCTCGGGCGCGGTAACGGTCGTGGACGCGACCGACGCAAACGCACCCGGAAACAGCGCGCTCGGCTTCGCGTCGCCGCCCCCGGTTACCGCGCCGTGCAACGGCAGTCCCTACGAGCCGACGCCGGGGTGCAATCCGGAAGATATCGAGACGCAACTCGACACCGAACAGCTGGCGAGCCTCGCTCCCGGCGCGAACCTGCGCTACTACTTGGCGTACAATCCGAATGACGGTTGCGGCGCGATCGGCGTCGATTGCCCGCCCGGCGCCGGCATTCCGCTTCAGGGTCTCTACGAATACAACGCCGAGCTTGAAACGGCAATCGCCGACGACCGGGCCGACGTCCTTTCACTAAGTTTCGGTGGTCCCGAGGCCGCCAACGTCGGCATCGCGTTTAACGCATCGGGTACGGGCATCACGCCGCTCGAGATGGCGGCGCTCGCAAGCGAAGGCGTCGCCGTCTTCGTCTCCTCGGGCGATTCGGGCGCCCAAGGGTGTCAGACGTGGCCGCAGGCGCCGAACCCGAACGCGCTGTGCGTGAGCTACCCGTCGACCGATCCAAACGTCGTCAGCGTCGGCGGCGTCAACGCACCGCTCAATCCGGCGGGACAGCTTGTCGGCGGCATGACCGCTTGGGGGGATCGAACCTCCAACGGCTACGGCGGTTCGGGTGGCGGCGTCTCCGCCTATTTCGCGCTTCCGCCATATCAGCAAGGCGCCGCCGGAATCTTGGGCTCGTACCGAAACGTTCCGGACGTATCGCTCGATGCCGATGACCTCACCGGCGTCGACGTCGAGGTCTACGCCGATTTCAAATTCCTGGGCGACAAGCTGTATCTGCCGGTCGGCGGAACGAGCGTTGCCGCGCCGGAGGCGGCAGCAATGTGGGCGCTCGTGTTGCAGGCGTGCAAGGGCAACGCGACGTGTGCGACCGCGGCGGGGCCGGTTCCCTACCGGTTGGGAAATCCGAACGTATACTTCTATAAAATCTACGCAAACGCGGCGCAATACCCCTCGACGTTCTACGACGTCCTTTACGGCAACAACGGCCAGGCATGCCAACCCCCGTCGTCGCCGACGGCCTCCCCGTGTCCGAGTTCTCCATCGACCGATCCGGGATACGCGGCGGGTCAAGGATACGATCTGGTCACCGGCATCGGCGTGCCCTTTGCTCGCAACCTCATCAAGGCGGTCGTGGGGACATGACGATACGAAGCTCGTCCGGCATCGCACTTTTCACGCTGACGTTCGCGCTTTGCGCGTGCAGCGGCGGCGCATCGAATCCCCGGCCCGCGGCTTTGCACGCGACACCAACGGCCGGCGCTACGTCGACGCCCGCGGCGTCGGCGACCCCCACGTCGATGCCCGCCGCGACGCCGACACCGACTCCCAGCTCGGCGGCGACTGCGCCGAGCGCCGGGAACGACGCATACTTCGTGATCGTCGTTTCAGCGCCGTCGTCGGGCCTGGCCGCGTCATCGCGAAGGCACCCGCTGGACGTTTCGGCGAGCGCGCAATCCGTGACGATCGCCCTCGGTTCGACGATCCTTGCGACCCGCAGCCTTGCGGCCGCGTCGTGCACGCCGCTTGCGAACGGATTCGGCCACACCTGCACGGTCGGCGCGAATGCGCCCGCCGGAAGCGACACGTTCACGATTACCGTGTACGATCAGCCGGGTGGTGCGGGGAACGTCCTGGCAAGCGGAACCGTCACGGCGACCGTCTCACCGTCAGCCCCCGTTACGGTCGACGTCGCGCTCGACGGAACCGTCGTTCGGTTTGCGCTAACGATCCTCGATCCGAATCCGCCCGTTGGTACGGCGACGTCCACGAAAGTCTTCGTTACGGGATTCGACGCCGACGGCAACGTCGTGCTCGGCAACTATCCCGAGCCCGTTACCTTGGCCGACGCCGACACGAGCGGCGCGACGAGTCTTTCGGCGACAACGGTGACAAGCTCGTCCGCGATTACGACGTTGCGGTACTCGGGCGCCGTCCCGTATGAATCGACGACAATCACGGCGACCGCGCCCGGCTTCGCGCCGATCACCGCAACGTTTGCGCCGACCCCCGCCTTCCTCTCGTTCTGGGGGCTGCCGTCCTTACCACCGCCGTTTTTCTTCGGGGCCGGTCCGGCCGACATCGCGCTTGGCTCCGACGGCAACATGTGGATCCTCGGCCAAAGCTATTCCGAACTCATGCGCGTCACCCCAAGCGGAGCGTTGACCCAGTATCCGCTTCCCAGCTCGAGCGACGACTTGATGGGCCTCGCGCTCGGAGCGGACGGTGACCTCTGGTTCGGCGAGAACGCGAACAGCGCGATCGGAAAGATCTCGCCGGTCACCGGAACGATCACGGAATATCCGCTACCGTTGGGTGCCGGCGGCTTCGCGCAGCCAAATGCGGTAGCGCTCGGACCCGACGGAAAAATCTGGTTCCTCGACTTTCATACGAACGTCATCGGTTCGATCACACCCTCCGGCACGATCGCGGAGTATCCGTTACCGGGGAAACCGGAACCCGCCGGACTGTCGACCGGAGAGGAAGGCGGGCTTACCGCGGGGCCCGACGGCAATCTTTGGGTTTCCGTGCTCGACAGCAACGAGATACTCAAAGTGTCGACCTCGGGTACGATCCTTGCTTCGTATACGATCCCGACGCCGAACGCCGAGGTCATCTATCTCACGGCCGGCCCCGATGGTAACGTCTGGTTCGCCGAGTTTGGAGCGGGCAAGATCGGCCGGGTGACGCCCTCGGGCGCGTTCGCCGAGTACGGCCTCCCGGAAGGTCTGGCGGCCGGCCCGCTCGCGCTCACCCCCGGTCCCGACGGCCTGATGTGGTTCACCGAGATGTCGGAAGAAGCCGGAATCGGGAAGATCGGCTCGATCGCGCTCGACGGCTCGCACGTCGAGGATTATCTCGGCAACGGCGTGCACGTGCGTTCGCTCGCGTTCGCACCGACGCGCAAGCTCTGGTACGTCGTGCAGCCGATGTTCGGGGGCGGTTACGGCACCTTCGGCTACTAACGATCTTTTGGGCTAGCGAGCCGCAGGGAGGGCCAAGCGACCGCCGAGCGCGGCCGCGCGTTCGCGAACCGGTGCGCCCCCATAGTGCGAGATCACGTCGCCGGCTCGCCGCAGCGTTTTGCGCGCCGCCACGACGCGGCGCTCGCGCCATAAGGCCTCCGTTGCAATCAGATGCGCTTCTGCCGCGGCCGGCAGCAGCGAGGTGCGCTCGAGCTCGCGCGCCACGTCGGCTCCCGACGTTGCGGCCTGGTCGTGTTTCCCGGCCGCGAGCAGAATTTTCGATTCGGCGAGCCGCGCGAACAGATCGGCGCGGCGAAACAGCGGCGAACGGGCGCGAACGTCTTCCACGCCTTCGAGTGCGCGATCGATCGTCGTGCGCGCGAGAAGGGCCGGCACCGTCTTGACGACCAGTACGGCGAAATCGTCGTACCCGCACGCATCGCGCCCGATCGCTAAGCCGTAGCGGATGTAATCAAGGCCCCCGTCCCGGCCGCTTTCTTCGAGCGCCAAACCCAGCTCGACGGACGCGCTCGCGATCGGCGCGAGCGCTTTATACGTATGAGCCACCGCGAGCGCATCGCGCAGTTCGATCGACGCTCTCGAAAGATCCCCTTCTTGCGCGAGCGCCAGAAGCGCGCGCAGCCGATGGTGAAACGTCGAGGCATGCGCGACTTCGGAGCGCTCGACGATACGCTCGCTCCGGCGCGTGAATTCCGTTGCCGCCGCCCAGTCGCCGGCGTCGAGCGCCATCCACGCGCCGTAATTGAGCAGGATGCCGAAAAGCGTCGCGTCGCGCCCGTACATCGTTCGTTCGTCGCCGCATGACTGCGTGACGCGGTCGACGCGGCCGCGACCGTTCGTAAAGTCGGCCTGCATCCAATCCAGTGCCGTCTCGCAGATCGCGAGGCGCAAGATGGTCGCGCGCCGGAGATGCGGGTGTTCCGCGCGCTCGACGAGCCCGCGCAATGCGTCGATTGCTTCCTGCGATTTGCGCACGTTGCCGAAGAACCGCGCAGCTTCCGCAGCTACAGTCCAGAGTTCGGCCTCGCGCGGATCGCCCCGCAAATCGTGGAGCGCACGAATGCTCTCGCGCCACACGGCATCGTAGCTGCCCCGTTCGCGCAAGGTTTCGATGTAGAGCATTCGCACGTCGCGCGGTTCGGCCGTCACCGCAATCGCGGGCAAGCGATAGGTACGCAGCGAGGTTGCGAACGCGAGCAGTGCCGCGCGGCGGTCGCGATAGAACTGCCGCCGCGACAGCCCGAGCGCCTTTGCGACTTCTTCGTGGACCCTGCCTTGCACGTCGCAACGCAAGAGGATCGTGTGTTGGCGCCCGCGCCGCGCGCTCGCGACGTCTGCGCGCGAGCCGGGATCGAGCCGTTCGAGCGCACGCAGTACGTGAGCCCGCAGACCGTCATGATCGAGCGCTTGCCGCTGGAGATGTGCGAGCAAGGGGTTGGACCGCAGCGCGCCCTCGTCCGCCGTCGCTCGAAGCGCGTCGCGGGCATGCACCATCAGTTCGCGATCGGTCACGGCGCCGCATACCTTCCGCACGAAGGCGCGCGGCCCCCCGAACGGCGTACGGCGTCGCCTTGCGGAGCTAAGGAAGCAAAAGCGGACGGTAGCGGATCCGCTTCGGTCGCGCGGCCGCCTCGCCGAGGCGCGCGATCTTGGCGGCCTCGTATTCCTGGTAGTTGCCTTCGAAGAAATAGACCTGCGAATCGCCTTCGAAGGCGAGGATGTGGGTAGCGATCCGATCGAGGAACCAGCGGTCGTGACTGATGACCATGATCGTGCCGGCGAATTCGCCGAGGGCATCCTCAAGCGCGCGCAAGGTTTCGACGTCGAGGTCGTTCGAGGGCTCGTCCAGTAGCAGTACGTTGCCGCCGCCGAGAAGGGTCTTTGCGAGATGAAGGCGGCCACGCTCTCCGCCCGAGAGCGACCCGACCGGTTTCTGCTGATCGCCGCCTTTGAAATTGAATCGCCCCAAGTACGCACGCGAGGGCGTTTCGAAACGGCCGACCATCACGATGTCGCGGCCGCCGGTTACATCGTCGAAGACGGTCTTCGTGTCGTCGAGCGCTTCGCGCGTTTGTTCGACGACCGCGAGCTTAACGGTCGGCCCGACGACGATCTCGCCGGCGTCGGGCTTCTCCTTTCCGGCGATCATGCGAAAGAGCGTCGTCTTGCCGGCGCCGTTGGGCCCGATGATCCCGACGATGGCGCCGGCCGGAATTTTAAAGCTCACGTCGTCCATCAGCAGCCGCTCGCCGTATGCTTTTCGGACTCGGGAGAACTCGATCACCTTATCGCCGAGCCGCTCTGCGACCGGGATGAAGATCTCTTGCGTTTCGTTACGGCGCTGATATTCGTAGCTCGACAGCTCCTCGAAGCGCGCGATCCGGCTCTTGCTCTTGGCGTGCCGGCCCTTGGCGCTCGAGCGCACCCATTCGAGCTCGCGCTTGAGCGCTTTTTGGCGCGCCGACTCGACCGCTTCTTCTTGCGCGAGGCGCTGTTGCTTCTGATCGAGCCACGAACTGTAGTTGCCCTTCCACGGAATGCCCCGCCCGCGGTCGAGTTCGAGGATCCACTCGGCGGCGTTGTCCAAAAAGTAGCGATCGTGCGTAACGGCCACGACCGTTCCCGGAAAGCGTTGCAAGAAGTGCTCGAGCCACTCGACGCTCTCGGCATCGAGATGGTTGGTCGGTTCGTCCAGCAGCAGCATGTCCGGCTTCGAGAGCAGCAACCGGCAGAGCGCGACCCGGCGCTTCTCGCCGCCCGAGAGTGGGCCGACGAGCGCGTCCCAGGGTGGCAAACGCAGCGCGTCCGCCGCAACCTCGAGCTGTTGATCGAGGCTGTCGCCGTCCTGCGAGAAGATGACGGCCTCGAGCTTTGCTTGTTCTTCGGCGAGCGCTTCGAAATCGGCGTCCGGTTCGCCGTAGGCCGCGTAGATACGTTCGAGACGCTTGCGCGCCTCGATCAGCTCTCCGAGCGCTTCTTCGACCGTCGCCCGAACGGTCTTGTCGGGATCGAGCTTCGGTTCTTGTTCGAGGTAGCCGATCGTGAGATTCGCCATCGGCTTCGCCTCGCCGTCGATTTCGGTATCGACGCCGGCCATGATGCGCAGCAGCGTCGATTTTCCGGAGCCGTTAAGACCCAAGATGCCGATCTTCGCGCCGGGGAAGAAACTGAGCGAGATGTCCTTGAGAATCTGTCGCTTTGGCGGCACGAATTTGCCGACCCGGTTCATCGTATAGACGTATTGCATTCAATCCTATTCCGTGACGATCTCGGCTTCGAAGCCGCGCTCCGAAATCGCCGACATGATCCCGGCTAAATCTTCGGGACGTTCGACTTCGACCGTGACGTCGAGTTCCGCGTGCTTCGCCGAGAGGCTCCCAAAGACGCGGTGGTGCGCGATGTCGAGGACGTTCGCGCCCATTTCACTGATCGCGAACGCGACGCTCGCGAGCTCGCCCGGTTTGTCGACCATGTGCACGCGAATCCGCGCAACCCGGCCGGAGCGCATCCGGTGGCGCACGATCACCGCCGCGAGCGTCCCGAGGTCGATGTTGCCGCCGCACAAGATCGTGCCGACGCGCTTGCCTTTGAAGCGCGCGGAATTTTCGAGGAGCGCGGCCACGCCTGCCGCACCCGCGCCCTCGACGACGAGTTTTTCGTCTTCGAGCAGATGCGCGATGCTCGTCTCGATCGCTGCTTCCGAAACGAGGACGACGTCGTGCACGGCGGAGCGGATGTACTCGAGCGTGATGCTGCCGGGCCGCTTGACCGCAATGCCCTCGGCGATCGTCGGCCCCCCGGGCGTGACCGCCGTGCCGCCGAGCGTTGCGGCGACACCGGGGTAAAATGCCGACTGCACGCCGACGATTTCGGCACCGGACCCAACCGCTGCGACCGCAAGCGTCGCGCCCGCGATCAGCCCGCCGCCGCCGACGGGGACGATCACCGCGTCGAGTTCGACGCCGGCATCCTCGAGCAGTTCGAGCGTCGCCGTGCCTTGGCCCGCGATGACGTTGTGATCGTCGTAGGGATGCACGAGCGTCGCGCCCGTCTCCCCCGCGAGCGCGCGCGCATGGGTTGCCGCGTCGTCGAACGTTTCGCCGTACAGCACGACGTTCGCGCCGAAGTCGCGCGTGCGCCGCACTTTGAGGAACGGGGTGGTGGCCGGCATGACGACCGTCGTGCGCACGCCCAGGCGTGCTCCGTGATAGGCGACGGCCTGACCGTGGTTCCCGGCCGACATCGTGATGACGCCGCGCTCGCGTTCTTCCGGGGTCAGGATCAGCATCGCGTTGAGCGCGCCGCGTTCCTTATAGGAGCCCGTCGTCTGGCGGTTCTCGACCTTGAGGTAAACCTCGGCTCCGGTCGCGGCCGACAGCGAGCGCGAGCGAACCGTCGGCGTGTGACGGACTCCGCCCCGGATGCGTTCGGCCGCCGCCCGTACCGCCGTCACGTTGCCGGCGAAGAATGGACGAGGGCAAGTACGACGAGGGCCAAACGCATCCGGGCCGTGATTCGCGCGCACCTCGCGACGCCCTACTCCAGGGACACGGGCCGCCCGCACCGTAACGGCCCGATTCATGCGCGACAAGCTCGGCGAGCTTACGTTCCGCGGGCTTTTGCTCGGCGGGGCGATTACGCTCGTGTTCACCGCGGCGAACGTCTATCTCGGGCTCAAGGTCGGGCTGACGTTCGCCTCATCGATACCGGCAGCGGTGATCTCGATGGCGGTCCTGCGCATGATGCGCCAGGGAACGATCCAAGAGAACAACATCGTGCAGACGGTCGCGTCGGCGGCCGGTACGCTTTCCTCGATCATCTTCGTGCTGCCGGGGCTTGTCATGGTCGGGTGGTGGACCGGCTTTCCGTTCTGGGAGACGTTCGGCGTCTGCGCCGTCGGCGGCATCCTCGGCGTCATGTACACGGTGCCGCTGCGCCGCGCGATGGTGACGACCTCCGATCTGCCCTATCCCGAAGGCATCGCCGCCGCCGAAGTGCTGATCGTCGGCGTCGGCTCGCGCAGCGCCGAAACCGCCGACGAAAACAAGGCCGGGCTGCTGACGGTCATCGTGGGATCGATCGTCTCGGCGGCATTCGCGGCGATCGTCGCGACGCGTCTGTTCATCGATGAAATCGACCAGTTCGTTCGCGTCGGCGCGAGCGCAACGGGGATGGGGCTTTCGCTCTCGCTCGCGCTCGTCGGCGCGGGACACCTGATCGGCCTCTCGGTCGGCCTTGCGATGCTGTTCGGTTTGTTCATCGCGTGGGGCATCGCGACGCCGATCTTAACCGCCCTGCACCCGGCCGGCGGGGCTGCCGCCGACGTCGCCAACGCGGTGTGGCGCCATCAGGTTCGATTTATCGGCGCGGGCGCAATCGGAATCTCGGCAATTTGGGCGCTTGGCCGGCTCGCCCGCCCGGTCGTCGCCGGCGTGCTCTCGTCGCTCGCGGCGTCGCGCCGGCTCGCGCAGGGCGACACCGCGTCGATCCCGCGCGTCGAACGCGACATTCCGATCGGCACCGTCGCGCTCGTAAGCCTTGCATGCCTCGTGCCGCTCGGCGTGCTCTTTGAGGTCTTCCTGAGCGGCGGGGCGCTTGGCGGGAACATTGTCCCGCTCGTGCTCGGCGCGATCGTTTACGTTGCGATCGCGGGGTTTTTCGTCGCCGCCGCGTGCGGCTACATGGCGGGCCTCATCGGCTCCTCGAATAGTCCGGTCTCCGGGCTTGCGATTCTGACGGTGCTCGGCGCCTCACTCTTGCTCGTGTGGCTAGCGAAGAGCCCAAACCCCGGCGTCGCGGCCGCGCTCGTTGCGTATGCGCTCTTCGTCACCGCGGTCGTGCTCTGCGTTGCAACGATCGCCAACGACAACCTGCAAGATCTCAAGACCGGACAACTCGTCGACGCAACGCCGTGGAAGCAGCAGTTCGCGCTCGTGATCGGCGTCATCTTCGGCTCGATCGTCATCCCGCCGATCCTCGATCTGCTCAACCATGCGTACGGCTTCGCCGGTTCCCCCGCGCTGCACGGCGCGAGCGGCCAGCAACCGCTCCCGGCCCCGCAAGCGACGCTGATCTCGACGCTCGCGAAAGGCGTCATCTCGGGCGACATTCCATGGAACCTGATCGGCATCGGCGTCCTTGCCGGCTTTGGAATCATCGCGATCGACGAGATCCTGCGCGCGACCCGAAACCTCGCGCTCGCGCCGCTCGCGGTTGGCCTGGGCATCTACTTGCCGCCGGGGACGATTCTGCCCGTCGTCATCGGCGCGGTCGTCGGCCACTTCTACAACCGCCGAGCCACGCGGGCGCGCAATCCCGAAGCCACGCGACGCCTCGGGGTTTTGCTTGCCTCGGGGCTCATCGTCGGCGAGAGCCTCTTCGGCGTGCTCAACGCCGGCATCATCGTGATCCGAGGCTCCCCGTTCACGCTCGCCGGCGACTCGTTTGCAACTGCATCCAACGTCCTCGGAGCGATCGCCTTCGCCGTCACAATCGCCGCCCTCTACAACTGGATCGCACGCGCAAACGTTGGAAAAGCCCCAATATAAAAGCGATTTCGCTCACAGCTTCGAACGTGTGCGACAGGCGACGAATTGTGTCGGGTAACGAAGCGGTTACAGAGCTGAGTGTCAATACGCGCCGAATAGAGATGTAGAGACCTCGGCTCCCTCGGCCGAACGGAGTTCATGGACTGGAATACCTTGCCCGACATGCTCGCGCTGACGGCGCTTGTCGCCGTCTTTGCTTCGCTATTGCCGCGGAAACCCGATAGCGATCTGCGGCTATGGCTCGTCGGGTGGATGCTGATCGTCGTCCACTTCGGAGCGAAGTTTGCCGACGCGTCGGGCGAAAAGATCATCCCGAGCCTCATTACGCTCGGAGCGCTGCAGCTCTCGGGACTCTGCTTCATGTGGGCCGCCGTTTCGCGTCACGTAACGCGCGACGGATTTGTGGGCTTCTGTTCGCTCGCCATACCGCAACTCACCTACATCGCGCTCGGCGTCTGGAACGTCCACTCGACCGGAATCTACCTCGCGACCGCGGTGGCCAACGTCATCGTGCCGGTTGTCGTTCTAACGCGCGTGATCCGCACGAACGCGACCGAGCGACTGCTGGCCGCAGTTGCGTGTCTGGCCCTTGGCGTTTCGCTGCTCGTGGTCATCCGCATCGACAGCGCTCCCTCCGACGGCGTTAACAATATCCTCACCTGCCTCTTTCTCGGCGCCGGCGTTCTCCACTGGCGCCGCTTCCGCCGCGCGTCGACCGGTGTTCTGACGACGGTCTTCGGTTTCATCGCCTGGGGCCTCGTCTTCCCGGTCGGCATGGCGCTCGGCGCGTGGGCGCCCCACCTTCACATCGACGACACGGCCTACAACATCCCCAAATATATCGTCGCCATCGGGATCATCCTGACGTTACTCGAAGATCAGATGGAACGCTCCGTCCGCCTCGCCTTCCACGACGAACTTACGGGTCTGCCGAACCGCCGTTTATTCGAGGATCGGCTCGAAGGCGCGCTCGCGCGCGCGCGGCGCACCGGCACGAAGGTCGCAATGCTCGCGATCGATTTGGATCGCTTCAAAGCCGTCAACGATTCTTTCGGACATCATGCCGGCGACGACTTCTTGCGCACGATCGCGCAGCGCTTCGCCCGGCGCGTGCGCAAAACCGACCTTTGCGCGCGGCTGGGCGGCGACGAGTTTATCGTGATCGCCGATTGTATCGACGGCCGCGCCGAAGCGGATCGGCTCGCGCGCGACCTGCTTGCGACCCTCGACGAACCGATCCTGCTGCGCGGCGAAGCGGTCTTCGCCGACGCGAGCATCGGGATTGCCGTCTATCCCGACGACGGCACCGACGCGGAGGCGCTGCGCGCCGTGTCCGACGCGGCGATGTACGCGGTCAAGCGCAAGAACCGTCGCGAGAGGCCCGAATCGCGCGCCGCCGTATGAGCGCTTAACTCGGCGCCGTTTTCAGCTCGGCAAGGCCCTCGGCGACGGAAACCTGGCCGGCGTATCCGAGTTCGCGTCGCGCCTTGGCGTCGCGCACCGTTACCTCCCCGAAGAAAAGATTGACGGCAGTGCGCGTCAGCGGCGGCTCGCCACTCAAGCGAGCGACCGTCCAGAGCGTTTCGTAGGCCGCCGCACCGCCGGACGCGAGCCACATCGCGGCCACGCGCTTGCCCGGATCGACGCCCCGCGTCGCCGCGAGAGCCGTGATGAAGTCGCGAAAGACGACAGGCTCGCCGTCGGTCAAAAAATAGATCTCGCCCCCTCGTCCGCGTTCGGCCGCGAGTAGCGCGCCTTCGCAGACGTTGGCGACGTTACACGTCGACGTGCGATACCGGCCCCCACCGAACCAGATCCACCGGCCGCTTTCCATCGCCGCGGTGAGGTGCGGCAGAAGTACCGTGTCACCGCGACCCCAAATGAAACGCGGGCGAATGACGACGACGTCGAAGCCGGGGCGGTTCGCCGCGAGGGCACGCTGTTCGGCAAGCGCCTTGGAACGCGGATAGGCTCCCGCAAACGTTGGCGGGTACGGCCAGGTCTCGTCCGCATCGACGATCGGCTTGCCGCCGGCGAGCACCGCCTCGGTGCTGACGTGCACGAAGCGGGGAACGCCGGCTTCCGCAGCGGCTGCCAAAACGTGTTCGGTTCCCTCGATCGTATCGCGCCTGAATTCGTAGAACGGTCCCCACAGCTGGGTCCGAGCCGCGGCGTGGTAGACGACGGCCGCGCCTTCGAGTCCACGACGCAGCGTGTCCGGTGCCCTGACGTCGCCGCGAACCGGTTCTGCTCCGAGCGCGCGAAGCTTGACGTCCGACGCCTCCGAACGCGAAAGCGCCGCGACCGACGCGCCGCTCGAAATCAGGCGTCGAACGAGCGCGCTACCCAAGAAGCCGGATCCGCCCGTGACAAAAACCCGCTGCGCGCCGTCGCTCATGCGGTTACCTTCGCGAACCGGTAGCCGCCGGAAACGTCATCGCGACGATCGCACCATGAGGCTGCGCGTTCGCGAGAGCGATCGTCCCGCCATGGCCTTCAACGATCGTCTTCGCAAGCGAAAGCCCAAGGCCGCTCCCCTCGCACCCGCGTGCTGCGTCGTCTCGCCAAAATCGATCGAAGCCTCGAAGCAGCGCCGTCTGGGAGAACCCCGGACCCTCGTCGCGAATCGACAGTTCGGCACGCGGCGTATCACCCGACACGCGTATCTCCACGGTCCCGGCTTCGGGTGAAAATTTCAGCGCGTTGTGAAGGACGCTCACGATCGCGCGCTCGATCAGCGCGCGGCTTCCCCGCACGATCGCATCGTGTTCCGACACCTTCTTGACCACAACGCGGTGCGTCCCGGCGACAACGCTCATGCGCTGAGCGACGGTCCTGGCGACAAGCGAAAGATCGACCGGTCCATGAGCGTCCTCGCCTGCCGAGCCGGCTCGGGCCGCTGCGAGCAGGTCGCGCGTAAGCGCTTCCAGCGCGTCCGCTTCGGCGGCAATTGTTTCGAGCGCTCGGCGGTACTCGCCCGGCGTGCGCTCGCTGCGCAGCGCAAGGTCGGCTTCGGCACGAATGACTGAGAGCGGTGCGCGCAATTCGTGCGAAGCGTCGCTCGTGAACCTGCGCTCCCGATCGAAGGCGTTCTGCAATCGATCCAGCATACGGTCGAAGGTGGCGCCGAGCTTGCCGAGTTCGTCGCTGCGCGCCGGCATCGCGAGACGCCGCGAGAGATCGTGCGCCTCGATTTCCGACGCAAGCGATGCTATACGATCGAGCGGTGCCAGGCAGCGGCGAGCGATTTCTCCACCGGCAACGATAGCCAATGCGGCGATCGCCACAATACCGGCCGCGAAGCCGGCAGCGACGCTACGATCCAGCGCCCCGATCGCATTGGTATCTGCCCAGGTGAGCGTTTCCCCGACCCGCTGTCCCCCCACGACAATTGGAGTCACGAACGCGCGAATGCGCATCCCTTTGGAGGCGACGGTGGAGTATGAGGGAGCCCCCGCGTCGACGAGGGGAAGGGATACCGCACGGGCCGTCTCCTCGTCGCTGCTAATGAGAACCGACCCACCAGCCGCGACGATCGCGCTATCCGCTCTGGCGCCCGCGATCGTGGCATATTGTTTGCGGTCGCCGGCGTCGACGAGCAGCCTGCCGTTGCGAACGTCACCGACGACGCGTAAGGCACGCGCGGTCGAGGCAAGTTGTTGGTCGAGGGCGGTACGTTGGGCTCGGTCGACAACCGCAAGCGCGATGAGGGCAAAGCCGGCTAGCGCGGCGATGAGCGCAGCGGCGTACGCGAGGCCGAGTCGGCCGCGCAGCGTCCCGGCGTTAAGGATGCTGCACCGCGTCCCCGAAGCGGTACCCGGCTCCGCGAATCGTCGCGATGAGATTCGGCTCCCCGTTCGGAGAGAGTTTCGTGCGGAGGCGTCGGACGTACACCTCGATGACGTTGGACTCCGTTTCTCGCCATGGCTCCCAAAGCGCATCTTCGATCATCCGCCGCGTCAACAGCAACCCCGCGTTAAGCATGAAATACTCGACGAAGGCGATTTCGCGCGCGGTTAGTTGGATCGGCATTCCGCGACGGGAGACCGTGCGCGCGGCCAAATCGAGCACGAGGTCACCGCGTCGCAACTCCTTCTGTGACGCCGAGTCGCTCCGCCGCGTGATCGAACGTAACCGCGCATCGAGCTCGCGAAAGACGAACGGCTTCCGCAGGTAGTCGTCGGCCCCTGCATCGAGCCCTTCGATCGTATCATCGACCGTGTCGCGAGACGTCAAAAGTAAGACCGGCGTGCCGATCTCGCGCCGACGCATCTCGCGAACGACGGAAAGACCGTCGCGCTGCGGCAGCATGACGTCGAGGATAATCGCATCATAGCCCCCGGCAATCGCGGTCGACTGCCCGCGCACGCCGTCGTGCTCCACGTCGACGAGATGCCCGCTCTCGGCCAGCCCTCGGCGCAGCACCGCGGCTAGGCGCGCATCGTCCTCAACGACCAGTATCTTCACGCCATAGCCTTCTGGTCGGCCGGTCGGATTACTTGCGCCCCGCGGCCGGTCCAAGCGCGAACTCGTAGCTCGCGTACGCGGAGAACGCGTCGTCACCGTGAAGCGCCCGGCCGAACGAAATGAGGATTGCGTGGTATTTCCCGACTTGAGCGATCATTCCGACATTCGCGGCCGTCGTATCGGAGGCGCCGATCGCCTCGGCGCCTTGATGGAAGAGTTCGGCACCGATCGTCGTTCCCGGCGAAAGCGCGCGTTCGAGGGCACCCCCGACGAACGCGTAATCGCGCATTCGCGGCCCGGCGTTGAGGTAGAGACCGCCTCCGCCGAAAGCGGTCCAAGGCCCCGAGCTCTTCTGCAGCCAGAGCGGCAGGTACGTAACGGCATGCGCGCCTGCTACGGATGGAATCTCGACACTCGGATAAAAAGAAATCTGCGGCCGATCCTGCGACTCTTGGACAAACCGCGTCTTCACGGCGATTTCGGTGTCCCCAAGGTCGTAACGATGCGTCACGTTCGAAATGTTGTCGTCGAGCGCCATCGTCAGCGACACTTGGACGTTCGGCATCGCTCCGTAATTGAATTCTGCGAACGGGAGGCTTACCGACACGCCCGATCCGCGGTCGTTGGCGTATTGAAAACCCGTATAGATCTCCCAATGGCGGTAGTCGGTCGGCTCGGGATCATCCGTTACGTAAGGCGGTCCGGCCGCAGCGCGCGACGCGCCGAACAACGCGGAGAGGACGACGAGCATGGTCAAGGCCGGCAGCAGCCGGCGCCGCAGCGCGTACGTCAAAAAAATCACCAGGATCCGACGAATGCCGGGTCGATCGACGCGTTAACGATGCGATCGAATGTCGCGATTGGGCAGTCCAGCGTCGGACATCCCGGTACGAATACCGGCACGCGTGCCGGTGGGTCCGGTGAGAGACTTCGCATCTGATCGAGGCTCTGCGCGGTGTAAAAGAGACGGACGGAGGCCGGACCGATACCGGGCTTATGGATCTCGAAGACTAGGGCGCCCCCGGGCGGCGTGTCGTTCGGCTGGTAGCCCGGCATCAACCAGCGCAGGCGCAGCAGTCCGGCGAGCGCTTCCAGATTCGTATCGTGGCCGACGAACGCGACGAACCGCGCGGAGAGTGGCGCACGCGTATTCTCGTCGCGGACTCCGGCCGCGCCTTGATCGATCGTCGCGAGTACGTGCGCGAGGAGGTTCGAGCCCACGGCGCGCGCCTCATAGGGCGTCTGCGTGGTGAGCGCGGACTTCAAGCAGTGCAGCTGCGAAAGTTCTAAGAGGGTGGCCCGATCGATTGCGCCCCAGCCGACTTCGCTAGCCGGTTTTCCATCAGCGTAAGCGAGGATGAAGTCCTCGACCGCGGTTGAGGCGAGGCCGACCGCCCCTTCGAGACTGACGAGCCCGGTTTTCGAAGACGTTTGAAAAGACATTGCCACGTTGGAGACGCGCCGGCACGGGCCGGCGCCGCAGCCGAGAATCGCATCGAGTTTCGCGAAAGCGGCGCCGTAGGCCGGCACGACCGCTTGCGGGTCACCGCCAACCGAGCCGGCAATCGAGGCCGATGAGGTCGCCGGGTCGGCTTTTCCAAGGGTCGGCAGCGCGTGGAAGAGGGGATCGACCGAAGCGCCGATGTCATGTTTTGCGAACCCGCAGCCTGGAGCGAGCCCGTCGAGCAAAGCGGCGGCCGTAGCCTCGGTACGTTCGTCGACATCGGCCCAGACGTAGAGCGCCTCTGAAGCGGGACAAACGGTTGACGGAAGCAACCCGGCCGCGGAATAGAACGAACGATACGACGCACCCATAGCGGTCATCAGGGTCGCGCCGTGCGCGGTGAGATTTCCCGGCGGCACTTGCCACGCTGGCCAAGGCTTCGCGGCGTACGGCGAAAGTTCGTTCGGATCGGTCGGCGAGCGAACGCCGTGACGGCTGACGACGACGACCATCCGAAGATCGGAGTGCGGCGCCGCTTGCGCGTACGCGCCGCTTCCGTCAAGATCGCAACAGCAGATAACGAGAGCGAAGACGGCCGGTAGGCGCATGTGCTACGTTACGGCCGAAACTCGAAGCTCTGCGTGAAGTCGCCGTCGGGATCGGCCCACACGATCCAGATATGTCCGCTCGCCGGGTCGATCCCCACCGTATGGGCCTCGCGCGGAACGGGGATTTGCGCTATGACCGTCGGGCCACCTGACGCGTTGTCTTGCAACAGGGTGAGCATTCCGCTTCCCGAGCACGCCATCCGGTGCGACGTTCGATCCAGATTGCATTGATCGACGCGCGCTTGGATCGCGACCTTCCCAACGAGGGCGCCGGTTTTATCGTAAGCCGCGAGAACGCCGTTCTGGCCGCCCACCAGGATGTGGCCGTACGCTGGATCGTACTGCAGCGGATGGTTGCCCTTGATGTCCGGCGTCGGAATCGTCCTGGTGATCTTGAGCGCGGTTGGATCGATCACAACGACTTCCGAAAGGTCGGAGATGTTTTGATAGATGTAGTGGGACTGCGGGTCGACGCTGAGGTATTCGGGTTTGTGTCCGGGCAGCGCGACGGTTCCGATCGCCTTCATCGTCTTCGCGTCGACGACAAAGATTCGCGTGCCGTCATCTTCGTCCGCGTAGATGTGCCCGTTGCTCGGGTCATATGCGATCGCGTCGACGTTGCCGTCGACGGCGGCCGAGCGTAGAACGGCTTTCGATTCCGGATCGACCTCGGAGACGGTTCGCGATTCGCCGTCTCCCGTAAAGACGTGGCCCGTAGCGGGGTCGACCGCGACGCCGTGCAGCGGGCCGACCTTCACCTGGCCGAGAATGTGGCCCGTGTCCGCGTCGACGATGAGGAGCGCCTGGCTGCCGGTGTGCGCGGCGTAAACACGGCGGCGCTGCGCGTCGACGGTGACGTAGTCGAAGCCGCTATCGATGGGAACGCGCTGGGGCGGGATTGCTGGCAGGAGTGGCATCCCGCGCGCCTTGCGAACGGTGAATCGATACTCCTCCGCGGCGTTTTCATGTGCGGTTCACCTACGTTTGAACTACGTTGCCGTTCATCTGGCATTCACATTAAGATGCTTACAGATTTTTCGCCGGCAAACCTTAAAGCGACTTTAAGTTATATCGCTTAGCGTCAGTGTGACACGGTGCGCTCGAGCGCGACGCTGTTTGCCTTTCTATAAGGAGTCATATGAGAGCGCTAGTCGCACTGCTCATCGGTTCGCTGCTTTTGGGGTCGACCGGGGGCGCCTTCGCCGATACCGCCTTGGCCTCGGTTTCGGGCCTCGTCGTCGACCAGGGCAACGCTTTGCCGATTTCCGGTGCCGAGATCGATCTGGTTCGAGATGGTGCAGCTCCCCGTTCCACCAAGACGGACAACAGCGGCCGGTACCGTCTCGACGTAGCACCGGGCATCTACGACGTTACGGTTCGCGCGGCCGGCTATGTGGTTTCCGAAACCGACGACGTCGCCGTGCTTGCCGGGACAACCACCATCAACACTGCTTTGCGACTATCCGCGACCAGCTCGCGTAGCTCTCTAACGACGATCGGGCACACGACGACGAGCGCGCAGGCGTTGAGCGCCGCGACGACGATTTCACGCCAGGTCAGCGTCGCGTCCGTGACTCTGAACGGCCAGATACGGGTTACCGACGCGCTCGCGAACTTACCCGCCACGAATTTTTCAACCAGCTCATCGGTGGGCGACGACGCCTCGCTCGATTTGAGAGGATTCGGCACGGACGAGACGGCCGTGCTGCTCGACGGCCATCCCGTGGGGCCGCTCGGCGTCGGCAGCGGCGGATACAATTTCTCGCTCGGTCCAGCCTTCGGATTCACCGAACTCGACGTAACGTATGGCTCCGGTGCCCAGGGACTTTTCGGCAGCGACACGATCGGCGGCGCCGTGAATTTCGTCACGCTCAATCCCACCGCAACGCCCCACTTCTCGTTTCAACAGCAAATCGGCGGCTTCGGCACGCTTTCGACCGGCATCACGGGAACTGGGACCGTTAACAAAGTAGGCTACGCCTTCGCGTTTGGGCGATTGGGCGAATACGGCGATTTCGCCCCGCAACGCATCGCGCAGTCGGCGCGCCCAAACAATGCGTCGCCGAGTTCCGTAAACCCGAACGGCGCGTGCTACGGCGGCGAAAGCACCGCGACCGTGGGGACGTCCCCGTATTTCGACGTCAGCCAGTGCAATCTCGCCGTCAATACCTACATGGTAAGCCAGAACACGCAGCAATCGATCGGGCTGGCCAAAATCGACTACGCCTTCAGCCCGGTGACGCACTTCAAGGTAACCGCGTACGATGGCGTCCAATGGTCCGACTCGACCGGCAACGGCGACAATGACAATCTACCCTACGCGACGCGCCTCAAGCAGATTTTGAGCGGCAGCTCGGACTGCACGACGACCTCGGGCGCCCCCGGCTATTTGGTACTGACGAACCCGCTTACGACGCCGCAGACGAACGGTTGCTACACCGCGCAGCAATTTGCGTACGCGTCCTCCGGCCCCGACGGCGGTGGCGCCGGCCGACAGCGCTCGACCACGATGCACGACTACGATTTCGCGTTCACGACTAAAGCCGGTAACAATAACGTGACGATCTCGGCTTTCGACAACGACTACACCTACTGGAAGTACTCCAGCCTCGGCGGCGGTATCTCCGCCGCGGACGAATTGCTCGGTACGCCGACGTTCGCGGATTACTACAACACGCAAGGCTACCTCGCAGAAGACGAGATCTCGACCGCGCGCAACTACTTCGGGTTCGGATACACGACGTGGCACCAGCTGCAAACCGGCATCCGGGACGACGCCTCGGGGATCTCGCCGGATATCCCAACCGGCTTTTTCGGCGAATGGAGCGCGTTCGCTCGCGATTCCTACCAGTTCTCCGACAAGTTCTCGCTGTTCCTCAACGCGTGGCTGAAACATTCCTCGGTCACGACGCACACGACGTTCGATCCGCGCGCGACGCTGCAGTTTCGCCCCACCCACGACGATGTCGTGCAATTCACGTACGGCCACTCGGACGGCGCTCCCTCACCTCAATTGAAGCTCGTCGGCATCGTTCACGCCGCGGCTCCCGGTGCCTCGCTCACGTCGGTAACGTGTAACGGGTACAACGACGTCGCGAGCGCCGGCAACCCGGACCTCCAGTCCGAGACGGCGAACGACTTCGAGGTGGGATACGGCCACCGCTTCAACCTAGACAGCAACGTGCAACTCAACGGCTATGTGACGAGCGTCGGAAATCAGCTGTTTTCCGCCTCCGAGCCGTTGCTTCAATACGGCATCGGCAACGTCGTCTTCGCACCCCTGGCGCTCTCGCAGTACCTGCAACGTTTGCAATCGCAGTGCCCGGGCGAGGACATCACGGCCGCGACGGAAGCGCGTTATCTCTCGGTTTCGACGACCTACAATGCCTCGCACGCTCTCGTGCGCGGCATCGAACTTTCCGGCCGCCAACGCGTTGCCCGCATCGCGTATTTCGACTATGGGTATTACATCGAGTCCTCGACCAAAACAGGGATCGCGGCACCAATCTTGGTGAGCAATCCGACCGTCGTCAACGGCGCCCAACTCGCGGGCATCCCACTTCACCAAGCCACGATCTCGCTCGACGTCGCGCCGAGTCCCTGGGAGTTCCGCATCGACAACTACTATGTCGGCTACAACAACCCGTACAACCGGCCGGCGTACTGGCACAGCAACGCGTTCCTGAGCCGCGCCATCGGCAAGAACACGCTCGTGACGATCGGCGGCACCAACATCTTCAATAGCGGGGTTCAAGATTTTGGCTATATCGGATTCGGCACGGCTCCTATCACGAACGCCGAGAGCGCGTTGAGCCCGATGCCAAGTGAAGAATTCGGGCTCGCACCGGCTCAAGTAACGCTGACGCTCCAGCAGAAGATCTGACCCAGCTTTTCGGCGCGCTAAACGTAGTCGCGTAGCGTGAGGGTCACCGTCTTTGCGGCACCGGCCTTGTCGGTAAGGGTCAGACGGAGCACGGTGCCGGGCGCGCCGAAGAACGATAAGCGAACCTCGTCGAGGCTCTCGGCGGCGACATCATTGCCGTCGATCGCGGTAATGACGTCTCCCTTCACGATGCCTGCCGCTTGCGCCGGGGTGCCCGCGCGCACGTCGTCGACAACTTTCTTGCCGTCCTTGGTGAGGAGGAACATCCCCGCCCGTTCGTAGCTGTCGCGCACGGCGTACGATGCGTTCGGCGCCAGCGCCATCGTGCTTGTACCGTAATCCAGGTACAGCGTGAAGCGCTTGAGGACGCCGCCGCCGACGTTTCCCCCGACGAACGGCGCCGCGAACGCACCCTTCGTTTGCGTTGTAACGTCGGCGACGACGCCCGGCAGATCGTAGTTTCCGATGCGTAACATTACACGACCAAGCTTACCCATCGCCGGTCCGCCGAAGCCAAAGCCGTCCACGCCGACGGCGGTCAGCGTTTTCGGAACGACTTGCGGGTGCTCCGCCATGAACGGGGCAAACAGCGTAATGGACGCGCGTTCGCCGGTATCCAGCGTGCATTGGGTCGCTACACCGGCGATCGTGCAGGCGAACTGCGGTTGCTGACCGTGAAAGACAAACGGTAGCAGGTCCGCATTTGCCGGCGGCGGAGCGCTTCCCGGAAGGGCGAGTTCGACGAGGTCGTTCGCATAGTCGAAGGTCGTGATGAAACGGGCTAAGACTTCAAATCCAATGAGGCCGTCAATCGGACGGCCACCCGACATGCCGACGCCCGCACGAACCGGTGCGATACCGAAGAGCTGACGCTTAAGCGTTGCTTTACCGACCGTCAGCGAGTCGACATTCGCAAACCGTACGGATTCGGTTGTCGCCCCGACGCCTTCTCCTTGCACCGAACCCTTGCCGACCGCACCGATCTCTCGCGCAACTTGGGGATCGACCAGGTTCGCGCCGCCCGTGTCGAAGATGAAGCGATACGGCCCCTTTCCGTTGAGCATGACGTTGACGTACACGTGATTTTCGATGAGTTCGAAGGGGACGGTCGTGCTCGAGGCGCCGCCCGAGATCGAAAAGTCCGTAACGTCGGACGCCGGCTTTTGAAGTCGCGCGTCGCCGTCGGGTGGGTTGACCTCCACGTGCGTGACGGTCGAATCGCCCGAATTTCCATCGCTCGATTCGAAATGCGACCGGTAGGCAATCATGATGCCCGCGACGCGCCGGTAGTCTTCAAGGGTCGCGAACGTCGTATCGCGCCCGATCGTCTGCGTCCAGCGGACCGGACGGTGCGTCGTACGGTCGAACCACAGCTCGAACGGTGCGGCCGATCCCGGCGCCGACACGACGAGCGAGTCGTACCCGACGCCCTTCTCGGTTTTCGTCCCGCCCCACGTCACGGTTGCGCCGCCCAGGTTCTGGGACCAAAGGAGGTCACTGCCCAAGAATGCAGCGCTGATCTCTTGTGCGCGGCCCGCCTCGCCGCCGTCAACCCACACGAAACCCGACCGGTCGCGATTCCAGACCACGCTACCGTCGTAGCCGTCGCCACCCTCGAGCGGTTCGGTCACGAACGACTCCGCAAAGCGCGGTGCGCCGATTTCTTGCCACTGGCTTTGCGTGCCGGTGAGCCCGCTTTGCTTGAGCCGAGCATCGGTCCGCACGATCGCCCTGCGGTCGAGCGCGGCGCCGCCGAGCGCCGCGCGCGACTGCGCAAGGAGCAGGGTAACGCGGGAGTCGTCAGCCGCCGGCGTCCGAGAACCAAGAGCGGCGAACAACGCGAGGCCGCAGACCACCGCTGCGGGCGTAACCCGAACCTTCATCGGCCAGACGCCGTCGCGCATACGAAGTGCACGACCCGAATCATGCCGGTCTGTTTGACGAGGCTGTCCTGCACGTCACCAAGCATCGAGGTGCCTGAGGGGCTCGGCGCGACCGCCGTTGCCACTTGCATGAATCCGGCGTTCTCGGGATTGTCCGGGCGATTCACGTTCATCGTCGTGAGGCGCTTTGCTTCGCTCCCATCTAGTCTTACGGCATACCAGTCGGTTCCAAGCAGCAGATGAAACGGGTACCGGTTTACGCCCTTCGTGCTCATGTACACCACCCAATCCCCGCTCGGCGTCTTCACTACGTTTGGATGCTCGTTGTAGTCGCTTCCCGGCGTTAGGCGCGTGCTTTTCCCGCTCGCGAGATCCAGGCGATAGATCTGGCTATGCCAGAAGCTATGTGTATCCTGATCGCTCGTATACATCAGGCTCGTACTGTCGCTCGTGAACGAACCCGGCTCGTAGTAGAGCGAGCCGCCAGGCTGATACGATTTGACGTTCTGCACGTGCGGCTCGGGCGTCTCGACGAACTCGGCTACTTTTAACGCGTACGTCCCGCCCGGTTGACGCGATGACCAGGCGATGTGCTTGCCGTCGGGGGCGAAGACGGGAAGCAGGACGCCTTCGTCTCTCGCGTTTTCCTCATTCGTCAATTGCCAGCCCCGGCTGCCGTCGGCACGAATCAGCCAGAGATCGTCGTGCCGGCCGAAGCCGGGAAGAGCTTCATAATCCGGGTTTCCAAACAGGCGGGGGCCGGCCCAAGCTTGTTTCTGCGCCGTGAACAGAACGTAGCGACCCGAAGGATGCCAGTACGGCGAGCCTTGGTGCTTGGTCGGTAAACCGGGCCTTCCCTCGGTGAGCGCCCGGCGGTCGCTTCCGTCGGGGCGCATCGTGAAGAGCCGATAGTAACCCCCCGAACCCGGCTGCATGTACACCACCCGGTTGGTAGCGCCATTCCAGCGCACGCCCCAAGCGTTGCGCAGCAAAGGCTCTCGATCGATCGTCGTGCCGGTCGCCCGATCGAGCGTGCACGGTACCGCCGCCATCGCTTTTTGGCCGTCAACCGAAGACGAGCCGCAGGTCGCAAGGACGCCCAGAAGTACGGCTCCAGCTGCCCGTTCACGCAACCACGTCCGGCTCGACTCGATTCTGGGAGCTATGGCAAAAAAGAGCGTTTTCATAACCGGCGCGAGCTCTGGGTTCGGACGATTGACGGCGGAGGCGTTCGCAGAGGCCGGCTGGCAAACCTTCGCGGCGATGCGTAACATCGCGGGATCCAACGCACAAGTTGCAGCGGAGCTGCGGCAGAGCGGCATCGACGTCGTCGAGATCGACGTAACGAGCGACGAATCGGTCGCCGCTGCGGCAGCGATGGTAGCGCGTGCATGTGCCGGGATAGACGTCCTCGTCAACAATGCGGGCGTTGCATCGTTCGGTATTCAGGAAGCCTTCACGCCCGCTGCCGCCGAGCGCGTGTATGCGGCGAATGTATTCGGTCCGCTGCGCGTCAATCGTGCATTCCTTCCGTCGATGCGCGAACGGCGCGAAGGGCTCATCGTCTACATCAGTTCCGTCGTCGGGAGGATCGTCAATCCGTTCGGCGGCATCTACGCGTCTTCAAAGTGGGCGCTCGAAGCGCTTGCGGAAGCATCGTCATACGAACTAGCGCCCTTTAACATCGATGTCGCGATCGTCGAACCCGGTGCGTTTGCGACCGAGATTCTGGGCAAAGTCGGTGGCCCCGACGATACAGCGCGCGCTGAGAGTTATGGATCGTTCCGACAGATTGCCGACGCGGCGCCGGCCCGGATCGCCGAGCGCGCGAAGGGCAACGATCCCGCCGACGTCGCCAAGAAGATCTTGCAGCTCGCAACCGCACCACAGGGGGAACGCCCGCTTCGGTCCGTCGTTCCGCCAAATGCGCCGGTCGAGACGATTAACGCGACCTGCGCTCCGATCCAGCTCGCACTCGTCTCTTCACTCGGCGTGCCCGACCTGATACCGCCTTCGATTCAGCCGGCCGGCGCCGTCTCGCGCGCGTGAAACTTTTGTCACGCTGAGCGCAGCGCCGGGAGGCGCAGAGCGGAGCGCCAACGGTGCATGAGCATGTCACCCCGAGCTTGTCGANNGAGGGGCCAACGGAGTATCGCCATATCCCGTCGGCGCTTCGACGAGCTCAGCGTGACAAATTAGGTGCCGTCTCTCGGTGTGTCGCTCGAGCGCGCAAGATCGACGATCTTCATCATATAGGCTTTCCGGCCGAACGTGCAGCGGATGACGAGCCGAGGCGTGGGTCCCGTCGACTTGAAGAGGTCGGGTTTGGAGACGTATGCGCTGGCAAGGGCGCCGCCAACGTCCGAGACGCAATAACGCGAAGCGTACGCGTGTTGGCCGCGGGTGACGGGATAACGGACTTGCGACGCCGACATCGCGCAAAAGACGCACCAGCCGAGAAAGAGGAGGGCGAGGCCGATCACGAGGTTGGCCGTCGCGTTTCCGACGGCACCAAGCGCACGCCGGTGGGGGGCGGATTTCGTCACGTTACGGGACACCCGGAAATTTGAAAATACGGCGTCATGCGGCACATGATACGGTTGTCGTCGTCCAATCCGTAAGCTTCAGCGCCGGCGGCTCCAAGCGGCGCAGATTTCTTGACGTGCGAGCTGGAGCACAGCTGTCGGGCGAGGCGGGCCGCCGCTCGGGCAAAGCGCTTTGTGACGAATCTCACGGTCTTGCGCGGGCCGTCCCCGAGCGCATCGTGCGCCTAGCCGAGCACCGAAATGAGGTCGATAGCACTTAGGAAGACCATGCTTTC
>PMHP01000052.1 GCA_003158195.1 Vulcanimicrobiota bacterium | reverse complement strand
CTGATGTTGCTGTTCAAGCTCCCGCAGTGGCTCGGCGTCGCGCTGGTCGTCGTGCCGTTGCTGGCTGCTAGCGCGCGCTTCGCCGCAATACGCGCACGTCACCGGAACGCATCGTAACGCCGGCGCTGTCAAAATACTCCAACAGCGGCACCGCAAACTTCCGCGACGTTCCCAGCAGTTCCCGAAACGCCGATACCGCGATCCGGTTCTCCTTCCGCAAGGCCGCTTCGAGACGCGAGCGGATGCCGGCGATCTGATCGCCGCGGTAGACCGCATCGCCGACCCGCACGAGCGCGCCGCTCGCTAGCAGCGTTTCGAAGGCTTGCTCGATCCCGGGGATTTTCGCCGCGCGCAAGGCGGAGCGCACCGCGTCGAGCTCGGGCGGAATGTTGGCCACGTTCGGGTCGGGCGCGAAGAGCCGCTCGAAGAACGCATGCTGCTCGGCCGAAAGTTCGGGGACAAACCCGGGGCTCGCGTAGTAGCCCGAGCGGTACGCGAGCTGGCCGTCCTCAACAAAGACTGCAAGGACGCGCGCGAGCACGGGTTCGGGGATCGCAAGCGCGCGCGCGAGCGCGAGCGCCGTCGTGCCGGCCGACCATGGCGACTCGCGCTCCGCCGCCGCGATCCGCGCTCGCACGCCCTCGAACGTCGCTCCCGCCGCGAGCGCATCGACGTACGCGGCAGGCCGCCGCACCTCGAGCGCGCGACCGCCCTCGACGAGCGAACCGAGCAGCTCTTCGGCGATCGCGACGCGCAGGTTCGCGGCAGCGCCGGCCTGCGCCGCATCGAGTCCTTCGAGACCTGCGCCGCGCAACACGGCAAGCATCGCGGACACCTCTGCAGAATCGCCGGCAGTCCCCGAATCTTCCGCATCGATGCCGGCGATCGCGCCCCCGCCGAGCAGCGTCTTCGGCGAGAGGCGGCGGACCACAAACGGCGTTCCCGGTACGACCACCGTCGGCTCGCGCAGACGCAGCGTCGCGCGCATCTCGAGTGGCGACTCCGGGACGCTTTCGAACACAAGCGTCCCGAGCAGCTCGGCAGATCCGACGTAGGCCCGAACCTGCATGCGCCGCTTCAAGAGCCCAAGCGCTAGTGGTAGCGGCCGAAACGTCACCTCGAGGTCCGAACTGACGGCGAACTGGGGGCTTGCGAGTACGTCGCCGCGCGCGATCTCGCGTGTCTCGACGCCAGGGAGGTTCAGCGCGACGCGCGACCCGCCGGTAACGGTCTCGCGGTTCTCGCCGAAGACTTGAAGGCCGCGCACGCGGACGATCCTCCCGGGCGGAGCGTGTTGCAGCTCGTCGCCTGCCGCGAGGCTCCCTTGCATCAGCGTGCCCGTGACGATCGTGCCGTGGCCCGGCAACGAGAACACGCGATCGATCGGCAAATATGCAGGCGCCTCCGGCAGGCGCGGCGGCAGCGCCGCCAGTCCCTCGTGAATTGCGGCGCGCAGGGTCGCAACGCCGGCACCCGTCAGGCTCGAAACGCTGAAGACGGGCGCGCCGGCCGCGAAGGTTCCCGCGAGCGCCTCGCCCACCAGCTCCCCGACGAACTCGAGTTCCGCAGCCTCGACCAGGTCGGCCTTCGATAGGACGACGATCGTGCGCTTTACGTTCAGGTACTGAAGTATCGCGAGATGCTCGAGCGTTTGCGGTTTGGGACCTTCGTTGGCCGCGACCAGCAGCAGCAACAACTCCATCCCCGCCGCCCCCGCGAGCATGTTGTGCAGGAAGCGTTCGTGGCCCGGAACGTCGACGATGCCCGCTTCGGTGCCGTCGTCGAAACGCATGTGCGCGAAGCCGAGATCGAGCGTCATACCGCGCAGGCGCTCCTCGATCCAGCGGTCCGGGTCGGTACCGGTCAGCGCGCGAACCAGCGCGGACTTGCCGTGGTCAACGTGGCCGGCCGTACCGATAACGTGCACCCCGCGTGCTTGGCGGCCTGCCACGAAAAACCGCTCGTGTTACACTCCCGAGGAGACGACATGCCGACGAACGAACGCGAGCCCGCCGCGCCGTTGAACGCGTTGGGCAAATATCCGGTTGCCATCTCGATCGCTGCGATCGCCGCCGACGTCGCGCTCTTCGTTCTTCAACTTTGGTTAACGCATTTAGAAGCAAAATCGCAACGCGGAATCGTCCTGACGCCGGGCGGCCTACTCGATGGCGCGGTGCTGGCCGGGTTGGCGTTTCCCGTTGCGTACGCGAACCCATCGATCGCCTTGTTCGCCGGGCTCGTCGGCGACGCGATCGCGCAGGCCGGCGTGCTCTGGATCCTGTGGCGGGCCCTCGGGTTCGGGCTGAACGCGAGGTCCGTGCGCTTTGCCGCCGGCGCGGCGGCGGCCGTCATGCTCGCGCTCGGCGTTTGGGACCGGTCATTGCTGTCGTTCGACGTCTACATTTACGTCGAATTCGCAAAACTCGGGCTGGCCGCTTACCATCCGCCGCACGTTGCGTTTGCTGGAGAGTACTCCATCATCAATCGGATGTGGGGTGTCCCGATGATCCCCTGCCTGTACGGACCGCTATGGCTCGCCGTCGAACGCGCGGCGGCCGGCGGGGCGGCGACGCTTTCTGCGGGCATCGTGCTCACCAAGCTCGTCGGTGCCGCCGCGGTGACTGCGATGGCGCTTGCCGCCGGCCGGGCCGGCGTCGGCCGCGTCGGAAGCGCGCTCATCGTCCTCAACCCGGCGGTCGTCACCTACTACGTCGCCAACGCGCACAACGATGCGCTCGGCATCACGTTCTTGCTGCTCGCGATCGCCGCCGCGGCGACGCCGCTACGCGCCGTCCTGCTCGTCGTCTGCGCCGGGTTGGTCAAGCTACCAATGGTCCTATGCGCGCTGCTCGTGTTCCGCGGCCCGGGTTCGGTTGGCATCCGATGCGCATACGTGGGACTTTCCGTCGTGCTCGCCGTCGCCGGCTCCTATCTGTTCGGTGGGCCCGCCTATCTCGGAGAGCTCTCGCATCGCGGGCTTAAGGTCGCTTTCGCTCCCGTCCGAGTCATCGACGTCATGACGGTGTTCGCGTTGCTGCTGATCTTCTTCCGCGGGATCGTGCGACGCTCCGGAAGCTGGACCCTCGGCATGTTTGGAAACGTTAGCTACCCGTGGTACCTAATTTGGGGACTCCCATACGCTGCATTAGAGCGTCGAGCGCTCGCGCAATTCTTGATCGGCTTTCCGCTGATCGCAGCGTTGCTCGAACCGATCCATAGTGGTTACGCTGTCGGCGACCTCACGCTCGCAGCCATCTTCGGCTACGTTGTATGGGATTTTTCGGAACTGCTGTGGACGAAGCCCGCGACCGGCCCGCAGCCGCGTGGTTAATGCCGTTACGGGCCTTCGTGCGAAATCGAGAGCACGAAAGGCGGAAGTCAACAAGCGCGGCAGGCTCGTTAACGCCGTCGTACGATTTTTCCGTCAGCACGGCATACCGGCGCCGCAAGGCGGCTTCAAGGACTCCCGCCCGGCTTGTCGGGAGACCACCGATGTCGACAATCTTCGTCCCAAGCGGAAAGCGCTTCACAAACAACAATCGCGTATTGCCCGAGCATGCTAGGTCATTCACGCGGCGCAGTGCATCACCGATGAGGTCCGGTTTTTTCCATGCGGCCAAATACCCGCCAACCCGGAAGTATTCGGGGTGGTCCCATCGCGGTACGCCATAGAGAGTCACGGGGCTCGAACGCAGGTAATACGCCAATGTCGGCGCGGCGTCGTCCGGCGCGACGAGCCATGTCGCCACCTCGCCTCTTACCGAGGCCCGGGCCTGGGCAGCCACGGCACGCATTCCGCTCTCTGGGCGGCCGGTAGCGCCTGCCGTCGAAGCTAAAGCCTCCAACGCGAGTAATGCTAACACTGCCCGGCCGACGATGGGCCTGCGCTCGAGCAAACGCGCAAATGCGTCCGCATAAACAACGACAAACAAGGGCAGCAGCGGTACGATGTAACGAATCTGCAGGTAGCCGATCGCACTGACGAATACACACGACAGGATTGCGGTCGTGGCAACCAGCGGAGATGCGAACGCGGAGACATCCGGCAGTGAAGGCCCGCGCCTATGGCGTACTGCGACGGCATCAACCGCGAATACGAAGACCACCATTGAAACCACGAAGCTCGCCGAGCTACCGATTAACTCGGGAAGATGCGTTGATGCGGGGCACGTCCAGGCGAGCGCTGCGAGTATGAACCCCAGGCGTCCGATGGGCCCGTAGGAACGGCTCCAGGGTTCGCCGGCCGCCACATGGTGCAAGAAAGTCGGCATCCACGACACGAACGCGAGCGCCACCGCGCAGAACCCGAAGGCGATCGTGAACCATGATACGACCAGCGCGCGCCGGAAAAGCCAGGTCGCGAGTGCAAGCGCAGCTAGCAGCAGAATCGAAATGTATTGCGTGAAGACCGCAACAATACTGCAGACTACCCAGGCAGCGAGACTGCGCGGGTCACCCCGCGAAATCGCGCGAACGTATAGTGCGACGTCGACCGCGGTGAGGCATTGCGCCATCGCGTAGGGCCTTACGTCCGTCCCAAAGAGAATGGCCGGCGTGGAAACTGCCAGCAAGAACGCCGCGCCGAGCGCCGTCGATTTGGATGCACACGTCCTCGCGAGCGCGTAGGTCGCAGCTATTGCCCCAGCGCTCCACACAAGCGGAAGCATTTTGAGGCTCACCTCGGACACGCCGAACAACTCGGTCCACCCCCTGAGCAGCACGAAGAATGCCGGCGGATTAGATTCTGTCCACCAGATGTGCTCGAACATGGCGCCGAGCGTCGGCGTGGTGACGTCGAAGTAGCTGTACGCCTCGTCCCGCCAAAGCCCGTTGCCGAGAAGAGCAGACCGCAGGGCAACGCCGGCTATGACGATCAGGCCGAGCACGACGGCTGTTCTGCTGCGCAACCCCATCAACGCTTCGGCCATCGGCCGGCGAGCGGCCCTAGCAGCGGGTCGGGCCAAGTCGCGGCCGTAAGCGCAACGGTTCGCGGGTCCGGTCCGTCCCGCCCCGGCTAAGTCGCGTCCTTCTCCGCTGCCTTGGCCATCTCGCGGAACCGCGCGAGCTGGGCGGGATTCGCGTACGTGATGCGGGTCTTCTCGACACCGATTTTGATTTGATCGCCGTGCTCTACCGCATCCAAAATGAGCCCGACCGCGAGGTCCGCGTTGCCGACGACGGGCCCAAGTTCGAGAAGAAAAACCTCCGAGCGGCGGCTGCGCGCCCCTTCGATCACCACAGTCTCCCCGTCCGTGTCAACGGCCTTCCCGATCACGACGATCCCAGGGGAGCAGTTCTTGACGAACTGCCCCTCGCGGACACGCAGCGCGGGCGGTGGCTGGGGCTGGCCGTTAGAGGCCGGGGCCGCCACGCGCGACTTCCACGCCCTGCGGCGCTATGGCCTCGAGCTTCTTCACCGCCTCGCCCGGATGCGCGTAGGCTTCCTTTAAGGCCGCCCAGCCGTGCTTGACGGTGTCCTTGGCCTCGTTGAGCCCCGCGACGGCGGTGTCAGCAACTTTGTCGACGACTTTGTCCTTGAGCTCGACGGCCTTGTCTTCGACCTTGTGCACCGTTTCGACGGCCTTGTTCTCGACTTTGTGCAAGGTCTCGGCCGCTTTGTGTTCGGCCTTGTCGACGCCGGCGCCAACCGTCTCCTTAAACTCATGCGCCTTGGCCTCGACTTTTTGCTGCGCGTCCCACACGCCTTGGCCCATCGCGTCGCCGAGTTTTTCGAGCCGTCCGGGCTTCGACTGGTACCGGTGTTCGGGATTCAGCGCGTCGTGGAGTTCGACCGCCGAGTCGCCGAGGAACTCGCCGGCTGGTTTGAGCGTGGCGTTGAGGCCCTCGGCCGCCATGTTCTTAAAGGTGATGTCTTTCTTCTCTTGATCGGTCAGCGGGCGTTCCAACTCGTGCTTCGCGTACGCCTGCAATGCCATGGTCCCGAGTTTGTCGGCAGCCGTGCCGGCGATACCGGTCCCCGCGATTCCAAGACCGACGACGCCCGTCGAAATGTGTTTGCCTGCCTCATCGGCATTATTAAGACCGCCCTTTGACGGACGGAGAGCGTTCGCAGCCTCCGCATACTCGACCCCGGTCTCAGCGAGCGCGATGACTTTGCCGGCGGCGTCGAGGCCCTTCCCAAGCCCACTTTCTTTCCCCGCCTTGTAGGCGTCCTTGCCGGCCTCCCAAAGCTCCTTCGCCTTCTCGACCTTCGAGAGACCTTCGAAGAACTGCGTCTCTTCGACGGCAGTTTTGCCGACTTCGTAGTAATGTTTTAGCTCGCCGAGGAAATGGGCGCCTTCGGCCACCTTGACGCCTGTCTGTGCGTGCTCTAATACCGTATCTGTCAAGCTCATGGAGTCTCCGGATGAGAGAGGAGCAATAGTGTAAGGGAAATCGTAACCGGTAGCACTTACTTACCGGTGCGCGCTAGGGCCCTGCAGCCGCCGACGCTGGCTCGGGTTCGGGCGACGACGCCCCGGCTTCGACCGCCTCTACCTCGTCCTGGCGAAGCGGCATGGCGCGCGCGACTTCCACCAGCGTCTTGAGTCCCGATGCGACCATGAGCCAAGCATCGTCGAGGTCGTCGTTGAGCCGGCTCCCGGCGGTGAGCCCATCGTGGACGATTGTGAACTCGCAGTTCGGCGACCGTTCGGTCACCGTAAAGCGCACGCGGCCGGGGGGGTCGTTGATCTCCTCGTACCAGTGCTGCGCGAACGTCATTAACATGGTGTACGGCGGCTCGTACTCGAGGATGATGCCGTCGGCCAAGACGTAGTCGCCGCCGACAACCAACGCATACGGCGCGTTCGGCTGTTCGGGATTCTCGCAGCGGAACGAGCACCGGGCGAAAAAGGCCGGTGTGATCTCGGGACTGGTGAGACTAAGGAATAGGACCGCGGGGTCAATCGGCCCCATGATGATCCGCTGCATGCAGCTAGTGGGCGATGTAAACGGCACGGACGCCTCCTGCTAAACATCGGCACGAGATAAGGGCAAAGGGGGAAAGAGGACGCCTCGTTCCACGCAAGTATGCGGCGGTCCTCTAGCGCAAGCACGCAGGCGCCCGCGTCGAAAAACCGCTCGTGTCACACTCCACCTCGAACAATGCGATCGCCGCCGACGTCGCGCATACGTGCGTGCGATTTAGCCGGCGCGATGCGCCGCATCGCCGGCGCAATCGCGTTTCATGCGAAGGTGGTCGTCGTCCTCAGCACTGAATTACCGCTGTTACTGCGCTCGATTTAGCGCGGCGCGGCGTTTGCCGCTCCCTACGGAGACGACTATGGCCAACGATCCGAAAGCTCTTGCAGACGTCCTCAAGCCGGACAACACATACCCCGACGGTAGCGTCGACTGGGGCAAAGACGCATCGGGCAATGCCGTCCACTACTCCAAGGCCTTGTATGACAAGCTCGTCGCGAATCAGACAAAGCTCGGCGGCAGCGACGTCCAACTCGGAGTCCTTAAGGAGTTCAAAGGCGGCCATATTCCCGACTCCGATGAGATCAAATCGCCCTCCGGCGGCATGACCTATCAGCAATGGCGCACCAATTGCGTCGAACAGCCCGACGGAAGCCTCAAGAACGGAAGCGTGACCGTCTCCAAAGAGCTCGTCGGGTTCATGGACAGGATCGGCAACCGTCAGCCTCCCGATCCGGAGCTCGCTGCGATGCTAGAGAAGGCGTCGTTCGACAGACGCGAGCACCCAATCACGTCGACGCCGGCCAACGACAGTCGCGCTCCCGGTGGCGGGGTGATCGTCGATCCGGACCACGGCTTCAAAGACTACCACAACGAGGCCAACGTCTCGAGCGAGCGCGTGTTCAAACACGAGCTAGGTCACGCCCTCGTGGAGCCGGCGAAGCAACAAGTTATGCTCAACATCCCCGATGCAAAGGGGCTCGACGACAACATCGAAGAGAAGCGGGCGCGGACGATCGAAACTCGCGGCGCGCTTGCGAACCAGCTCGGGAGAACCTCGCACCATGCTAACCCCGGGTCCGACGTCACTCTGACCGACCCGAATCGCGCGCCGCAGAGCTCCGAGCGCCCCGAGCTGCTCGTGCATCGTGGTGCGGACGGCAAAGGCGCCCTCCAGGGAAAGGGGGCGGTCGTAGAAGGCGAGATCGATTCGATCACCTACAAAGACGGGTTCAAGACGATCAACTTCAAGGGCGGTCACACACCGCCGGTCAGCTTCCCCCAGACCACGCACACCGTCGCCGGGGACCCGGGTCAAAAGTACCCCGTGAACAGCGCAACCGAAGATGTTCAGGCAAACGACAAGATTAAGCTCACGATCCCGCGGGACGGCGAATCCGTATCCGTGCAGAACTACACGCAGGGCTCGGAGGTAAAAGTCACGCGCAATGGCGACCGCACTGCTGTGAACAAGGACTTCAGTCAAGACCTGACGCCCACGCACTAGCAGGCGTCCGCGACTAGGGCCTGCACCGACGACGTGCGCGCCCGCGTCTTTGGCGGACTCTCCGGGCAGACCCGCGGAGGAGACGATCATGGCGACGAACGACCGCGAGCCCGTCCCGGTAAAGCCCCAGGGATTCGGGCTCGAAACGCAGACCGAGCTTCCTGTATACTCGCCCGGTTACGCGGCGACGAAGGGCCTCTCGTTGCACATGCAAGCCGACGGGAAGGGCCCGCTAAAAGGGCCGGGCTTGCAGATCTCCGGAGTGGTTGAGGGCGTCGAGCATCGCGATGGGATGACGACGGTGCTCTACGGCAGCCGCGGCGGAACCGAAGCGGTCAGCTTCCCGCAAAAAGTTCATCACGAAGGGACCGGCCTCGAGGCCCTCAATCCGCTAGGCGCCGTCGCGGAGAGTCTCAAAGCGGGGGACGCCTTCGGCTTGCGCATCGGCCACGAAGGTCACGCGGTGCTCGACAACAAGACACAAGGCCAGGAAGTGCGAGTGAGCCGGGACGGCGAGGTCAGCGCCGCGCCGAAGGACTACTCTCGGCAGATCGATTCGCCCGGCCACGAATTTCCGGACCGATCGAGCCGCGGCAGCGAGGCCTAAGATGCCGCTCCGGGACGCGGGTGTTTCGGAAGTATAAAGCGAAGCTGCCGGGACCGCTCGCTAGAGTCTGGTGCGGTCGGTCCATTTGGCATGACGGGAGTGAAGCATGGCGGCGTCCACGGGGCCGCGTGGCCTCTATTCAATCCAAACTAGAGAAGATGATCCGATCAATGCGTATATGCGCATCGTCGGCTGCGGCGCATTCCTCATCATGTTCGCGTTCTGGGGAGCGACCGAAGTTATGGTGTGGCGCTTCGTCGGGATGTGCCGCGGCCAAGAAGCATGCCTCCGGTCGTGGCTCGGCGCGCCGCTCGTCGGCGATCTGTACATGCCGTGGGACGGCCTTGTGTTCGCGTTCAAGTGGCGCAACGTCACCCAGGCCCCCATGGCGGGCGAGTTGCACACGACGTTCTTGTTGGAATGGATCGTTTTAGCGGTCGGCCTGGTCATCGCAGTCGGTCTTTCCGTCTACCTTGCAAGACGGACGATGGCGAAGGCGCACAAGCATTCCGATATTCACGGCTCGGCACATTGGGCCACCAAGGAAGAAGTCGCCAAGGCCGGTCTGATCGGCAAAGGCGCGGGCGTCTACGTCGGTGCCTTCGAGGACGACAAGGGCAAAGTCCAGTACATGCGCCACGACGGGCCCGAGCATATTCTCGCGTTCGCGCCGACGCGCTCCGGCAAAGGCGTCGGTCTCGTTCTTCCGACGCTCCTCTCGTGGCCGCACTCGGTCGTCGTCCACGACATCAAGGGTGAGAATTGGGCGCTCACGGCCGGTTGGCGCTCGCGCGAACTCGGCGGCAAGTGCATGAAATTCGACCCGACGGCCGCCGACGGTTCGTGCGCGCGTTTCAATCCGCTGATGGAAGTCCGCTTGCGTACGGAATACGAGGTACAGGACATTCAAAACATCGTCGGCTTGATCGTCGACCCGGACGGCACGGGCGGCGGCGGCGGCGAGGCGCATTGGATCGCGACCAGCTCGATGCTGCTGGTCGGCGTCGGCCTTCACATCATGTACGCCGAGCCCGACAAGTCGATCGGCGGCATCGCGAAATTCCTCTCGGATCCGACCTTCACGTCGACCGAAGAGATGTTCCAATACATGCTCAACTCGACCCACGACCCCGACTTAGCGATGGGTTGGAAGGACTCGCTCGGCGCGCAGACCGGGACGCACCCCGTCGTGGCGATGGCGGCCCGCGACATGCTCAACAAGGACCCCAAGGAAGCCGCCGGCGTCCTCTCGACGGCGACCCGGTTCCTGACGCTGTTCCGCGACCCGATCGTCGCCCGCAACATCGCGGGCAGCGATTTCACGATCAACGATCTGATGAACGACGAGAAGCCGGTCAGCCTGTATCTCGTCGTCCCGCCGTCCGACATCGATCGCGTCAAGCCGCTGACGCGCCTGATGATCAGTCAGATCCTGCGCATCCTCACCTCGAAGATGGAGTTCAAAGACGGCAAGAGCGTCGCAGGCTACAAGCACCGCTTGCTGCTGATGATCGACGAGTTGCCGTCGCTCGGCAAGCTCGAGATCCTGCAGACCTCGCTTGCGTTCATCGCCGGATACGGTCTCAAAGCGTACCTGATCACGCAGGATCTCGGCCAGCTGACTGCAGCTTACGGCGGGTCGAGCGGCCGCGACGAGTCGATCGTGGCCAACTGCCACTGCATGATCGCCTACGCTCCGAACAAGCTCGAAACGATGGAGTTGCTCTCGAAGCTGGCGGGCAACACGACGATCCGGACGGAGAACAAGACCTATTCAGGCGGGCGCATGTCGATGATGAAAGGCCAAGTCACGATCGCGGTCCAGGAGCAAGAGCGCCCGCTCCTCACCCCCGACGAGGCGCGACGCCTCCCGCCCGACGACGCGCTCGTTTTCGTGGCCGGTCACCCGCCGATCTACGGCAAGAAGATCAAGTACTATCAGGACCCCGTCTTTTCGGAGCGCGCGAAGATTCCGGCGCCCGATCCGCGGGAGTTCCAGCAGCCCGACCAAGGCGAGCCCGTAGCGGCCGGCGCCGAAAGCGTCTTGTAAGCGGCTTGTAAGAGACTTGACGACGATGAATCAAGCACCTCCGCACGATGCCGTCCCCGAGACCCTCGCCGAGCAAAAACGCAAGCTCATCAAAGAGAAGCTCGTCCGCGAGCTCGGCCCGGCGATCATGGACGCGCTGGCCAATCCGAAGATCGTCGAGATCATGCTCAATCCGGACGGCGTGCTTTGGTTCGATTTCCTTGGAGAGGGCATGCGGGATTCGGGGACCCGGATCAACGCGGCCAAGGCCGAGAACATGCTGGGCACGATCGCCGCGATGCTCGACGTGACGATCAACAACGAGAATCCGGTGCTGCAGGGCGAGTTACCGATTGACGGCAGCCGCGTCCAGGGCATCCTGCGACCGCTGGTTTCGGCGCCCGCGTTCGCCATTCGCAAGAAAGCCGCTCTGGTGTACTCGCTCGACGACTACGTCGAAAAGGGCATCCTCGACCCCGGGCACGCCGCGGTCCTCAAGGCGGCGGTGCGCGCGCGCGAAAACATCCTGATCGTCGGCTCGACGGGCTCGGGGAAGACGACCCTGGCGAACGCGATCCTCGACGAGATCGCCAAAGTTGCGGGCCCCGATCAGCGCGTCGTGATCATCGAAGATACGGTCGAGCTGCAATGTAACGCGCCCAACGTTCTGGCGATGCGCACGAGCGACCACGTCGATACGACCGGTTGCCTCAAGGCGACGATGCGTTTACGTCCTGACCGGATCGTCGTCGGCGAGGTCCGCGATTCCGCCGCGCTCGCTCTCTTAAAAGCGTGGAACACGGGGCACCCGGGCGGCCTCTGCACCGTACACGCGAACAGCGCAGCGGCCGGCCTCCTGCGCATCGAACAACTCATCGCCGAGGCCAAAGGCATCCAGCCACAGCCGATTCTCATCGCCGAAGCCGTCAACGTCATCACCTTCATTACCCGAACGGCGACCAGCCGCCGCGTCACCGAGGTCGCTCGCACGCACGGCCTCGATTCCAATGGTCACTACGTCATCGAATCCATCGCCCCCACAGGAGAAGGAGTCCCGACATGACCCGAATTCGTTCGTTCCTCCGCTTCGCAGCTGCATTTTCGCTCACCAATGCGATGCTCACCGTCGCCGTTCGTGCGTCCGACGTCACTGGCGGCAATTTCAGCAGTTCGGCCGCCGCGCTGCAGAACTTCATCACCGGAACGCCGACCAAGATCATTTCGATCATCGCGATCGTCATCGCCGGGCTTGCGCTGATCTTCGGTGAGGATCTCGGCGTCATGGCCAAGCGGCTGCTGATGGTCGTCATCGCTATTGCCCTGATCCTCGGCGCGACCAGCATCGCCGGGAACTTCTTCGGCAGCAGCGCAGCGCTCGCTCTGTAATGGCCGAGGACTACCCGGTCCGCACGCCGATCCGCCGCTCGCTCTTGCGGCCGTTGCTCATGCTGGGCGGCGAGCGCGAGCTGGTCCTGGCGGCCGGGATGGTCTCCGTGATCCTCATCATGGCGGTCGCGACCCCGGTCACGATCGTCATGGGGCTCGTGTTTTGGGGCGTCTCGTGCACTGTGTTCGCGCAACTTGCCAAACAAGACCCGCAGATGTCAAAAGTCTATATCCGGCACGTTAACAAGAAGATATTCTATCCGGCGCGGCCGCACGTTTCGGCGGCCGACCCGGAGATCAAGAAGCACCAGTAGGTAGCAACCATGTCTTTACCTGTGGTCGATCTCGTTATCGCTTCCCTTGTGATCCTAGGCCTGCTTTTCTTCGGTTTGCGCGGCCAGAAGCCGACGATGATCCGAGAGTTCCGCACGCACCTGAAGGGCTACTCGGACGTCCTCAACTACGCGGCCATTATCGACGACGGCATCATCCTCAACAAGGACGGGTCGCTGATGGCGGGATGGGAGTATCGCGGCTACGACATGGACTCGTCGAGCAATCTCGAGCTCGACGTTCTGGCCGACCGCGCCAACGCCGCATTCATGCGGCGCGACTCCGGCTGGATGATGCACGTCGACGCGATGCGCCGCCCGGCCAGGAACTACCCGACCGGCTCCCAGTTTCCGGATCGCACGACGCAGCTCATCGACGAAGAGCGGATGCTGCAGCACGAAGCCGTGGGGTCCCACTTCGAGACGACCTACGTCCTGGTGTTCACCTACTTGCCGCCGCCGGATGCGAGCGACCGGGTCAGCCAGTTCCTGGTCGAGGGCGACAAGGACGCCGATGACACGAACTCCTCGGCCCGTGCGCTTCGTACCTTCAAACAAGCCCTGGGCGAGTTCGAGGACAATCTCTCGTTCAATATGCGCTTCCGCCGGCTCAAGGCGCGCGACGTCGAGGTCGACGGCGAAAAGTTCGTGGTCGACGACCTGCTGTCGCACTTGAACATGTGCATCACCGGGGAACCGCACGTGGTGCGGCTGCCAAAGACACCGATGTTTCTCGATGCCGTTCTGGGAGGCGTCGACTTCTACGGCGGCCTCAAGCCGCGCGTCGGCCATCGCCACATCCGCACCATCGCGATCACCGGCTTTCCAAACGAGAGCTATCCGGGAATCCTCGAGCGGCTCAACCGGTTGCCGATGTGTTACCGGTGGTCGAACCGTTTCATCTTCCTCGACCCGCAGCACGCGCGCAAGAAGATGGAATCGTACCGCAAGAAGTGGGCGATGGGCCGCAAGTCGATGCAGAGTTACATCGGCGAGCAAACCGGAGCGGCCGCGGGTCCGGGGGATGTCAACCGCGACGCCGAGGACATGGCGTTCGACGCCGCCGACGCGCTCAACGATCTGACGGCCGACCGTCAACGGTTCGGCTACTACACGAGCGTCATCGTGCTCACCGACGAGGACCACAACGCCGTCGATCAACAAGCGCGCGAGGTGCTCAAGCTGCTCTTCAACCTCGGTTTCAATGCGCGGGTGGAAGACCTCAACGCGGTCGAAGCTTTCTTCGGTACCCATCCAGGCAACGGCTATGCCAATGTCCGCAAACCGCTGGTCAGCACGCGGACGGTCGCAGATATCATTCCGCTGACAAGCGTCTGGGCCGGCGAGCCGAACAACCCGTGTCCGTTCTATCCGCCGAACAGCCCACCGCTGGCATTCACCGCGACCAGCGGCGCGACCCCGTTCTGTCTGTCGCTCCACGTCGGCGACGTCGGCCACACCCTAATTCTCGGCCCCACCGGCGCCGGCAAGTCGACCTTGCTCGGGCTCATCATCGCCTCGCAGTTCCGTTACCCGAACGCTCAAGTCTTCGTCTTCGACAAAGGCTATTCGGCGTATGGGCTGTGTGCGGCGTCGGGCGGGCAGCACTACGATCTGATGGGCGAGTACTCGTCCCCGAACTTCTGTCCGCTCGAGCACGTCGACGAGCAGACCGAGCGAGCGTGGGCGGCCGAATGGCTCGAGACCGTCATCACGCTGCAAGGCATCTACGTCACGCCGCAGCACCGCAAGGTGATCCAGCACGCACTCACCCTGCTCGCCGATAGCGAGAGCCGGACGATGACCGACTTGCTCAACGGCCCGCTGCAGGAGCCGGCGCTGCGCCAAGCCCTCGACCGCTACACCCTCGACGGCCCGCTCGGAACGCTGGTTGATTCGCGAACCGACTCGCTGCGCGACAATCCGTTTCAAGTTTTCGAGCTCGAGCACCTCATGGAATCGGGGACGAATGCCCAGAAGAACATCGTCCCGGTGCTGCTGTACCTCTTCCACCGGATCGAGCAGCGGCTCGACGGCCGTCCGACGCTGATCGTCCTCGACGAGGCCTGGGCGCTCATCGACGACGCGCTGTTCGCCGAACGGATCCGCGACTGGCTCAAGACGCTGCGCAAGAAGAACGCAGCGGTGCTGTTCGCAACCCAAAGCGTCAACGACGTCCTTGATAAGCCGATCACGGCGGCCGTCTTGGAATCGTGCCTCACGAAGATCTTCTTGCCGAATCCGCAAGCGCGCAGCGAGATTTCATCGCAAGCGTACCACAAGATCGGATTGACGCCGAAGCAGATCGAGATCCTGTCGTACGCGACCCCGAAGCGGCAGTACTACTACACGAGCCCGCTCGGTCAGCGGCTCTTCGACCTCGGCCTCGGACCCGTCGCCCTCAGCTTCGTCGGCGCATCCGGCAAGGAGGACCTCGTGCGGATCCGCGAGCTCGAGGCGACCTATGGAGCCGATTGGCCGGCCGAGTGGCTGTACCGCCGCAACCTGCCCGGTGCCGCCGCGCATTGGGTCGGCGGCAAGGAACACGGCGAAGAGGCGCAAGCCATCATCCAGCGCTTCCGCCAGACGTGGCCCGCCGAATGGCTCCGCAAGATGGGCAACGAGGCGGCCGCCGAGCAGTGGATCAGCTACTATGTCGCGATCGGCGAAGCGGCCGCCGCCAACGGCGTCAGCAACGGTGTCGCCGCAACCCACACAGAGACAGCGACCGCGCCGTGAAACGCTTCCATTTCGCAATGCTGGCCGGGATCGCCGCGGCGGGATGGATTGCGTTCTTCCATCCGCTGGCAGCGCTCGCTCAGCCGAGCTTTAGCCAGGCGGACAACTCCATCCAGGCAGTGATGTGCCAGTTCGCCTGGACATCCAGTTGCCCAATAGCCGCGAACAATTGGTTCACTACGCTGCAAGGCATGGCCACGACCGTCTACGTCGCGCTGTTCACGGTCGAGCTTTGCATGGTCGGCTTTCAGGGCGCGCTATACAAAGACAACATCGCCGAGTTCTTCCAGACCTTTGGCTTCAAGGTCATCATGGCTGCGGTCTTTCTGGCCATCATTGGGAACGCCCAATATATCTTCCCGGGCGTCGTCCATATGTTCTGCGACGTTGCGACTGGGACGATTAACGGGGTGGGAAGCTCGAGCGGCGGCTGTTCCGAGGGCGCTGCCACCGGCATGCCGGACCTAGAATCCACAATGTTCAAATGGGCGTGGGCGTTCTTCGTCGCCGCCGATGCGAGCAAGATCGCCGACACCGCCGGCGCCGCGGCGACCGGCTGGATCGCATTTGGAACCGGAGTTCCCGGCATCTCGGCTGCATTCTTGATGGGCCATGAGAACTTCCAGCTGTTCTGCCTTGCACTCGGGATGACGTGCGTCATGGCGGCGGCCGGCATTTACTTGACGTTTCTGCTGCTGACCTTTGAAGTTCAAATCGTTATGGCGATCGGGGTAATCTACCTCGCGTTTCAGGGCAGCCGGTTTACCGCCCAGTTCGCGCAAGGCTACATGAGCTACGCCGTCAATGTCGGCACCAAGTTCTTCGCCTTCTATTTCATGGTGGTCATCCTCGATTCGATTGCCAAAAATGCCGACAACAGCTTTGGGACGACGATCGGAGGGCTGACGGGCGGCGCGTTGATGCCGTTCGGAGCCGGCTCGATCCTCCTCGTCGCGGCTACCTCGCCGATCCCAATGATCGCGATCATTATCAGCGTCCTGGTCGCCGCGATCCCGAACTTCGCCGGCAGCCTCTTGCAAGGCTCGTCCGCCCTGTCGGCGACCGCCGTCATGCAAAATCAGGCCTTCCAGAGCATGGCGGGGGCCGGGGGCCAGATCGGTGACGACGTCGCCCGCGGCGTGGGCAAGGCAATGGCTCAGCGCGGCTCCAAGGGCGGCGGCGGAGGCGGTGGCGGGGGTGACGGCCAGAAGGCGGGCGCCGGGTACAAGGAGGCGGCTCAAACGGTTCCGCAGGCGGACGTCACCCCGAGCGGCACGGGCCAGCAGCCGATGGCAGCGCCCGCCGGCGGCGGCGACGGCGGTTCGTACCGGCCGCTCGAGCAGTACTCCCCCAAAGAGATCGAAAGCATGCCGGCCGACCGGCTCGACGGCGCAGCGCGCCGGGGCGATTACGGCAAGATGGATCCCGCCCAAAAGGCTGCGTTCGGTGGGCGTGTGCAGACGCTCGAGACCTACTCACCGAGCCAAATCAAGTCTATGTCCTCCGCGCAATTCAATGCATCCGCGCAGAAATCGTCGGCGCCGCTTTCCAGCGACCAGCGCGACGCGGTCGCCACGCAGATGCACCCGCTGCAATCGTACTCGCCCGAGCAGCTGCACAGCTTGACACCGGCGCAGGTCGAAGCGGCGGCAACGAAGAGCGACTTCAATAGCCTCACCTCCGAGCAGCGTTCCGCGCTCATGTCGAACGATGACCTGCGCAAGGCCGCGGCGGCCGGCTTCGGGGAATCGTACGGCAAGAACTTCCTCGCTGGGCTTGCCAACCAAAAGCCGCTCGATTTCAGCAAGGCAGCGAGTGGCGCAGCGGCAGCGATGAAGGCGGGCGAACAGCCGCCGCCGGCGGTCCAAGTTCGGATTTCGAACCCCGACAAGCTCTGATGCTGCGCGCGGTAATTCCGGCGTTCGTGCTCGCAGCGGCGATGCTTGTGGCCATTTGGGTTGGGTTGCATTTGTACTCGAGGGACCGGTCCCAAGCGGTACGACGAGTCGCGGGCGCGTGCACGACGCCGGGCGGCGCGAGCGTGACCGGGAAGCTTCCGGCAAGCGGACGCGGCACGCTCACGGTCGTCCAAATCCTGCCCGCCGACCCATATGGCGCGACGTACCTAAACTTCGTCCGCCGCAAATTCGGTCTTCCACTTCGGCCGGCGGCGGCGCTCTCAACCGACGAGATGCTGAAGTGGACGTCGGTCCTGCGCTATGCGCAGATCGATCGAGCGGGCCGGTTCTCGTGCCGATCGCTCGAGGCGGGCCGCTACTTCGCGGTCGCTAGCACGTCGCGCGGGCCCGGTCAACTCTCGGTCAACGTTGCCGCGTTCGACGTCGGTCCCGGCCGCAGTGCGAGCGTGGGTGAAACGAACTTCAAGCCGCTCCAAGCGATCCAATGACGCGGCTGGGATTGCTGTACGCAGCGCTGGTCGGCGTTTCGCTCTCGGTCGCGTGCAATTCGAGCCAGCAGCAGCAGCAGAGCAGCGGCCCGGGGGCGAACCCGATCGTGGCGCAGGGCGCGCCCTGGACGCTGAGCCCGCAGTCGACGCCGGCGAGCCTAGCGACGGCGACGGCGGCGGCGAGCTGCACGAACCCCGGCGCGAACGTGCTGCTTTACAACTTACTGACTGGGAGGACCGCGGCGGTACCCAGTTCGACCATCTATAAGTGGGCGGGTTCCCCCGGCCTTAGCAGTATCACGTCTTGGACAATATACGGTCAGCGATGGCTGCCTGCGATACCCGTCATCCTCGGCGAGGTGACCCAATACATCACCGACCGAGCGACGCTCGAGATCCTTCCGTATCAAACGCCGGCCGATCAAACGCTGGCCAACGCATACGTCGCGCACTTGAAATTCGTCGCGTCGTTCTCAGAAAACGCGCGCAACGCACAGCTTCAGGGGCTACCGTTACCCTCGGCGAATCCGCAGCAGCTGCTCGCAGACGAGCTTTTTCTCGGCTCCACTCCCCCGCCGCCGCCGCCACCGGCGCCGG
>PMHP01000118.1 GCA_003158195.1 Vulcanimicrobiota bacterium | reverse complement strand
TGAAAGCGGTGATCGAGATCAACGGTTATTAGCTTTCGTTCGTTCAGTTGAAGCCGCGATCGCTTCTGAATATTGCTCGGCAGGACGAGCCGCGAATAAATGCTCTACGGAATTTGCGGAGCCTAAGCTCAATTTCATTGATCGTTCAGGGCGGCCTGCTACCGCAATATCGCGCGACTTTTGATCGGNNACTGGGTCATTGCCTCGTCAACTTTGTGACTTCCTCGGAGAGTTGTGTATTCGTCCACGATACTTCGCTGTAGTCTCCCATCATTTGGTGTTCTGGCGGACCATCCTGGGAAAGCCGTAGCTCTGTAGCAACGGTGAGAAGTAGGCGGCAGCCCACGCAATGACCCCAGCGTCGGTCCCGACTCGACTCCCCTCAAAAGCAAATTGCCAATTCTCTGGGTCGTCCTGGTATTTGGTCTCATGCTTTACTGAAAAACAGTTAGAACAGAGTCCAGAGGAGTTTACGTTGTAGAATGTACCACTCTCCGCTTTCGATCCTAGGATCTGTCCAAAATTCGACGGGGCATTCTTAAGAGCGAAACTCATAGCGGGGAGAAGCATTTGATCCGGAACTAAGCCAGAGATGTCATCAGCATTTGCAAACACTGCGGACGGCGCTCCGACGGCGAGGAAAGCAAAAAGAACGAATGCTAACGCGCGACGTGTCATGAAATGGAGCCAAGGCGTCGTCCGCACGCGCGAACCGGAGCACGAAGAAACGGCGATTCCCAAGGTAGAATATAGTCCTGTATTATTGCCATTGATGGTTCGTCTCAGAGCTACGCTCCCTGCTAGGGTGCCAGCGCTCTCGCTGGCGTTCGCGTCATCGCTGTCCCCTGCTTCGGCGGAAAGTGTGGTCGCTCCCCGCGAGACTAAGAAGTGTTCTCACGAACGTTGAGCTGACCGAGCGCATTTGGATTGGCAGCGGTTGCGCCCGGGCCCTCCGGCCGCCGCGCAACAATTTGACAAGATTTCCGCGGTACGTTCCCCCCACAAGGGCCTTAGCGTGGATAGCTACATCGTATAGAACTCGAACTTTACTCGCACGCCTTGCGGGCTGGGCCCCGAGGCGCTCGCAGTGTACGAGAAGCTTCCGTTGCTCCCGGTCGTCATGACTTCATCCCCTGCGCTGTTGGTCGGCGCGCCGGCTGGAGGAGCGAGAACGTAATCCTGTCCGTATTGCGGGACGTACGACACGACTTTCACGTAGAATTTCGTTCCTGCCGGATAACTCGCGACATTACACGCCGTACCGGCGGACGTTACGTAGCCGTTTGTCGGCCACGTGATCGTGCCGTTCACGTTATAGGTTACTTCGGCATATTCGATGATCGTCGATCCGTTCGGCGGTCCCGCGAGACCGTCGCTCGGTGGAAAGTCGTCGAAGTTGTCGTCCAGCGAGTACTCGTAGTTCAGCGAGATCGCGCCGGTACCGGTGTACGTGTAGCTCGGATACGTCGACGTGTCCAACTGCCCGTAGAAGTTTGGATCGGCTACGGTCCCGCCGCTCGTTCCCGGGAACGGCTGGTCGCTGAAGGTTTCCGGGTCGGTCGGGGGCGCGGTGCAGGAAGCGGTCGGCGCCGATGTTGGCGTCGGCACAGCCGTCGGGCTCGCGGTTGCCGTCGGCGTCGCGGTCGCCGTGGGCGATGCCGTCGGCGCTGCGGTCGGCGTCGCGGTCGGGCTCAGCGTAGAATTCTGCACCACCTCCGCGACGTACTGATCGGTCGTGAACGCGATCGGCGTCGTGAATGGAAACGTGACGAACGTGCCGGTCCCCGTCGCGACGCTTTGTGCCGTTTCGAAGGCGATCAGGTCGCCGGTCGTTGCATCGAAGAGCTCGAGTTCGTAGGTCTGCGCAGGCGCCGTTCCCGACGGCAGCTGGAACGCAAACACCGGCGTCCCGGTGAACCCCGTCGAAAACGAAAAGTAGAGCGCCAGAACCGTCGTCGGTCCCGACGCGGCGTCCGCTACCGCTCTGCCGCGCGGACGCGATTGGGGTGACGGTTCGCCGGCAGCGGCGCCGGCGTAAAGTGTCATGGTGATGGTGTCGGAGACGGACGACGACGGGTTCAGTGTGATCGTTCCCCCCGCACCGTCGACCGATGGAAGCGGAACCGGAGATGCACCTGTGAAGGCGGTCGTGGTCGTGGAAGAGGCCGAACTGGTCGGGGACGGCGATGGCGTCGACGTTGGACGCGGCGCGGGCCCGACCGACCCCCCGCCGCTGCATCCGGTCGCGGCGACTGCAGTCAATGCCAAGGCGCAGGCCAGAAAGATGCGAGCGAGTCTCATCGGCTTCTCCTTCGCATCGACATTATCAAAGACGGCAGCGTTATACCTCTATAACGGGGACGCGCATTCTGTTTGCGATTCAGTTCTCGTCGAGTTTGAGCTTGTCGATCTGCTAGCCTCCCGGGTTGGTGAAAACGTCCGAGCCGAGCGGGTTGAGGCCCGAAGTTTGTGAGTAGCCGAGCGGCGCGACCCGGAAGATGTCTTCCGTCGTCAGCAACAAGGCGTAGTGATTGTACGGCATCATCGAAACTGTGCCGGGCTTGATGAACGGCGATAGCATCACCGCGCCGATGACGCCCCCGCCGAGGCCGGCGAGGCCGGGATCGGCGGAGTTTGGGCCGGGCAATTCGCCGCAGCAACTCGAAGCGTCGGATACGGCCGCTTCGTCGAAGGTCACGATCAGCAGGCCGTCTTCTTTGAATGCGGGCGACGCAAGGATCGTCGGGATAAACGAGGCCAAGAACGTGTTGATCTGCGGTAAGCCGCCCGCGTCGCCGTTGGCGCATGGCGAGTCGTGTCCGTCGTCGCACAGGTTCGGCGTAAAGTAGTTATAGTTCGCGGTCGTCGCGATCGACGAGAGATCGGTCGCGACGTGCTGGAAATTGACGACGTTCGTGTTGCAGATCGGGTTGTCGACGATCGTGTGGAAGTACATGAAGGGGTTGTGGCGCGTCGCGTATTGGTCGCTCGCCTCGGCATCCTGCGTGTGGTCCTGCATGTTCAGCACGGGGTGCCCGCAGGTCGCGCTTTCGCGCGCCGGGTCGTTGCCCATGTCCTCCATGTAGGCTTTCCAGGTTACACCCTTGGCGCTCAGCTCGTCCGTGATGTTTAGGACGTTCGTTGGGAAGACGCAGCCGGCGCCGGCCGCTTGCCCGTCCACGAGCGTCGCGATGTAGATGAAATTGAGATAGTCTTGGCAATCGGTTTGGGTGTCGTACGACGGTGCCTGGCCGCTGATCATCGCGATGTAGTTGTCGAGACTCTCGTGGCCGACGCTGTAGTAATCTTCCAGCAGCGCCCCTTGCGACGGCAGTGTTGTGGAGAGATAAGGCGTCTGCGCTCCGCCAAATGACGCGCTGTAGCTTTCGTTCTCGAGCATCACGATGAAGACGTGCTTGACGCTCGAGAGCGAGAAGGGCGCCGTCGCCGTCGCTGCTGCCGTGGGTGCTGCAGACGGCGTGGCACTTGAACCGGGAGCGGTCGGGGCCGCGGTGTGACCCGGCGCGGGCGTGCTCGTCGCAGACCCGCCAGGTGTGGCAGTTCCCCCAGGCGCGACCGAAGCGATCGGCGCGGGGATGCCGCCGGCGCCCGGCGCCTGAACCGTGCTCGTGCCGGCCCCACATCCCGAAGCAATCGTGCCGGCGAAAACGAACGCCGTCAAAAAGTGAACGCGACTTAGCGCCATGGTCTCCTCATTGGCGAGCGAGGGGACGCAGACCGCTCTCAGGCTGCAGACGCATTTTCTCATGCGCGCCGGAAGCTGTCGATTAAGCTATCTTAATGCCGCGTGAAGCGCTCGTCTGCGCCTCTCTCCGGTTCGCGACAGTCTAGCTGCCGACGTAGCACGCGATGATGAGCATGGCGCACAACAACAGTGTTATGCGTAAGGCGATCCACTCATCCGGCGTCCCGGTCGGTCCGTGCGGCCACTGCTGACGTGCCATCTCACGGGCATGCGGCGGCAAAGCAGCCGAGAGACCAGACGATAACCGCAAGCCACGAAATGAGGCAGAAGATCAGAAGAGCGACGGATCGGCGGGACCATGTGCCGTCGTCGGCTCTCGAACGCCCTTCGCGATCGTGCACGTGAGCTGCCGGCCGGCCGTTCATCGTGAAGATGTTGCGCTCGAGGCACCCGAAGATGATCGTTCGAGCCTGGTCTACCGCATCAACTTTCGTCTCTCCCATCGCCGTCTCCAGAGGCCTAACGCTGCCGGCCTCGTTCTAGGCTAGCGTCAGACTCTCGGTCGAGCTAGTCCAAAGGCTGCTGCCGGTATGCCGATTTATGCTGGGCCCGCGGCTCTTTGACGCTGAACGCAGCCGGATTCGTACGATCTACAGCCGGTTTTCGGATTGGCCTACACGTCCGCCAAGCGTACCTTCAACGTACCGAGAACAGAAAGTGCGGCGTGCTCCGTGAAGCTGATGATACCGGACCCCACGACCAGTCGACCAACGGTGGTCTCCGTCGAAAAACTTCAAGCGGGGTACGGGCGCAAGCAAGTCGTGTTCGACGTGGACCTGCACGTGGCCGAGGGCGAGATCGTCTCGATCGTCGGCGCGAACGGTGCCGGGAAGACGACCACGCTGAAAACGATCTACGGGATACTCCCCGCGCTCGGGGGCACGATTACGTACCGCGGCGAGAACACCACAAAGGCGTTTGTCACGAAGAACAACGCGCGTGGGATGTCCCTGGTTCCGGCGGAGCGTTTCGTTTTTGGGGAGCTCACGGTGAGGGACAACTTGCTTCTGGGCGCGCTGCACGAGAGATCGGCGGCCGAGCGCGCGGCTCAGTGGAAGCTCGTCCACGACCTCTTCCCGATTCTCGCAGAACGGTCGACGCAAAAGGCGGCCACCTTGTCCGGAGGCCAGCAGCGGATGGCTAGCCTGGCGCTCGCCCTCATGTCGCGCCCGAAACTGCTGTTGCTCGACGAGCCGGCGCTGGGCCTCGCTCCCGCGATCATCATCGAGCTATTCGCTGCGATCCGCAAACTCGCCGATGAGACCGGCCTCTCCGTGATCATCTTGGAACAAAACATCGGCCAAGCGCTTCGCGTCACCGACCGCTTCTACGTCATGCGGGCGGGACGCATCATCCTCGAGCAAACGAACGCACAGATGCGCGCTCGCAAGGACTACTGGGACCTCTTCTAAACGCCGTTACGATTCGTCCGCCTTCACGGCGGTGTTGAGTCGATCGATTATTTCCGTCAAGACCTCAAGCTCCCGAGCGTCCATCCGTTTCAGCGCCGTGCAGACGCGACCGTTGCGGAAAATCTCGACCATCTGAGCTCTCATTCGCCTGCCTTTCGCCGTCAACCGTATGTAGCGCGCGCGTCGATCGGCTTCGCATACGAGCCGCTCGACGTAGCCGGCTTCTTCGAGGCGATCGAGCGTGCCCGAGAGGTTGCCCATATTGCATTCGAGGGAGCGAGCCAGATCGCTGACCGTCGTTTGCTCGGGCAGCGCCGCCAACCGGGCCAGCGCCGCGGCCATCGGATACGACAACCCGGCCTGCGTCGTGGCGCGCTCCGTGTCGACCCGTAGGAATCGGGCGAGAACCGCAAGCGCTTCGTCGGCCCGTTCGAGAGCGGCCACGTGGCCGGCAGCGGCCGGGCGCGTCTTGGGGGGTTTTAGCATTGACATACGTTTAAAATAAAACTACACTCTCGGCATCTAGAATGTTTTTGTTTTAAAAATATACCACAAGAGTGAGCGGTCTTCAACCGGGAGGCCACCTTGAGAACCTCGTTTGCTATCGGCGGCCTGACGTGCGCCGTTTACGGGCAGTCGTTCTCGGGCACCGACGTCGTCGACGTCCGAGAACCGCGGCATCACTTCGTCTCCATTCGACAACTAACCGGCGAGGGCGTGCGCATGCGGGGCTCCTTTGACGGCGGTCGCGTCGTTGCGCGGAGAATGTGCGAACTCGATTCATTCTTTCTTCCGGTGGGACACCGTTGGTCAGGCACCTGCAGCGGAAGCGGCAACGGCCGGTTCCTCGCCTGCGACCTGGACAATTCCGTTTTCAAGAACGCTCTCGGAGACCGGATCGGCGACATCGATCTGGAGCCGCATTTCGGCGAGAGCCCGATTGCACCGGGAATCTTAGAGCGCCTCGAGGCGCTTTGCCTTTCACCGGAAGCGTTTCCGCGGGCCTACGCCGACGCGTTGACGACGGTTCTGTCGTTCGAGCTCTTTCGTGCGCGCTCGAACAAACGGTTCTTACCGCAGACGTTAAAATTCGGCGCCTCGCGATTCAAGCCGGTGCTCGACCACATCGAAGACGTTTTGGAGAGTGACCCGAGTCTATCCGAACTCGCTTCTCTCATGGGGCTAAGCGTCAGCCATTTTTCGCACGCATTTACGGCCGCATATGGCGTCGCTCCGCATCGCTACATCCTGCAGCGCCGAATCCAGAAAGCGAAAGCGCTGTTACGAACGTCCGACGCCACGGTAGCGACGATTTCGGCGCGCGTAGGATTTTCAAGTCAAAGCCGCTTCAGTCAAATCTTCGCACGGCAAACGGGCATCACACCGTCGGCATACCGCCTCGAACAGCACAGGTAAATGCCGGCTGTCGTCGCGTCCGGAGAGATCGCGATGGACGGCAGCAGTTTTCGCACCAAGCGCAGCGGTTCTCGCGATAGTCTCAGCCGCCTCGAATTGATAGGCTCGAGTTGCCACAACTCGTGCGTTGCGATTCGGAGAGAATATAACGTTGACTACGGTTGCGATGAACGGGGTCGCGCGGCAAAGAACACCGGCGCCGAAGTCTGCAGCCGTCCGGAGCGATCCGCAGCTCGCCCTGATCACGGTGACGGTGATGCTCGGTACGGTCATGGCCGTCATCGACACCTCGATCGTCAACGTCGCGCTCGATACGATCGGCGGAAGCCTCGGGGCCTCGATCGACGACATCGGCTGGGTCTCGACCGGCTACATCCTTTCCCAAGTCATCGTCATGCCGCTCAACGGATGGTTAACCGCCCGGTTCGGACGTCGCAATTTTTACGCCGCGGCGCTTGCGCTGTTCACGATCGCCTCGTTCATGTGCGGCACGGCAGGCGACATCTGGCTCCTCGTCTTCTATCGCGTCATCCAGGGTATCGGCGGCGGAGCACTGCAGCCGGTGGCGCAGGCGATCCTCATGGAGTCGTATCCTCCCGAGCGCCGCGCGAGCGCGCTCGCGATATTCGGTCTCGGCGTGTTGGTCGGGCCGGCGATCGGACCGGTCCTGGGCGGCCTGTTCATCGATAACTACAGTTGGCCGCTCATCTTCTATGTCAACATTCCGATCGGCATCGTCGCCTTTATCATGACGATGCTGTACATCCGCGACCCGGCGCACGTGCAGCGCGACCACTCGCCGATTGACGTCATCGCTTTAGCTTTGCTCGCGTGCGGGCTCGGGGCGCTCCAGTACGTCCTAGAACGCGGCCAGCGACTCGACTGGTTCTCCTCCGGGCAAATCGTCATCTTCACGATCGTCTCCGTCGCCGCGATCGCCGCCTTCGTGATTCGCGAACTCCGCGACCGTCATCCGCTCGTCGACCTTCGTGTCTTCGCCTCGCGCGCATTCTCGGCGGGTAACGTGATCAGCGTCGTCAGCGGCTTCGGTCTTTACGGTACGGCGCTCATCCTCCCATTATTCTTGCAGAACGTCCTCGGCTTCACGCCGACCGATGCCGGGCTTGCGCTGGTTCCGGGCTCGATCGCCACCATGGTTAGCCTTCAATGTGCCTCGCAGGTCATGCGGTTCGCGGATGCGCGCATCGTGCTCGCCGCAGGTCTCGCGATCTTCGCGGCCGGCGCTTGGTGGATGGGTAGTCTCAACCAGTACGCAGGCTACTGGGACGTGTTCTGGCCGCGAGTGCTGCAAGGTTTCGCGCTCGGATTCCTGTTCGTTCCGCTCTCGACCACGACACTCGCGGAAGTGTCGAACGAACGCATGGCCGGCGCAAGCGGGATTTACAATCTCGTCCGTCAGCTCGGCGGGTCGCTCGGAATCGCCGTCCTCATCTTCCTCCAGACGCGGTTCGAAGATACGGCCCAGTCCGGACTCGCCTCGTCGGTCACGCTAGCGAACCCGAATGTTGCCAACGCGTTGCATCACGGACTGCGCACCTCCCAACTTTACGCGATCGTGGTGACCAACTCGACGGTCATCTCCTACGACATGGTCCTGCGGTTGTGCGGAATCGTGTTCGCCCTCTCAATTCCGCTCGTGCTGCTGCTGACCGTCCGGCGCAGCGCATCGCACGCGACGGAAACGGCGCTCGAGCTGTGAACCTCGCGCCACAAAAGCGCGCTCGGAACAAGGCCGTCGTCGTAATCGATTGCGTCAGCGAGCTGGATGCCGGGTTTGCCGAGATCTTTCGAGAGGCTCTCGGAACGGTCGATCTTGATCGGCCCGTCCTCGTCGATATCAAACACGCGACAACCCACGATCGGCGTGGGATCGTGGCGCTCGCCGAGGCGATCGCCGAGCGGCGTCTCGCCGGAGGACGCGCCGCTCTCATGACGACCTCGACCCGTTGGCGCGCCATGTTCCGCCAATGCGGCATCCCCGACGACTGGATCGTCGCCGGCGGCGACGCTGCGGCGCGTCGCCGAATCATCCTGGCACGCGCATCGCGCCCTGCAAACGTCATGCGAAAGGGCGCGCGGCTAGCCGAGTCTCGCTTAAGCTAAATCGCGGACGTCGCTTTATTTGTTAGATACTATGTGCTAATGTAGCGTTCAAAGCACGGCATTTCACAGGCGCAAAGTTGTGGCGAGGGTACTGTGCTAACCTACAGTCCAACCTTCGAATCGCATTGGTGTAGAGATTGAGAAACTAGAATAATCTGCTCTAAGAGTCGTCCGGCTATAATCGCGATTTCCCTAATCGCTTTGGCGTTGGCGACTGAGCCGACGGGTGCCCTAGCCGACAATACTTCCGAAATCGAAGCAGTGATTACGAGCGAGCAAATGGCGCAAGGCTACGCATGGCCAGGTGTATTTTACAGCTTCAACGTTACATACGATGAAAATTGGGTACTGGTTGTCGCCGCATTCGGGACGAATGGAGCAGCAGGCGGAGACTATCTTCTTCAGGAGAACAGCGCTGGGACGTGGAGCATAATCGGCGAAGGAGGCGGTCAAATGACCGCTACTCTGCTCGTTTCGGGGTATGGCATTCCCGCGAATAACGCTAACGCGTTACTTGGAGGCTGCCGGGCCGATGCACGGATGAATTCATCTGCCCGTTACCACCACTTTACACTTATTCGTAAGATAAGCCCGGGCCGATTTGTATACCACGCAGTCGTAATACGTGTGCGTGGACGCGCGAAAGCAATTCGATTTGCCGAACCCAAGACTTCGAGAATTTGCTTAGCATAGCAACTTTGTCACGCTGAGTTTGTCGAAGCGCCGACGGGATATGGTTTTGCACCGTCGGCCCTTCGACTGCGCGCCGGAGCCTGTCCTGAGCCTGCGAAGGGGCGCTTCGCTCAGGGTGACAAGATTTGGCCTCGGGCCACGCTAACTTAGGGTTGGCGCGTTCGCTAGGGTGTGCCGCGGGCGGCTGGGGGGGAGGGGTCGCTGATGGCGACGGCCATTGCGCGGTCGATATCGAGCCGGCCGCAACCCTCGTTCGGATCGCCGATGTCGTCGGCGGTCGAGCAGAGGAGCTGCTTCATCTTCGATGGGGACTGATACGACGAATTGACGGCGAGGATCAGTGCGGCCGCGCCGGCGACGGCGGGTGACGACATCGACGTTCCGGCAATTAAAGTCCGGCAATCCATGGTAGAGCTTGACGACCCGGGGTCGGGGTCGCAGTCGCCGCCGTCGGTGTTTGAGTCGAACGGCGTCGAGGTCCAGATGTTGTCGATCCAATGAAGAGCGTCGAAACAGCCCGCTGCCGTGCAGGTCGCTTCGGCCGGAGCCGGATCGCCGCCGGGCGCGACGATGCCCCACGCGCTCGCACTATTGAGTGCCGCCCCAGGGCTTCCCCAGTCCGAATACGAGGCGAGGTACTCGTTCGGCGCCGTGGCCGATCCGGTTGCGGATCCGGTGCCGTTGGTTACTCCGTCCGCGAGGCCGGTCGCACCGGCGGCAATGACGCCGGCGTCGCAAGCGGGCGGTGTCACGCCCTCCACACCGTTATTGCCGGCAGCCGCAACCACGACCTCACCGGCCGCGATCGCGTCGGCGACGGCGCCCCCTTCGGTCGAGTCGGGATCGACACCGTTGGAGCACAAATCGCCGACGCCGCCGCCGAAGCTCATGTTAATGACATTGACGCCCTGCGTGGTTGCGTCATTGAGCGCCGAAGCGATATCGACGGTGTCGGACCCGCACTGCGGGTCGGTCGTGTTCGGACTCGAGCAATTGTTGTCGGGTGTCGGGAAGACGCGATAGCCGTAGATCACGGCGTTCCCGGCCGACCCGGCGAACCCGACGCCGTTATTGATATCGTCCGCTGCGATGCCCGCTACGTCGGTACCGTGTCCGTCCTCATCCGTCACGAAGTCCGACGTCGACTGCACCGGCGGAGTGGCAGGGTTCGTGATGAAGCATTTCTGATACGCAACTTTTGATGCGAGTTCCGGATGGCTTGTGTCGAGGCCCGAATCGATTATGGCGATTTTGATCGAGGCCGATCCGAGGGCGCTCGGATTCGCAGCGAGGGAGCTGCCGTTGCCGCTCTGACTGTATCCGAACGCATACTCCAGGCGCACGACGTGCTTGTCCCACTGCCCTTCGGTCGAGGACGTGTCATATAACGGCCCCGGAGCTCCGAAACCAACGAACATCGGGTCGTTCGTGAAATACGGATTTGTAACGGCCTGCAGGTAGCGCCGGTAGCCGGTGCGCGTGACCTTTTGGACGCCCGGCTGCGCGCGGAGCGTGCTCGCTATCGATGCGAGCGACGCAGCGGGAACCCGCACGACGCGAGTCACCAGGCCGATGTGCGAAAAATCGAATTCGCGAACGAGCGTCGCGCCGCTGCTTTGCTCGCGTGCCGCCATCTGCGTCTTAGCGCCGTTGAACGTTGCTGCCGTGTAGGTGACGGCGAGCAAATCCGGCGCCGGAACAGACGCGCTCGATCCGCGAAGCGGGAACCGCCGCGCGGCTGAGACGCGGCGCGCGACGCTCGAAGCCGAGTCCGACGTTGGGCACGTGAATGCCGCCTCGTCGAACGCTCCCGTCGACGTCGCCGTGGGGGACGCGCTCGGCGCCGTGGTTGAAGGGGGAGCTGTGTGCCTTGGCTCCGGTGAAGACCCACCTCCGCCGCAGGCGACAACAAACAAGCAAGCGAGGACGTAGACGGCACGTTTCATCTTGTGAGGATGGTAGCGACCGACTCTCAGAACCTTCTGAGGGCGGTCACAACTGGGTCGGTTGTTCGGCGGGGACGGTCTTGGAGCGCTTGTCGGACACCGGCGGCGTGAGGATCTTCCCCTTGTTGCCTTGGATACCAATGAGAACGTCGCACGGCGCCTGCGAGGCGATCACCTCGATCGCGCGGGCCATCGGCGCGCCGGTGTACTTCCCCTCGCGATAGCCGCCGAGTACGATCAGGTGCGCGTCCTTGCGCTTGGCGAGTTCGAGCACGCCTTGCGCGACGTTGCGCGTCCGGACGACGTCGGTGAGGATCTCGACGTTGTTCTTGCGGCCGATCGATTCGGCAACTTGCAGGACGCCAAGCGCCTCGCGATGCTCGAGCTCCATCTCGGCGTCCAGCGGTAACGTGCGTGGAACCTCGATGATGTACGCGGCGAGCAGTTCGGCGCGCTCGCGACGCGCGAGCCGGACCGCAAGCGACAGCATGTGCTCGGAGTGGATCTCCTGCGAGAAGACGATGATGACGCTGCCGATGATCTCGCTGATGTCGCGCTCGGTCGCGGTGGCGGCCCGATCGGAGGCGGTCGAGGGCGGGTGCAGCATCCAGTAGATCGTCGCGGCGATCGAGGCCAAGACGCCAAACGCGATCGTCACGCCGGCGACGTTCGGTACGAAGTGCATCAGCGCCGCGCTCGCGCCGCGAGGTAGTCGCGGTAACGCAGCGACCCGAGTGCAATCATCGCGGCGCCGAGCACGCACGCCGGTAGCGCGCCGAAACTCGGGCCGGTGACGGCTAACGTGCGCACGATCACGATAGCCCCGAGAAGGACGAACAGCGCACCGCTCACGAGGCGCGCCCGCGCGTAGCCTTCGCTGCGGACGAAGCGTTTCACAGCGGCCCGATGTGCTCGGCGACGCGGCGCTCGTCCATGCGCCGGATGTTCACCAGGTACTCGTCCATCATCTCGAGTTCGCCGGCGGATTGCAGGATGTTGATCTGCGCCTTGCGCCAGTCGTGCGGCTGGGAACGGAAGACGGGCAGCCGCTTGCGCCGGCGATAGAACAGATATCCGATCGTGCCCAAGATCAGCCACGTCGGACCGGCGATCCGGCCGATCTCGTGGGTGATCATGGTGAACACCAGGATCGAAGCGATGCCGATGAAGCCGATCACCGCAACGACCGGAAATTCGACCCGGTTTCCGCGAAAGGTAATCGGGATGTTGAAGGGCATTTTGAAGCGGCGGGGACTCTGCGAGTCGTTGAAGCGAAGCGAGATCAGCGCGATGAAGACAAACGAATAGCTCGCCGCGGCACCGAAAGCGTACAAATCGCCCAGGAACGTGATCCCGTCCTCGCCCCGGAACAGCCGGGCGTAGAGCGCGTGGACGTGGGGCGAGAGACTCGGGAGCGCGGCGAAGATCAACTCGACGATCGCGACGCCGCAGAACACCGAAATCGAGAGGGCCGGCGTACGGAACTTCTTGTGGACGCGCTGGAAGGCGCTCGGCAGAAGCTGCGTCCCGCTCATCGCGTAAGCGATGCGGGAGCTGCCGAACACGCCGGAGTTGCTCGAGATTAACAGCAAAATCGCTCCGAGGAGCGGCACGTAGAGTGCTGCGAGTGCGCCGAAGTACGGCACGTAGGAGGCGAGCACGGCGACCGCCGAGCCGTTGTTTTCCTCGTTGCCGAGATAGCGCCAGAGCGGTTGCGTATGGCCGTGTGCGTCGAGCGGAAGAGCGTGCCAGGGCTGCATTCCAAGCGCGAGGTTCGAATACGAAAGCGCGAAGATGAGGATCGTCAAAATCAGACTGATCGACGTTCGCGGGATCACCGACGCGGGGCGCTGGGTTTCTTGGGCCGCCTGCGAAATCGATTCGAGCCCGACGAACGAGATGATCGCAAGCGACACGCCGTTCATCAGGTTGAAGGTCGTGGGCCACGACAGTTGCATCGTGTGCACGAGCAACTGCGGCTGAAACGCGAAGAAGAAGCCGAAGAAAAGGATCGACGTTTCGCTGACGATGTCCAGGCCGCTGACGAGTTCGTTGAACGCCGAACTCTCGCGCACGCCGATGATGTTGAGGAGCGCGAGCCCCGTGATGACGACGAAGACGACGACGAAGTGCACCCACGGATGCGCCGTGAAGCTGAGGATCGGAACGAGCTTGCTCAGATAGTCGATCGAGCTCCACGCAAACAAGACGATGTCGATCGTGAAATCGAGCAACACCGCCCAACCGGCGATGAATCCGAAGATGTCGCCGAGGCCGCGGAAGACGAAATACTGTCCGCCGCCCGCGACGGGATACGCTGCGGCAAGCTCGGTGTAGGCTAGGCCGATGCAGACGTAGACGAGCCCGGCGAACAGGAACGCGACGTTCGAGGCGCCGGCAGCCGCGCCGAGCACGAGGCCCAGGCCCACGAAGATGTCCGCGCCGACGTCCGAGTAGCCCCACGAGAACGAGCCCCACGGCGTGACCGCGCGGCGCAGGGAGGGTTCGGCAGGCGCGCGCGCTGCGACGCTAGCTGCCACTGCGGCGCGGTTCGCTCCTTCGAGCGCCCGCAGACGACTCGGCGCTCAAGTACGCGCGCAACTCGGCCTGCAGTTCGCGGGCCGTTTGATAACGCGCGTTCGGATCTTTTTCGATCACTTTGAGAACGATACGTTCCAGCTCCGGGGAGACGCCCGAGTTCAGGCGGCTTGGTTCGACGGGGTGCTCGTCGACGTGAGCGAAGACGGCGGCAACGAGATCGTCCCGATCGCTACGAAACGGGAGCACGCCGGTGAGCGCTTCGTACAGGATGATTCCCAGTGAATACAGGTCGCTGCGTGCGTCTGATGGTTTACCGAGGAACCTTTCGGGCGGAAGGTACGGAATAGTCCCAACAATCTCGCCCGCTTGCGTCCCCGCCGACAGGTCCGAAATCCTGCGCGAGAGACCGAAGTCCATGATCTTTACGCTGCCGTCGTCGCGCACGACGATGTTGGACGGCTTGACGTCGCGGTGGAGAACGTCGCGTTTGTGGGCGTAGTGCAGCGCTTCCAGCAACCGGATCGTCGCGCGCACCGCGGAACCGACCGTCATCCCGGCGGCGATCGCGTCTTTAAGCGTCGGCCCGGACGCCAGCTCCATGACGATGTACGGAATGCCCTCCGACTCGCCGGCGTCATAGATCGTCACGATGCCGGGATGATTGAGGCGGGCAAGCGATCGCGCCTCGAACAGGAAGCGATGGCGGATCACGTCAGACTGCTCGGTCAGGACCTTGAGCGCGACCTCACGGTGCAAGAGGGCGTCGGTCGCGCGGTACACGTTTCCCATCCCGCCCGATCCGAGCAGTGCGAGGACGTCATAACGCAGGGCGATGCGCTTGCCGATAAGGTTGGCGGGAGGGGGCTTCATGCGAAGAAGGCGCCCCGATGCAGGCGCATCGACGCACCGTCGATAGCGAGCACGTCGAATCTCGCTTTCGCGTCGGGCGCGAAGAACTGCAAATAATCTTCGGCGACCGCGCGGATTCGGCGGCGTTTGCGCGCGTCGACGGCGCCGAGCGCGCCCCCGAACGCGGCCGAGCCGCGCGCCTTGACCTCGACGAAGACGACGACGTCGCCGTCGCGCGCGACGATGTCGATCTCACCGCCCGGCCCGCGCAGGTTGCGGCGCAGAATCGCAAAGCCAAGCGAACGCAGGTAAGCCGCAGCGGCCTCTTCGCCGCTGCGCCCGAGGTGTTTTGCCGCCGCGTCGCCGCGCTTCACGATTCCAGGCAATCGAAGAGGGTCAGGGCGTCGCGAACGCGCCAAAACTGCCGGCGGTGATGTTCGCAGGGTCCGTGCTCGGCGAGCGCGGCGATGTGACGGGCAGTCGCATACCCTTTGTGTTCGGCGAATCCATACTGCGGATGGAGCTGGTCGAGCGCGACGAGCAGCGCGTCGCGGTGAACCTTCGCCAGGATCGATGCGGCGGCGACGGTCGCACATTTCGCGTCGCCCTTAATGACCGGAAGCTGCTCGCCCCCAAACGAGCGGATCCGAACCGCGTCCGTGAGCAGGTACGCCGGCTGGGCGGCGAGCGCTGCGAGCGCGCGTTCCATCGCAAGGATCGAAGCCCAGTAGATGTTGTACCGTTCGATCTCCGCGACCGACGCCTCGCCGACGGCCCAGGCGACGGCACGCGAGCGGATGATGCCGGCGAGGGCTTCGCGCCGTTCCGGCGGCACCTTCTTGGAGTCGTCGAGCCCGGTAAGCATCAGCGGCCCGTCGGTGACGACGCAAGCCGCGACGACCGGGCCCGCGAGCGGCCCGCGTCCGACTTCGTCGATTCCGCCGATCAGCCGGAACCCGCGCCCCAGCGCCTCGCGCTCGTAGACGTGGAGGCGTACGAGCCGGCGCCGTTCGCGTTCGCGGGCGAGTCGCCGCTTGTGCGCGGCCGCGGCCACATTCATGGGAGCGGAGCCTCCTCGAACGTCATGCGTCCGAACGCTCCGTCGCCGAGTTCTTTGAGGTAGGCCGCGGCGGCGTTGTGCATGTCGACTATCGTACCGCGGCGCAGGAAGCCGCGAGATTGCGCAAAGGTTTCCAAATCGGGAACGGGCGATTCGGGCTGCGTTTCGAGCAGCCAGCGGTGAAAGCGCGCAGCGACGTCTTCCGGATCGAAGCGCGCGCGCGGAACGGCGCCGACGACGGCGAGCTTCCACTGGGCCTGCGCCGAGTCGATCTTCGGAACGAGGATTCCCGCCGTGTCCATGATTTCGAGCCTCTCACCCGCGCGAAACCACTGGCGCGCGCGGGTGACACCGGCGCGGTCTTCCACGCGGGCCACCTTCCGCCCGGCCAGCGCGTTGATCGCGGTCGATTTTCCCGCGTTCGGAATGCCGAGGACAATGACGCGCGCGCTGCGTCGCCCGGATGCAAGGCCTTCGAGAGCTTCGCGCAGCCGCGCCGCCCCGCCGCGATCCTTCGCGTCGACGGCCAGCGCCGCGCGTTCGCGCTCGCGGTAGTATGCGAGCCACGCGGCGGTCGTCTCCGGATCCGCGAGCTGCGCGCGCGAGAGCACGAGCAGGCGGGGACGTTTCCCGGCCAAGCGCGCAAGCGCCGGATTCGTGCCCGCGAGCGGCACGCGCGCGTCGGCGACCTCGACGACGAGATCGATCGCGCGCATGTCTTCGGTGAGCCGGCGCATCGCGCGCGCCATGTGGCCCGGATACCATTGAATCGTCGCCTCGTCGGCGAGCGCGCGGCTCAACCGGCCGCTACCGAAGTGGGCCGGCGTGGGCCGGCGGCCAGACGGCTAGGATCGCCCGGCCGATCAAGTCGTTCGCCGGCACGAAGCCCCAGACGCGCGAATCGTCGCTGTTCGCCCGGTTGTCGCCCAGGACGTAGTAGGCGTTCGGCGGGACGATCACCTCGGCGAAGCTGCGCCGGTCGCCAAAGCGAACGTACGGTTCGTCGAGCGCCGCGCCGTTCACGAAGACGGCTCCCTGCCGAATCGCGATGCGATCGCCGGGCAAGCCGATGACGCGCTTCACGTAGACGGACGGCGCAGAACGTTCGTGGCGGAAGGCCACGATGTCGCCGCGCCGCGGCGGCCCGAACCAGTACGAGAGCGCGTTGATCAGCACGTAGTCGTCGGTATCGATCCGCGGTTCCATCGAGAAACCGCTGATCTGTCCGGGCCGCAAACCGAGCGCCGCAAAAACGATCAGCACGAGCAGGGCGAGTTGCCACGCGAGATTCGCCGCCGATCTCAAGCGCACTGGCGAAAGCACGCTAGGTATCGTTCGCGAGAGCCCCCTCTTGTCATCCTGAGCGAAGGCGCCGCAAGGCGCCGCAGTCGAAGGACCGATGTGTTCTTTGCTTATGCGCCGTCGGTCCTTCGACTACGCGCCTGCGGCGCTTCGCTCAGGATGACAAGGTTGAGGCTAGTGCAGGATGCCGATGCGGTTTGGCGGCCAGAAGAGCAAGAACGCGTGGCCGGTGAAGCCGGCTTTGTGGCCTGCTTCCGGGCCGGTGGCAAACGTGCCGCTCACTTGCGCGAAGCCCCAGACGTGCGAGTCCTCGGAGTTGTTGCGGTTGTCGCCCATCATGAAGTAACAGTTCGGCGGTATCGTGTCGGGCGAGGTCCACTGGGAGCGCGGCGGGACGTTCGATTCCGCCGGGTCCATCGGCGTGCCGTCGACGTAAACGTTGTAGTTCTTGATCTCGAGTTCGTAGAGCGGCTTTTGCTCGATGTAGGGTTCGCTCAGGGCCTTGCCGTCACGGTACACGGTGCCTTCGTGCACGCGAAGTGTTTCGCCCGGGCCGGCGATCAGGCGCTTGATGAAATCATTTGTGGTTGGGATCGGCGGTGGGAAGACGACAATGTCGCCGTCGTGCGGTTTCGTCAAACGGTATTCGAACTCGTTGACCAGCAGCACGTCGTGCACTTGCAGGGTCGGTTCCATCGAGCCCGAGGGAATGAAAAACGTGCGGACCACGAAGGTAATCAGCAATAGCGCCACCAGGCCCGCGACGATGAACGCGTCGAGATATTCTTTGAGGACGACGCTGAACGACTGTGCCGGGGCGACCGCCGTGCCGGTATCGCTCGCCGCTGGGAGGCTCGCGGCGTTGCCGTTGGCGTGCGCAGGTCGCACCGACATTGCAAGCCGGACGACGGCGAGCACGCAGATAAGGCCGAAGAGTTCGAGCGGGGTCACGAGCTAGCGGACGGTTTTCTTCTCTTTGATGCGCGCGGCCTTACCGATCTTCTCCGACAAGTAATACAAACGGCTGCGACGCACGATGCCACGCTTGGTGACTTCGATTCTTTCGACGCGCGGGCTGTGCAGCAAAAACGATTTCTCGACGCCGACCCCGTGCGAAACGCGTCGCACGGTGATCGTCTCGCCGATCGCCCCGCCGCGGCGGACGGTCACGACGCCTTCGAACATCTGCGTGCGTTCTTTGCCGCCCTCGACGACCTTCGAATACACCTTAACGGTGTCGCCAGGGCGGAACTCCGGCAGCTCGCTCTTGAGCTGTTCTTTCTCCAGCAGGTCGATGACGTTCATGGCTTCCTTAAAATCGGGAAAAATCGGGGCGGCGTGCCCCCCCGAAAGCCCCCAGGGGCCGCTAGGACAACCCCGGGATCATATCACGGCCGCCCGGGATGCGCTAGCCGTCAGCCGTCCAGCAGATCTTTGCGGCGGGCGATCGTGCGCTCGCGGGACTGCGCGCGACGCCAAGCGGCGATCTTCGCATGGTCGCCCGACAGGAGCACCTCGGGAACGGGGGCACCCCGGAAGACTGCAGGCCGCGTATAGGCCGGCGCATCGAGGCCCGCTTCGGCGAAGGATTCGGCGTCAAGCGAGGCCGGATTGATCGCGCCGTCGAGCAACCGGACCGTCGCGTCGAGGAACGCCAGTGCGGGCAGCTCGCCGCCGGTCAGCACGAAGTCGCCGAGCGAGAGCTCCTCGACCCCGTAGAGCGCGACCAGGCGTTCGTCGATCCCCTCGTAGTGGCCGCAGACGATGACGAGCCGGTCGAGGCCGGCAAACCGCTCGGCGTCGCGCTGGCGGAAAGGCGGCCCGGCGGGGCTCGTCAGGACGATCGCCCTGCGCTCCTCCGGGGGCGCGGCTGCAAGGATTGCGTCGAGGACCCGGGCGATCGGCTCGATGCGCAGCACCATCCCGGGGCCGCCGCCGAAGGGACGATCGTCCGCGCGCTCCCCGGCGCCGAGCGCGTCGAGGAGGTGGTGAACCTCGATGTGCACGAGCCCGCGCTCCTGGGCGCGCCCGAGGATCGAGAGTCCGATTGCCGGCGCGAACATCTCCGGGAAAAGCGTGAGGACGTCGACGTGTAACACGTTAGGCGCGATGTTCGACGTGCGCTCCGTGTTTGCCGCGCTGCGGCCGAAGCCAGGCCCGAGGAATGCCTTCGAGCGGGGCGTCGTCGCGCTCGACTCCGGAGACCATCCGGCTGCCGTGCGCGAATTCGAGGCCGCGCTGATCGAAGCCGGCAGCGACGATGCACGCGCCGCCATCCACAACAAGCGCGGCGTTGCGCTCATTGCGCTCGGCCGGCGCCCCGGCGCGCTCGAGGCGTTTTGTGTCGCGCTCGCGCACGACGAGCGCTGCGCGCCGGCGCTCGTCAACCTCGGCAACATGCTGCTCGAAGATGGTCATCCGCACGATGCCATCGACTATTACGAAGCCGCGCTGCGCGCCGACGAAAACTATTCGGCCGCCTACCGCAGTCTCGGAATCGCGCTGCGCCGCTTGGGCCGCCGGGGCGAGGCGGTTAGAGCGTTGCGATCGGCGGATCGCATCGCGGGCCGACCGCGCCGCCGACGTGCGTGATCTCTTCGAGGTATTCGAAGAGTTGCGGCAGGGTGATCTTCTCGAGCTCGCATCGTTCGGTGATGCCGTCGCTCTCGTCGCCCTCGTCGCGCAGNNGCCGACGGGTTCAGGATTTCGATGCTGTGGGTGGAATTGTGGGCATCGAAGATCGTGATCGTCAAATAGTCGCGATTGACGACTTCGATCGATCCGACGACGAACGTATTCTTGGTGGAAAAGAATTCATGACCCCGCTTGTTACGCGAGGAGACCTCGTAAAATACGCGATGCCGGACGAAACGTCCCAAGATCTTGCGCAGGGTCGAGATCGAGGCAAGCGTTTCCGTGCGGTTACCGCGCGTGTAAATGATCTTCAAGCGGTCGGAGGCCGTCCTATGAGCAAATCTCGGTTCGCGGCGGCGGGTTCGGGCAGCCTTCGAGCCGGACGCGAATCGTTGCACGGCGACGGGGAGGAACCCTTTGCTTTCGCCTGCTGACATGCTGATCGTCGGGGTTGCGGCACTCCTGTTCTTCGGCCCCGACCAGCTGCCCAAGGTCGCGAAGCGCGCCGGCCAGGTGGTGCGGGAGGTCCAAAACACCTCGCAATCGTTCATTCGCGAGATGGAGCGGGCGGCCGACATGCAGGACGTGCACCCCACCGCGCCCACACCCACGCACGATCTGCCGCCGCTCGAGACCTACGATCCGTTTCCGTACGAGGCGCCCGAGCCGGCCTGGACCGCGCCGGAGCCCCCGGTCGGAGAGAAGCTCGCCGAGCCCCGGCCGGCCGTGGAACACGAAGGCCACGCGGCGTTCAGCAACGAGGCGGGCGACGAAGCGCATCCGGATGTGCCCGGCCCCGAACCCTGGCCCACTCCTCCAGCCGCGCGTTAACGGGTGCGGCGAACGCCGAACCCCGCTACGTTAAATGTTGAAGTTCTGGCGGAGTTCGGTGATACGGGATTCGAGCAGACCACGCACCTGGCGGTGCAGACGGTCGCGTTGTTCGTCCGGCAGGCGCGTGTACACGAGGTAGCCCGCGGCGGAGATGATCCCTCCGAGGACGCCGACGAGCACCGTCCGGCCTGCATCGCTGGCCGCGCCGGAGTTGGCGCCGCTGGGGTGAAGTTCGCCGTTCGGGGATTTGCTGGCGTCAGTCATCGTCAGTTTCCTTTCGACGCGCGTGTACCCTGATTCTCCCGCGCAGCGCACTTTGGGGCGGAATTCGGTCTGCCGATCGTTGCTACGGCGCCGGTTCGCTGTCGCGAACGTACCGGATCGCGCCGCGATATTGCGAT
>PMHP01000163.1 GCA_003158195.1 Vulcanimicrobiota bacterium | reverse complement strand
TCAAAAATCCGAGGCCACCTCTGTCGGGCTTGCCGTTGCGCCAACACAGGTTCCCGCGGCAGCTGTTGGCGCGATCAACAGAAGCGCCCCTGAGGCGAGTTGCGCCTCTCCACTGCGCTGCATGGCAGCCACCGCAAAGGCGCAGGCTAGCAACGCCAAAAACAAAACTGCAGCGAAACTGTTGTTGCATAGCCTTTCTCTCTGGCAAAGGGGCGAATTGTTGCATTCAGTCTCCACACGCGATGAAGGAATAACTGTCCGAACTGAGGCTTGGAAATGAAAACGACGACGTCATCCGACTCGTCGGAACGATCGGCGAGCCGAAGGTCGAGACGTCTTGAATCAGCAACGTATAGGCTGTCGTCTTGAACTGCGACGCGCCCTTGAAAGTCACTCTAGTTGACGTTGCGCCCGAAGTCCCGGAGACGGTATCGATGACGCAATGAGCTGGTGAGGCGATCGCGCCGCCTGCGCGCTGGTACGCGAGCACAGCGCCGGTAACCTCGCACGCTCCCGTGGTAGGGCCAAACGCACCGTAGCTATTTCCTTGCAGGCAATCGTTGCCGGTTATCCCGAGGAACCCGAGAGCGGGGGTCGGAGGAGTGGTGGGTGCGGGCGCAACGACGTTCCCGGCGTCCCAGATCGTGGGCCCACCGCTCTGGTAGATCGCGGCAGACAACGAGGGCCACTCCGAGAGGTCGTTACCTTTGAGGCTAACGGACCCGTGGGGCGCCCTGACTAGGATCGCGTGGACGTTCGTTCCGCCGCCCGGAACCGTCATGAGACCGATACTGTTGTCCAAGGCGCGCAAATTTGTGCATGCTGAGACTCCGTTAATGAATTCGACCGGGGCTTGGCCTTGCGATCCTATTGGCGCTGGCGATGGTAGGCTTCCATCAGGAAAGTTAACACCTTGCACAGTCACATCGTTGATGGAGGCGTTGGTGTACGTGCAGTTAACGACAACCCCGCCAGCCCAGCCAGATGGAGCATTATAATTATTTAACCGAATGGATCCACCCTTGACGTAGATATCGTGCATCTGGTAGGTGTATGAGCCCCCGCCAAACAGGAGCAGTCCGCCGGCCGCGTTGCCGCCAAGGCTCGTATGTGAGATTCTAACTTCTCAGGACGTTCATCAGGGTTTGTGGCGTTACGCCGTCCCGACGCGAGCCGACGTGCGCGCGCCCTGGCGGCTCCTGAGATCTCCCAGTTCCGGGACCCGGACTTCTGCAGATGACAACGTTCTACGACTACGCCGGGCAAGCGCGCTCTGCGGTAGCGAGCACCTCGCCGTACTTCTTCGCGAACCAAAGCGTAGGCGCTGGAGCAAGGTGGGCCAATCCGGGGGTCTTTCCTCGTTGCGAAGAACTTGGCGAGCGGGCCGCGTAGGAAGCTGGCGATTCATGACCGAAGGGAGCTACTAGTCTAGGAGTTTACCCTAGGAGGGACCTATGCGACGGAATCTGCCAGGTCTCTTGTTTGCCGCTCTCGCGGCTTGTGCGTTCTTGGTGGCCATGCCGCAACGCGGGAAGGCGCAAACGTACGCGTATTTCACGATCCCGGCGACCGCATCGCCTACGTGCTTGCTGGCTTCGCCGGCACCGCCGCCGGCGCCGGCGGCGTTGCTTCAGATAACCAATACCGGCGGCCAGACTACCACCGATACGCTGACGTTCTACGACGAGAACAGCGCAAATTGCAATGTAAACAACACCATCTGGGGGCCGCTTCCGCTCGGTCCAGGGCAGACGATCGTCTTCGGTACATTCGGTATCCCTTTGTTGCATAAGCTTACCTATTCCATCAACGGACTGACATCGACGACGATCGGTTCGGTGATTGTGGTGACGTGGTAAGCCATTGCGGGTTTTCTGAAAGGTATTTGGCGATGAGTATTGATCGATTGATTCAGAACAGCCTCAAGGTTGCTGCTTGTGGGTTGTTGGTAGCGTGCAGCGGCGTCGGCTCACACCCCGCGCCAACTTCAGGAGAGCAAGGCTCGTTGTCTGGGAGCGTGCATGCGCCGACCGCCCAAGGCTCGTTTCGGGCACCTGGGCCGAGCCAAGCCAGCTGCCAGCAGAACGGCCGCCAAGTTAACCTGGCAGCAACGGAAGTCAAGGTGCGTTTCCCGGAGAACTGCGTCTCTGGTAACATTCATATTCCTGCAGTCACGAACTTGCAGTCGCCACCGCAGTATGTTGACTTCTGCCAAGGTCCGCAGCCCCTTTACGATCGCCACAGACCAAAAGGCTGCACGGTATCAAACCCCGACACGAACTGTCAGCGGGCAAGCTCGACGTTTTGGTACAATGTGATTGACTTCTACTCGTCTGGAGTCGGTAACATTACCTTCAAGAATAGGAGGATCCCCGTTAAATTTAGCTCGAGCACGTTCATCGCGCCAGGTAATTTATACGGTTTGTGCGTGATCGACCCGGACGCCGGCATCATCCAAGACGATTTTGCTAGCGGAAATGCCGTTGCTCCGGTCGGTGATACGGTCGATCTGGAGATCGTTTTGCCAGGTCCTTCTTATGCCGATATCGCTATCAACGTGTATTTTGAGTCTGAGCCGGCCGAGTAGCGTACAAAGCCCTATAAGTCGAAGACGCGATATGTGATCAAGCGAGTGCGACCAACGCGACGCTGCGAACGCTGATCAGGTGCTATGCTAAGGCTCTTCGGAGATCTAGTCTCGGCAGTGAGGTTGCGATTCACGGTGACTCGTCCGCAACCTGAGCAGGACCGAGTTTGTGATTGGCGGGCCGAGTTTCTGCGGCCCTTGTTTCTTGTGTTTGCACTTTTTGCGCTCGTACCGGCGTTCGCCGCGGGGCAGGTAACGGTCCCACTTCCTATCGGCAACGCGCCGTATCCCACACAGCCTGTCAACGCAAACGCTTACGGTGTCTCCACGCTTTCGATCGACAATTCGACTGCCATGCGAAACGCGATTACTGCGGCCGCCGCCATCGGCGCTGCGGTTTCGATTCCGGCTTGCGGTACGTACCAGTTCAGGTTCCCGATCACTGTTGGCAATTATTCTATTCCGAACGGAATGAAGATTTTCGCTCCCGGCGGCTACCAGTGCGTGCGATTCCAGGCCTCGTCACAGTGGCAGCGACCCACGCAAGACGCGCTGATCAATCAGACAACTCCCACGCAGGGTGTGACGATCGAGGGCATCACGTTCGACGCGGCGCCGACGCAAAACAACGCGGTGCACGCGCAGACACCAGTAGGTTTGGTGTGGTTCGTTGGCGCGCCGAACGATCAGATCATTTTGCGCAACGATCGTTTCACCGGCGCCTATGCTACGTGGGCGGTTCGCATCGGAGCCGACAGCGGCAACATGCTTCCGACCCCAATGGCAAGTACGGCTGGGATTTCGACGCCGTACGCAGTCTATATGTTCGCGACGGTTCCAACCAATGTCGGCGAGATCGTCGACACACCGGTTTTCCCGGATCCGGCCGGTCCGGTACCATCCTCAACCGCCACGGCAGCCCCCACTGAGACGCCGGCACCCACCCCCACGCCTTTTCCCGTTGGAACAAACGATGTGCTCATCGTGTTTGCGCCGTCACCGCTGCCGACGCCATCGTATAGCCCGGTACCCTATGTCTGCTCGACTCCAGCGGGATACTGCGGCTACAACATTTACGCCGGGACGACTTTAACGACGATGGTGCTGCAGAATGCCTCTCCGATCCCCTTTCCAACCGCCACGTTTATCATCACCAGCCTTGTAACGCCGAACCCCTCAGCCTCCCCCGGTGCGCTTGGGTCCTACTGGAGCGGCTACGGCGTTCCAACCACGGCCTCACGCCTGAGCGGCAACATTCTGGAACTCAATTGGTCCTCCGGAGGAAAGAACGGCGTTCGCGCGGTCGCGGAGGTGGAGGGCTGGCAGGACGGCATCATCGATAAGAACGTGTTCCGCAACAATCCCTCTTGCGACAGCGCCTTAGAAATATATGTCTACAGCTATCACATGACGGTCTCCAACAACCAGTTCGACACCAACTCGTGTCGCGGCGGCGATTACGATGTCGATGACAGCCGCGACATTCAGTTTGTCGGCAATCAGCATCTCATGGCTTTTCCCTCCCCGTCGCCAACCGCATCGGCAATGATTCCGAATTTCGTGGTTCGCATTCAGAATGGCCACGCGATCAGCATTAACGACACGATCGAAATCACGTCGAGTTCAGTCGGCACGGAGGCGATGCACATCACCGATGCCGTCGTCAACGACGACCATCCGCAGACCCTCGACACGCGCAATTCGAGCGACATCAGCATTGTTCCACATTGGACGCTTGGGTCTACTGCGGGCGGTGGTTTGCTCGTGCCGAGCATCAACAACACCAACTACAAGTCCATGATGCACGACATTTACGTCAAGGGCGGCTGGATCTGGATAAACGATGCCAATGCCTCGGGTTTTGCCGGCGGAGTCGTCGTCGACTGCTCCGAGACGAGTGCCGCGATCAAGAACATCACGGTGCAAGGCGTCGACTTTCCGACCGGGACGATGCCCATAACGGCGCCGGGACCAGGCAACCAGCAAGCGCCGATCGAGTTCGTCAACGCGGCCCCCATGACCAATTGCACCAATATGCGCGCGTTTGACAACACCATCGGGCTCATGACCAATCCTACCAACGGCGGCAGCTTCGCCGCACTTCTCGCCAGAGGCCCCTTTGGCTCGGTCATCATCAAAGGAAAAGACCTCTCACAGTGGCCCTCCTTGGCTGCCGCGGTCTACCTGGGTGCCTCGCTTACTTCGTCGACGCTTCCGACCGTTAGCGATGTCGGGAACGTCATTCCGCCCGGTCCTAGCAATACGATCTCTCCTGCCCTTGGGTTCTTGGGGATCACCGCTCCAAATTGTTTGCAGGGCAATGCAAACGGCGCGTTCGGTAGCGCGGCGGGACCGTGCGTCGTCGTCTATCAACACAACGGTAGCGCAGGCGCAGCCAGCCTCCATTGCGTGATCGACAAGATAACCGGGGGCACGCCCTCGACGACGGTCTCGCTCACCGGGTCGGCGCAATTCACGACAACCAACTACACCGTGCTAATTCAAGACGTGACAACGCCCGCTGCGCCGCTCCCACCCTACAGCCTGACCACGTCATCGTTCACCTTTCTCAGCACGACGGATACGTACGTCTACCGTGCGTGCGGGATGTAAACGGTTCACCCAAAGACTCAACTCAATCAGTATCGTCGCGTCTCTTTAGAAAGAGGAGAGGGAATGATGCGAAGGTTCCTGGCACACCCCCTCTCGGCAATCGCGGTCAACTTCGCAGCATTTCTCGGTATGAGGCGCGCGACTGACTTAAAGAGTACTGGGCGCCTGGCTGCGCTCCCACGCATCCTGTTCCTTATCCTCGGCGCCTTCACGCTCTTTCCGGCCTTGGCCGCGGGACAAGTCTCGACCGGCAACGGGCCGCTTCCGGTTCCTCCCATCAACGCGAATCTTTACGGCGTGTTGCCGTCACCCGCTGCGTCGGACAATTCACTAGCGATGCAGGCCGCTATCGCCGCGGCGGCCGCAATCGGGGCTGCCGTCTCAATTCCAGAGTGTGGGACGTACTCGTTCACGAACCCGATCACGGGCCCGACGTCGGCTCCGATTCCGATCCCGAACGGGATGAAGATATTCGCCCCTGGCGGTTACCAGTGCGTTCGCTTTCAAGTGTCATCGAGTTGGACTGGGACCTCACCGGCGCTAATCGATGAATTAGGCCCGACGCAGGGTATAACCCTCCAAGGCATCACCTGGGATGGTAATTCGAAGAGTAACGTCGGGCTCATCTGGTTTACAGGAGCGCCAAACGATCAGATCGTTTTACGCGACAACCGCATTACGGGGGTCAAAGGTGCGTCGGCCGTTTTGATCGGCTCAATCAGCGCCGCGTTCCCTACAGCACCAACTCCGACCGTGACGATGACACCCATCAGCTTACCAAGCTCGGTGTACGTGTTCGCGACGATCCCGACGAATATTGGCGAGATCGACGCCTCGACGATCTTCCCGCTCCCCACCGGAACTCCGTTTCCAATCCCAACTACGTCAGCGCTCCTGATCTCCCCGCCATCGGCGTTGCCAACGCCTTCCTGGAGTCCAGGGGTACCATACGTCTGCGTACCCGTATCGGGAGGGTGCGGCTACAACGTGTACGCCGGCACGACGGCGGGAATGTACGGGTTGCAGAACTCGGCGCCAATTCCAATGAGCACGTCGTACATCCTAACGACGTACACAGCGCCCAATCCCTCAGCATCTCCGGGTACCCTCGGATATATATGGAACGGCTCAGGCATTCCGACGACCTCGTCCCGTCTTACGGGCAACCTCATCGAGAACAATTCGACCGGGTTGAATGAAGTCGTTCAGCTCACCGCATGGCAAGATAGCGTCGTCGACAACAACGTCTTCAGAAACAATGTCACCTGCAAAGATGCTCTTGGCATCTATGTCTACACTTATCACATCACCGTTTCCGGTAATCAGTTCGACTCAAACCTATGTTCTGGGGGCGATTACTACGTGGAAGGCAGCCGCGACGTGCAGTTCGTGGCGAATCAGCATCTCATGGCGGCCCCGTCGCCCACGCCAACCGGCGCGACGAATCTGCCGCAGTTCGCAATCTTAGTGCAAAACGGCAAAGCGATCAGCATCGATGACATGGTCGACATCGAATCGGGGGCAGTTGGCACGTATGCGATGTTTGTTCAAGACAATTTGGAAGCCGTTGGCTACAGCCCTGAAACGGCTGACACGATTTCCTCCAACGAGATCAACGTCGTTCCGCACTGGGCACTTGGTCTCACCGCCGGAGGCGGATTGATCCTCCCAGTCGGTGTCGCCGCCAGTTACACTTCCACGATGCATGACATTTACGTCAAGGGCGGCTCGATTTGGATGAATAATCCAAATGCTCCGGCCGGCTGGGCCGGCGGCGTCATCGTTAATTGTATGCATTCGCCGTCAACGGTCAACAACGTGACGGTTCAGGGCGTCGACTTCCCCAGCGGAACAATGGCCGCTCCGGCGCCGACCGGCACGCAGGGCCAGGCTCCCATCGAATTCGTCGGTAACAGCTCTACTTGCACGAACCTACGCGCGTACGACAACAGCATCGGCTTCATATCGGCTCCCACGGGCACTTCGCCAAGCCCCTCCGCGATCGTCGCCGTGGGCGGTAGCGTTGCGATCAAAGGGAACGACCTCTCGGCATGGCCCTCGTTGTCAACCGCGATTTATAGCAGCAGCACGACGACCCTGAGCGATGTCGGGAACGTCATCCCTTCGCCGGGCATGAGCAGCACGACATCGCCCGCGCTCGGATTCCTCGGAATCAACGCCTCCAACTGCGTGCAAGGGAACGCTCAGGGAGCCTTTACGATCATCTCAGGCCCCTGCATGGTCGGCTATCAGAGCAGCGGCAGCCCACCTACTTCTACCTCGCATTGTGTCATCGACAAAGTGACGGCCCCGACGTCACCGGCGCCGACCCCGCCAACATCAGTGACGTTTAGCGCTTCCGCAGTCTTCGCCGATAGCAACTACACCTTGCTGATCCAAGATGTAACCTTACCAGGCGGCACCCCTGCTCCGGCAACCCCAATGCCGACCGGATTTACCTTCACCAGCACGGTCGGCCATACGTATGCGTACATGGCGTGTGGAACCTGACGTCCAGCCGCACCGCATCAGAGTGATGTGGCTGTCAAGGATTACTTGAGTCGTGACTGACGCCAGGCACAGCGCGAGCGCATCCGTTCCAGAGTACGACTAACCCTACCCAACGCACGCGGAATAACCTTTGAAAGCACCCTCCTACCGTTAGCCAGACAGGAATGTGACTCCGTGGAGTGGAAACCGAGCTGACTTGGCCAAAGCGTCATGGCATAAGAATCGTCGTGCACAAGAAACGCCTTACCGGAAGGTGAAAACATGCGCAAGCCGTTTCGACCACTTTTGTTCTGCGCGCTCGGTCTATTCTCGTGCGTGCTCGCTGCCAGTGGGAGAGTAGCCTCTCAGCCGCTCGCATTCTATTTTACGATTCAGCCGACTGCTGCAGCCACAGCGTGCGCAGAAGTCACGCCCATGCCGAGCCCCACCGCGACAGTCCTCTACCAAGTGACAAATGCGAGCAATCAGGTGAGTGCCGGTCTAATTTCCTTTTTCGATGGCAATTCCGGCTCATGCACTTCGTCACAAACACCGATTTGGGGACCCTTACAGCTTGGAGCCGGCCAAACGGTCATTTTCGGTACGAACGGTATTCCTCTGCTGAACCAATTGTATTATAAGACTACGTCCGCTACGGGTGCGCTTATCGTTGTTACGCTCTAGCGCAATTTCGGCTGATTTCCCGCGCGTTTGACCAACGCTCGGCCAACACGCCTCAAACGAACCGGAGACGCGTTCGCGCAAGCGTGATCGAGATCGGCTTTTGTGTCGGCTCGCCTGAGTGTGACATAGCGCCCGGGAGCGGTTTTTCAGGTACGTTTACGGCCCGTAAGGCGAACGGCTCCATTCAGTCTGTCAAGATGGCCCGGGGCCTCTGACATTGGCCGCACTCCACCTCCGTCTGCGCCGACGGATCCTCTCCCAAGATCTTACGCCACGGAAAACCAGAAAATGACGGCGAGCAGCAACCCTCACAGGAGGTTCGCCCGTGCGAAAATCCCGCTACTCCGACGAGCAGATCGCCGCCGCGAACGGTTTGATGTTCGGCAACGCGGTTAGCCAGGCCGACTTAAAGCTTCTTGTCGTGGCGCTAATCAGAGGTGGAGTGGCGATGAAGGGGGTGCGTCCTCTTTCCAACGGAGTCGGTTCCCGCGCGAAGGTTGTCGAGATCGGCGACTGGGACGCGTACAAGAATTGCCCCGTGCTTCGTAGCTATCAAGGCCCTTCCCCAAGTGGCGATCACTGCTAGCGCCGACCGAGCCTGGGCTTGGGCAAGGCCGTGCCAGAATCGCCGCCGCATCGTCATACGTCAGGCTCGCCGATTACTACCCCCGGTCGAGCACGCTTTCAATGGTGTAGGCTGCCCGCGTAAATTCGGCGCCCTGCCAGTGCAGGACCGTTGAGCACGGCCCGCCTGCCCGACATGCCTGGCCAATGCGATGCGCACGGCCGGGCTGGCAAGCTTCGCTCCTTTCGAGGTCATTCGCAAGAGCGCCCAGCCGGGGTTCCACAATCCTGCGGGAATCGCGGTCGACACAGGCGGCAACGTATATGTTACCTTGACGGGGGGAAAAAGGAGCGGACGATCCGACGACGAGAGCGGTAGATTCGGTTTTTGCAGACGACCAGTCAGCAATGCGTATGGTTGTCGCTCTGCTTACTGAAAAGACGACGGCAGTCAAAGCGATTGTACTTCGATGACAGAGTACCAAGAAAGGTAGTTGCTGGACCTATGAGTTTACCGAATTTCGGGAGAGAGCAAACCGAGCGTGAAGACCAACCGAATTTACGGCAATTTCGAGCCTTGATTCTCCGCGACGTTAAGAGCGTCCCCGCCGCACGCGCGAGAAGACACGAGAGCGTTCGAGTCGCGCTCCAAACGGCGCCCACCGCGAGAAAAAACGTACGCTCCACGAGAAGCGCGCTCAGTACATTTTCGCCGACCGCTAAATCGGCGTTTCGTCCGCGCCTTCGAGCTTGACCGTTGTCACTCATCTGCGCTATGAGATTGGGCTAAGCAACGGACGTTACTTTGACATTGTTAGGAACGAACTAAATGAGTTTCCGTCGTGCCATTATGCCACGGCAGAGAGCCGATTAATTCTTAGTATGTCACTTAAGATCCGAGGAGTCCGCCAGGACGCCACCTTAGGCAACGCAGCGTCGATCCGATGCGCTTGACGACTGTGCTCCTTGTTCGACACGGTGAAAAGCCGGACGATCCGAACGATCCGGATCTGGGGCCCCGCGGCTACATCCGCGCTGGGGCTTTATCCTATCTCTTTAACGACGCGACCAACGACGGAATACATCCCGCGCTATCGGCCCTGTTTGCAACGAAACCTTCGAAAGCCAGTCGCCGCCCGCTCGAGACGCTGCAGCCGCTTGCGGCGTTGCTCCCTCAGTTACCGTTCGACGCAAATTACAAGGTGGGCGAAGAGCCGGCGCTAGCTGCAGCAATCCAGGCCGGAAGCGCGGCGGTGGTTCTTATCGCCTGGCACCACGAGGCGATGACGGTTCTTGCGACTGCACTCGGCGTCGCCGCCGCACCGCCGTGGCCTGGACCGGACGTGTTCGACCGACTATGGCGAGTCGACATGACGAAGGTGCCGCCGACGCTGGTCGACCTGCCGCAGAGGTTGCTCTTCGGCGATTCGGCCTCATGAACTGCCCACGGAAGTTCCAATAAAGGGACGGTGTCTGATGGGCGCTCCTTAAAGGCGTCGGCCTCCGGCGCCGGACTGACCGATCGTGTCCCAGGGCGTG
>PMHP01000141.1:7546-24581 GCA_003158195.1 Vulcanimicrobiota bacterium | reverse complement strand
AGCGCCGCACGGTCACCCGGGGATGCGCCGCCAGCATCGCCAGCGAGCCATCGGTGGAGCCGTCGTCGTACATCACGTAGCGATCGACCCACGGATCATAGTGGCGGAAGAAATACGGCAGCATCGCCGCGATCACTTCGTTGCGAACGGGCGTCGTCGCGGCATGATCGGCGTAGATGCGGTCCGTCATCGGAGCGGAAGATTGCGCCGTGCGCCCGGCCGCATCCCGTTCGGCCGGATGCGAACGTTCACTTTTGGCAGTCGCCGTCGAGCGCTTGCGTCTTGGGGTCGAGCCAATGCAGGTAGGTTTTCATCGAATGCCAGCAATGCGGATTGCCCTTCGCAATGCCGGCGGAGCTAAATTCGTATCCCAAATCCATGTGCCGATACCCGAGCAATTCGACGGGCGTCTTCGGGACGATATCCGGGAGGTTCACGATCCGCCACGAGGCGATCGGCAATGCGTCGAACCTTGCCTTGAAGGCGTCCATTCCGACGCGCGGCGATGCGAACGTGCACAAGGTGTCGACCGTCAACGCAGACTTACCCTTCTTGGTGCAATGCTCCATCACGTAGAGCGTCGCTAAGGCGGCGCCGAGACTATGTCCGGTCACCGTAAGTTTCGATTGCGGTTTCTCGGTGCCAGACGACGACATCGACGCGACATGATCCTCAATTTGCTGCGCAAAGCTCGCCGGCCGAGCGTCCTGGCGATAGCGCTTGAGCGGCCGTGATGAGGATGTCGTCGGAATGATCTTCATCGTTTGATAGATTCGAGAGAAACCGAGATGGACCGGACCGGCCGACGGTTCCGGCTGAAAAGGAACGCCGGAACAGAGCATGCCGTCATACCATTCCCAAAGGCCCCTGGTACCGCGAAGAACGAGGAACAGCGACGCCGGCTCCGTCTTTTCGCGCGCGATGAATCCGTAGAACTTTAGGATCTTCTCGCGGAATATTGCGAAGTCAGACATGTGTATCCACGCCGTCAAGTCAAACTCACCGGAAAGGCTGCCGGGGAGTTGTGGCTCAAGCGGCTCGTTACCGGGAGTTTCGAACATGTCGTATGCGGCGTCGACTAGCCGGCCACAGGCGATCGCTTTCAAGGGGTCGAGTTGAGAAAACATGGCGGCGCCTTACAGGGGTTCGCCTGGCTTGCGACGCTCCTCGATCCAGGCGCGCAGCTTGTTTTCTTCACCCTGTTCGCCGGGCTCGTAGTACGCACGCTCCCGCAGGTTCTCCGGCAGGTAGTCCTCGAGCCGCTCCGCCGGCGGCAGATCCCCGCGCGCGCCGGCGAACGCGTAGTCGTCGTGAGCGTAGCGATAGCCGCTGCCGTATCCGAGCTTGCGCATCAGACCGGTGGCCGCGTTGCGCAGGTTGAGCGGGACGGGATCGTTGCGCGTCTCCTCGACGTCCTTGAGGGCGGCGGCATAGGCGCGCCCGACGCTATTCGATTTCGGCGCCGTTGCGAGGTAGAGCGTCGCGTGCGCGAGCGGGAAAAAGCCCTCGGGCATACCGATGAAGTGGACGGCTTGTTGCGCCGCCATCGCGATCTGGAGGCCGCGCGAATCGGCGAGGCCCACGTCCTCGGAGGCCAAGATCACGATGCGCCGCGCGATAAAGAGCGCATCTTCGCCGGCATCGATCATCCGCGCCAGCCAGTACAGGGCGGCGTCCGGATCGCTGCCTCGTACGGACTTGATGAAGGCGCTGATCGTGTCGTAGTGATTGTCCCCCTTCTTGTCGTAGGCGACGATCCGCCGCTGCAGCGCGTCGGCGACGAGCGCGCGGTCGACGTGCCGTGCGCCCGCGGCATCGACCGGCGCGGCGGTTGCCGCGAACTCGAGCGTCCCGAGCGCGACCCGCGCATCGCCGTTCGCGAGCCGCACGAGCGCTTCGAGCGCATCCTCGTCGAGCACGACGTTCTGGGTGCCCAGGCCTCGCTCGCGATCGGCAAGCGCGCGCCGCACGAGCAGCTCGACGTCCTCGTCGGTCAACGCGTGCAGAACGTAAACGCGCGAGCGCGAGAGCAGCGCGGAGTTGACTTCGAAGGACGGGTTCTCCGTCGTCGCGCCGATCATCGTGATCGTTCCATCCTCAACGTAGGGCAGCACCGCGTCTTGCTGCGCTTTGTTGAAACGGTGGATCTCGTCGATGAAGAGCACGGTGCGCTTGCCGACGGCGCGCGAACGCTTCGCGTCGGCGACGACCGCGCGCAGATCGGCAACGCCCGCGCTCACGGCCGAGAGCGCGACGAAATTCGATTCGGTCGCGCGCGCGATCACCTCGGCGAGCGTGGTCTTCCCGGTGCCGGGCGGGCCCCAAAGGATCAGCGAGGGAACCGCATCGGTCTCGATCGCGCGGCGCAACGCGCGGCCTTCGCCGACGATGTGCTGCTGTCCGACGAATTCTGCGAGCGCGCGCGGCCGCATGCGCGCTGCGAGCGGCGCGGGCGCATCCTTCTCGAACAACGAGACCTTCAGAAAAGCCCTTTTTTCTTCTTCTTCGGCGCGGACGAGGTCGCGGGACCGGGCGACGGCGTCTGCACGGGTGCGGTGATCGTCACGTCGCCGTTCGCGTCGACTTGGCCCGTCTGTGTGTCGTAATCCAGCGTGTCGCCGTCGATGAACTGATCGCCGTTCTTGACGTGAACGTGGCCTTCCAAGTGCAGATGGTGCGCCGCGTCGTCGAGGACGGCGCTGTCCGAGGTCGCTTCCCGGCCGCCCTCCTGGGTGAAGTGCATATTGCCGGTGGCGTAGTAGATTTTCTTGACGCCGTCGACGTCGAGCTTGTCGCAGATCAACGTCGACGGACGCTGTGCGGCCTGCGACTTCGCGCCGCTCGCGGCCGAGGGCGTGTCGTGCACGACCACGTGACCTTCGGCGTGTAAAACCTTCTGCTTCGAGTTTCCGGTCGCGTGGTCGGCGGTAATGTCCGAACCTTGGCGCGTCGCCGTGAAGTGGTCGGGGATCGTAAAATCGCCGGTGTTGATGTTGAACTGGACTTTGTCGGTCCGGATGTGGCTGAAGCCGTCAAAGTTGCTCGCAGCGCCCTCGTCCTGGGCGGCCGCAAGCGCAAGGCTCGCGCCGAACAGCGAGGCGAGGACCAACACGGCCAGCGCGCCACCCCCCCCTGTCATCCTGAGCGGAGCTCGCGAAGCGAGCGCAGTCGAAGGGCCATCGTGGTCGCCGCGCGCGCCGGTGGTCCTTCGACTGCGCGCCCTTCGACGCAGCTCAGGGTGACATTCCTTCGGNNGCTCCGCTCAGGATGACACGGTGCCTCACCCGTGAGCTCCGATCGGTCCCAAGACAGCCTCGAGCATCGCTAGCTTGATCGCCCCCTCGCGCACCAGGCGCGATTGTTTACCACACATATCGATAACGGTAGATTCGGCCCCGAGCGGCGTCGGCCCGTCGTCCACGAGAACGTCCGCATCGGGCAGGTCCGTGACCGTCCCGGCCCCGCTGTATGCGGTCGAGCCGGAAAGGTTGGCGCTGGTCGCCGCGAGCGGCCCCGACATACGGAGTATCGTCTGGCAGAGCGCATGGTTGGGGACGCGCAAGCCAAGCGTGTCGAGGCCCCCGGTCACGAAGGCCCCGACCGACGGCGGCCGCCGAACGACGATTGTCAGCGGCCCCGGCAAAAAGTGCCGCGCGGCGCGCACGGCGAGCTCGTTCCCCGCCGCGTAAACCAGGAGCTCCTCGACGGAGCCAAAGTGCAGCGAAAGCGGTTTGTTGCGCGGGCGTCCCTTGGCGGCGAAGATGCGCTCGACCGAATCCTCCCGCGCCGGATCGCACCCGATCCCGTAGACCGTATCGGTGGGAAAGATCGCAAGGCCGCCCGCGTGCACGATCGAAGCGACGGTCTGCGCGACCTGCTCCGGCCGCAAACCCCGCGTTGCGAGCGTCAGCACCGCAGCTTACATTCTAACGCGCAGGCCGGTTCCTATCGCTACGCACGAGAGCGGATCGTCGGCGATGATGACGGGGATTCCCGTGACCTCGCCGAGCAAGGTGTCCAGTCCGCGCAACAACGCGCCGCCGCCGGTGAGGATGATGCCGCGATCGATGATGTCGGCCGCGAGTTCCGGCGGCGTCTTTTCGAGCACGGCCTTGACGGCTTCAACGATCGACTGCAGCGGCTCGGAGAGCGACTCGCGGACTTCTTCGCTTGTAATCTTCACGGTTTTCGGCAGGCCGTTGATGAGATCGCGCCCGCGAATCTCCATCACGAGTTCCGTCTCGAGGCGGTAGGCGCTGCCGATGCGGATCTTGATGTCCTCCGAGGTCCGCTCGCCGATCATCAGGTTGTAGACGCGCCGGATGTGACGGATGATCGCTTCGTCGAGTTTGTTTCCGGCGACGCGAAGCGATTGTGAGACGACGATGCCGCCGAGCGAGATCACCGCGACGTCGGTCGTGCCGCCGCCGATGTCGACGACCATGTTGCCGCTCGGGCCGTCAATCGGCAGCCCTGCGCCGATTGCGGCGGCCATCGGCTCCTCGATGATTTCGACGCTGCGCGCGCCTGCGAGCTTGGCCGCGTCGCGGACGGCGCGTTCCTCGACGCTCGTAATCTCGGCCGGCACGCAGATGACGACCGACGGTTTGGGGTGGAGCAACGCATCGAGGAACGAGCGATTGCGCGTGACCTTCTTTATGAAGTAGCTGAGCATCGCCTCGGTGACTTCGAAATCCGCGATGACTCCGTCGCGCAGCGGGCGGATCGCCTGGATGTTGCTTGGGGTGCGCCCGAGCATCTGGCGTGCCTCTTCCCCGACCGCGAGCGTCCGATTGGTTCGGACGTCCTTCGCGACCACGGAAGGCTCGCGCAAAACGATCCCTTTGCCTTTGACGTAGACGAGCACGTTTGCCGTGCCGAGGTCGATCCCGATATCCAACGATTAGCCCCAAGATGGAAAAATGTCCCAGGCGCGCTGACGACGGCGCCGTCGACCATCCCAGATTGCGCGCCAGCGCTAGACTACCTTTGGGTACGCGGTCGTTTCGTACGTCCCGAGGGGTTCGAGGGCCGGCGCGATACCGCTCGAGCGCTGCACCTGACCGCCGAGGGCCGAGAGCATCTCCTCGAGGCGCTCGTACCCGCGATCGACGTATTCGAGGCCCATGATCTCGGTTTCGCCCTGCGCTGCGAGACCCGCGACGACCAGGGCCGCTCCCGCCCGGATGTCGGGCGCCTCGACGGGCGCGCCGGAAAGCTCGGTTCCACCCTTGACGAGTGCCGTGTTGCTGTCGATCGCGGTCCGCACGTCGGCTCCCATGCGCGCGAGTTCGTTGACATACGAGAAGCGCGCGTTGAAAATCGTCTCCTCGATGACGCTCGTCCCCGGCGCCGTGCACAAAAAGCTCAGCATCGGCGGCTGGAGGTCGGTCGGGAAACCTGGAAACGGCGCGGTGAGAACGTCGGTTCCGCCCGTGATGCGGTCCGCCACGACGCGGATCCAGTCCTCACCGGTCGTCACTTTCACGCCGCACTCGCCAAGCTTGGTCAGCAGCGCTTCGAGATGCGCGGGGACGCAGCGCTGCACGGTCACGTCGCCGCGCGTCGCGCAGCCCGAAAGCAGCAAGGTCCCGGTGACGATGCGATCGGGGATCACTTCGTACTCCACACCGTGCAGCTCGCGGACGCCCTCGATCGCGATCGTGTCGCTCCCCTGCCCGGCGACCTTTGCGCCCATCGCGACGAGAAAATTCGCAAGATCGACGACTTCGGGCTCCATCGCGACGTTGCGCAAGGTCGTCGAACCGTGCGCCGTGACTGCCGCCAGCAACGCATTCTTGGTCGCGCCGACGCTTGGCTGGCGAAACTCGATATCCGCGCCGACCAGCCCCCGGCGCTTGGCTTTCGCGATCAGGTAACCGTGCGCGTTCGAAACCTCGGCCCCGAGCGCGCGAAAGGCTTGCTCGTGCATGTCCGTCGCGCGCGTCCCCAAAATGCATCCGCCGGGCAGCGGCACCTCGGCGCGACCGAAGCGCCCGAGCAGCGGACCGACCAGATCGAACGAGGCCGCAAGCTTGCGCACGAGCGTGTAGGGCGCGCGGTGGGTCGAAACGTCGCTCGGGTCGATCGTGATCGTGTCCTTGCCTTCGGAGCGGATTCGCGCGCCGACGGCTTCGAGCAACTGCCACATCACCGAAACGTCGGTGATCCGCGGAACGCGGTGCAACGTAACCGGCGTCTTCGCAAGCAACGCCGCCGCCATGATCGGAAGCGCGGCGTTCTTAGCGCCGTGCGTTTCGATCGAACCGGAGAGCTGATGGCCGCCGCGGACCCGCAGCGTGGTTTCGAGGCGGTCGAGCACGTTCATGATCTTTTTCGGCATTTCGGAGTCCCCAAGCGCGGAACCCCTGGGCGGGCCTGCGACCCCACCGGCTCGAAGGCTCCCGCCATGGACGCCCTCCGGAAGATGGTGTGAGCTCCGTCCGCGCGGCCACGCTCGATGACGTGCCGGCCATCGCCCGCGCGCACGTCGAGGCCTGGCGCACGTCCTACACCGATTTGCTTCCGCGCGTCGTTCTCGACAACTTCAGCTTCGACGAGAGCGCGAATTTCTGGCGCGAGCTCATTCGCTCGCGAGGAATCCGCCACGTCGTCGTCGCGGTCGATGACGACGGGGTCGTCGTCGGCTTCGCTTCCTGCGGCCCGAATCGCGTCCCCGATCCCGACTACCCGGGCGAACTCTATTCGATCTACCTGGTCGACGGCCACCGCGGCGAGGGTCTGGGCCGCATGCTCTTCGACGCCGTCAGCGACTATCTGCGCAAGCAGTATCTCGTCCCGTTCCAACTTTGGGTCGTTGCCGGCAACGACGTCGCCGAAGGCTTCTACCAAGCTCTCGGCGGAAAGCGCGTCGCCTCCCAACCCGGCACCCTGCGCGGCGCCGAAATCCGCGAACACGCCTACGGCTTCGCGCTGCGCTCGTAACTCCTGGCGCTAGAAGTCGATCGCGGCGAACAACTCGGGGAGGGCGAGCGTCAAGTCCCCGAACGGCTCGAGCGCGACGACTTCGGATTCTCGATAGATCGTGCGGTGTGCTTGCGCGAGGCTTTGGCCACAGACGGTCTCAACCGTTCGTTCGCGCGGATCGACCACAAGTGCGAGCGTCGTTCCGGCTTGCAGGTAGACGTCGAGCTTGTCGTCGAGGTCGACGCGCCGATCGTCGGGTGAAAGGATCTCGACAACGATATCGGGAGCAACGTGCGGCACTTCGTCGGTCGCGAACGGTTCACGCGACCACCGCTCGAACGTGATGTAGCACACGTCGGGCACGAGCGGCCGCAACGGCTCGCCCGGCCGCCCGATCTTGATGTCGAGTTCCGTCCCAACGAAGCCGCGCCGGCCGGCCCNNTTTTTTGCAGCGCGCGCCCGCGCACCCATTCGGTCGCCGGTTTCGTTTCGGGAACGGTAATCTCGGAAAGTTCGCGCATAGCGTCACATCACTATATCACGCGCAGCGCCGCTACCGGCAAGGACCCGCGGGCACCCTCAAAGCAGGTCCGGAGATGCGTTTGATCGGCTGCCTGTTGCTCCTTGTCATGGCTACGCGCGATCCGGCGAGCGCAAGTTCGACCGCCGACGCGATCGCGTCGCTGAAGCGCTCGATCGTCCCCGTCGTCTGCTTTACTCCGCCGAATCAGAACCAAGTCGTGGGGACGGGCTTCTTGCTCAACGGACGCGGTGAGTTTCTGACCGCGCGCCACGTCCTGAGCGGCATCCACGAGCTCGAGACCAAACAGGGCTGCACGCTCGCGATTTACGTCCCGATCGGCGGTTGGAACGAGCTGAATTTTAGCTTTTCTGCGCTGGAATTCTTCGCCGGGACGTGCGTCGAGAGTGCGGCGCTCGATCTTGCCGCTTGCAGGCTGAACAAAAACCCGTTTGACGACCCGCAAACCAAAAGCAACATCCAGCCCGTTCGATTCGATTCGGCGCTTCCGCAGGACGGAACCGCCGTGTTCGTTAGTGGTTTCTCGCTAGGAAAAGCCGTTCCGATCAGCATCTCGGCAATGGTCGCCGGCTACGCGACGGCGGGTCAGCTAATTCTCGACAAGAGCGTTCAGCCGGGTCACAGCGGGTCGCCGGTCTATCTCGCGAACGGCCACGTCGTCGGGATGGCCGATTCGATCGCGATCAATCAGTCCGCGCCGCAGGGTCTCACGAACGTCGTGCCGTCGCCCGCGATCGTCAAATTCCTTGAAGACAATGATATCGCCGTCTCCGCGTCTCCCTGAGCCCGTTACACCTAGTGGTCGGCGTGTGCGAGGGTTAAGCGGGCGTTGGCGAAGTCGATGATCGATTGCTCGCGCGCATATTCGGCGGTTTGCGGGGTCAACTGTTTTTGGCGTTCGAGTGCCGCATCCAGATCCGCGCGCGCGGCGCCGCGGTCGATCTGATCGGCCGCTTGGGCCGAGTCGACGAGCACGATCACCCGATCCGGCAGCGCCTGCATGAAGCCTTCGCTCGTCGCGAACTCAAGGCGTTTCGATGCGCCGTTCTCGACGACGTTCGCGCGCAAAATTCCCGGCCGCAGCGCCGTGAGAAACGGCGCGTGCGACGCCAGGATGCCTTCTTCGCCCTCGGTCCCGACCCCAATCACAAGCTCCGCATCACCCTCGTACGCGACGGCGACCGGCGTGATCAGCCGAAACGGAATCGTCTTTGCGGGCATCGTTACGCGGTCGCCCCGAGCTTCTCGGCGTTGGCTTTGACTTCGTCGATGCCGCCGACCATGTAGAACGCTTGCTCCGGCAGCTCGTCGAGTTGGCCGTCGAGGACTTCCTTGAAGGCCGCGATCGTGTCTTCGAGCTTCACGTACTTCCCCTCGCGCCCCGTGAACTGTTCGGCCACGAAGAACGGCTGCGAAAAGAGCCGCTGCATCCGCCGCGCCCGTCCAACGGCCACCTTGTCGTCCTCGGAAAGCTCCTCGACGCCCAGGATCGCGATGATGTCCTGTAGATCCTTGTAGCGCTGCAGCGTCTCTTGCACGCCGCGCGCGACGCGATAGTGCTCGTCGCCGATGATCTGCGGGTCGAGAATCCGCGACGACGACGCGAGCGGATCGACCGCGGGATAGATCCCGAGTTCCGAGATCTGTCGCGAAAGCGCCGTCGTCGCATCGAGATGCCCGAACGTCGTCGCAACCGCGGGGTCCGTGTAGTCGTCCGCCGGCACGTAGACCGCCTGCACCGAGGTAATCGAGCCCTTGTGCGTCGAGGTGATGCGCTCTTCGATCACGCCCATCTCCGTAAACAAGGTCGGCTGATACCCAACGGCCGACGGCATCCGCCCCATCAGCGCCGAGACTTCCGAACCCGCCTGCATAAAACGGAAGATGTTGTCGATGAAGAGCAGCACGTCCGCACCCTTCTCATCGCGGAAATACTCCGCCATCGTCACCCCCGTCTGCGCGATCCGGAAGCGCACGCCGGGCGGCTCGTCCATCTGCCCGAACACGAGCGTCGTCTGCGCGAGCACCCCCGACTCTTTCATCTCGAGCCACAGGTCGTTACCCTCGCGCGTCCGCTCGCCGACGCCGGTAAACACGGAAAACCCCTTATGCACCGACGCGATGTTCCGGATCAACTCCTGAATGAGCACGGTCTTCCCAACCCCCGCGCCGCCGAACAATCCGACCTTGCCGCCGCGCGTGTAGGGCGCCATCAGATCGATGACCTTAATCCCCGTCTCAAAGATCTTCGGCGTCGGATCCTGCGCTGCAAAATTCGGCGCGGGCCGGTGGATCGGCCAGTACGCCGCCGCTTCGACCGGATCGTCCGAATCGATCGCCTTCCCGAGCACGTTGAAAATTCGCCCGAGCGTGCCCTCGCCGACCGGCACCGTAATCGGTGCACCGGTGCTAACGACGTCCTGACCGCGCACGAGCCCATCGGTCGATCCCATTGCGAGGCAGCGCACCTGATTGTTCCCAAGCTCGTCCTGCACCTCGAGCACGAGATCGCGCGCCATCATCGCCGTCCCGCCGAGCTCGACGCCCTCGTCCGCAACGGCATTCGCCTGCCCGTTGCTCTTGCCGGACGCTCCGCCCCGCACCGCCACCGTCAAGGCCGTGTTGATCTCCGGCAGCGTCTCCGGCGTGAACTCCACGTCGACGACGTTCCCAAGCACCTGCACGATATGTCCGACCGACTCGTCCGCCATACTCTCCCCGTCCTTACCGTTAGCCGGCTTGCGCTTCCGCGCCGCCGACGATTTCGAGCATTTCTTTCGTAATCGCGGCCTGCCGCGCCTTATTCATCGCGAGCGTCAGGTCGTCGAGCAGCTTCCCTGCATTGTCCGTCGCATTGGTCATCGCAATCAGCTGCGCCGAATAAAACGCCGCATCCGTCTCGAGCATCGCCGAATAAATCGTGAACTCTAAATACTTCGGCAACAACCGCGTCAACACGGCCTCCGGCGACGGCGCGAACTCGACCTCCGCACGCGGCCCTTTTTGCTCTTCTTTCTTTTCCGTCGCGTCCTTCGCGACCGGAACGAGAACCCGCGCCTCCGGCCGCTGCACCATCACCGAAACCGCCCGCGACGAAACGAGCACGATCTCTGAAATCTTCCCCGCATTGAAATCATCGGTGACCTTGGCCGCCACGTCCTGCGCCAGCGCGAGCTTCTCATTCGCCGAAAGCGACTCCGAAAAACCCGCCTCCGCATGCATCCTGCGCACCGCCCCGCGCGCCTTGTTCCCGACCGCGTACCAGACGACGCCGCCGCCCTCGCGCGCGTACCGCTCGCCCTCGCGGATGACGTTCGAATTAAACGCCCCCGCCAGTCCCTTATCCGCCGTCATCAAAATCACGCCCCGCGGTGCGCCTTCTTTCCCCGGCCGCATAAACGGATGATCGATGCTCCCCACCGCATCCATCAAATCGCGCAACATCTCGCCGAGCGCGTCCGCATACGGCTGCGCCTGCTTCCGCGCCGCCTCAGCCCGACGGATCTTCGCAGCCGCGACCTGCTTCATGGCTTTGGTGATCTGCTGCGTGTTTTTTAGGGACTTGATCCGGTCGCGAAGATCCCGGACGCTAGGCATGCGGTTTTCTCCGGAGCTTGTCACCCCGAGTTTGTCGAGGGGCCACACTCCGTTGGTCCTTCGACTGCGCGCCTTCGGCGCTACGCTCAGGATGACAATACATCAGAATGACTTGTTAAACTCCTCAATCGCCGCAACAAGCGCCTTCGCTCCGTCGTCCGAAAGCGCTTTCGTCTCGGCGATCGACTGGGTAATCTCCGGATGCTTCTCATGGAGGAAGCCGATGAAACTGTGCGCCCACTCCTGGAGCCGCGCCGTTTCGATCTTCGTGAGATAGCCCTTCGTCGCCGCATAGAGAAGGACGACTTGGTCTTCCTGCGGCTGCGGCTGATACTGCGGCTGCTTGAGGATCTCCGTGATCTTCTCGCCCCGAGTCAGCGTCGCTTGCGTGTTCTTATCGAGATCGCTCGAGAGTTTTGCAAAGGCCGCAAGTTCGCGGTACTGTGCGAGATCGAGCTTGAGCTGACCCGCGACCGATTTCATCGCCTTCGTTTGCGCCGACGAACCGACGCGCGAGACCGAGATGCCGACATCGACGGCCGGACGGACACCCTGGAAGAAGAGTCCCGTCGTCAGGTAGATCTGCCCGTCCGTAATCGAGATGAGATTCGTCGGGATATATGCAGAGACGTCACCCGCTTGCGTTTCGATGACGGGGAGCGCCGTGATCGACCCGCCGCCCTTCTCATTCGAAAGCTTCGCCGCGCGTTCGAGCAACCGCGAGTGCAGAAAAAAAATATCGCCCGGATACGCCTCGCGCCCCGGCGGTCGCCGCAAGAGCAGCGAGACTTCGCGGTAAGCGATCGCGTGCTTCGTGAGGTCGTCGTAGACGATGAGGACGTCTTTGTTCTGGTACATCAGCTCTTCGGCCATCGCGCACCCCGCGTACGGAGCGATGTACTTGAGCGCCGGCGCGTCCGCCGGTGAGGTCGTGACGATCGTCGTGTACTCCATCGCGCCCTCGTGTTCGAGCCGCGAGGCGAGCGCCGAGATGTTCGAGTTCTTCTGACCGATCGCGACGTAGATGCAGTAGACGCCCTTGCCCTTCTGGTTGATGATCGTGTCGATCGCAATCGCGGTTTTGCCGGTGGAACGGTCGCCGATGATCAGCTCGCGTTGCCCGCGGCCGATCGGAATCAGGGCGTCGATCGCGCGGATACCGGTCTCGAGCGGCTGCTTGACCGGCTGGCGCTCGATGACGGTCGGGGCGGTGTTCTCGATCGTGCGGTACTTGCGCGCCGTAATCGTGCCCTTGCCGTCGACGGCATTGCCGAGCGGATCGACGACGCGCCCGAGCAGCGACTCGCCGACGGGCACCGACGCGATGCGCCCCGTGCGGCGGACCTGGTCGCCTTCTTTGATCTCGTTGTCCGGCCCCAAGATGATGACGCCGACGTTGTCCTCCTCGAGGTTGAGCGCGATGCCCTGCAGGCCATTGGGAAACTCGACGAGCTCGGATTGCTGCACGGCTTCGAGGCCGTAAACGCGGGCGATGCTCGAGCCGACCTCGATAACCGTGCCGATTTGGTCTTCATGGACCTCGGTACGAAAGTTCTCGATCTGTTTCTGGAGGATGCCGGCGATTTCGTCTGCGTTGATCATCAGGAGTTATCCGTTCGCTAGTGGTGAGTATAAGCTTCTGGCGAGCTCATCGAGGCGGCCGGCGAGCGAGCCGTCGATGCGACGATCGCCCATCGTGATCCGCAAACCGCCGAGGAGCTCGGGATCGGTCCGCTGCGTTACCGCAAAGCTCGTTCCATAGACGGCTTCGAGCCGCGCGACGATCGCGGCGACGGTTTTCTTGTCGAGCGGCCGCGCGCTGACGATCTCGAGCGGCTCCTTGTTCGCCGCCGCGAGCGCGAGCTTATCGTACTCGGTCACGATGGTGGGCAGCAGGGCCTCGCGCCGTTTGCGCACGAGCAACAGGAGCGCGTTCAGGGCGATCTCGCGGACTTTCCGCTCGAAAACCGCAAGCAGCAGCGCTTCCTTTTTCTTGCGCTCGAACACGGGTGAAAGATAGAAGCGCCGGACGTCGTCGTTGCCGTAGATCGCCTGCGCGACGCTTTTGAGGTCGCGGCCGACGCGATCGACCGCGCGAGCGTTGCTCGCGAGCGTGAAGATTGCGGTCGCGTAGCGGCGCGCGAGTGTTTCGCTATGCACTAAGCTGGGCCACCGCGGTCGGCGACGGCGACTGTTTCATCGATCAGGCGACGATCCGTCCGCTCGTCAAGACGGGACGACCGGTCGCGTGCGATCGCCAACGCCTTCTCAACCAAGCTCGCACGCAGCTCGTCGCGGGCCACTGCGCGGCCGCGTTCGAGCTCACCGCCGGCATTGCGCATCAAGCGTTCGGACTCGGCACGCGCCTGGGCGATCAGCCTTTCGCGGAGGTCAGCGGCGTCCGCCTGCGCGCGCGCCGCGATTTCAGCAGCTTCAGACTCGGCCGCGGCGAGCTCGCCTTTGGCGGCTTCCGCGTCGGCTAGCGCGGCGTCACGCCGGCTTTCCGCCGCAGCGAGTTCGGCATTGCGACGCTCTTGTGCACTTACGACTGCGGGCACCGCGAATCGCATCCAAAGGTAGACAAGCGCCGCGATCCACAGCAGCGATCCCGCGACCTCGCTCCAGATCGCGATGGCGGCGTACGTGGCATCGCTCACCGGGGCGCTCCCAATGCGCAGTCGACAAGGCTCGTCGCGAGCGCCTCTGCAAGCGCCGGTGTCTTTGCGCTCGCCGCCGCTGCTTCGGTCGCGACGGTTGCCCTTGCGAGCTCAATGATCGACTGCGCTTCAGTCGTGCGCTCGCCAACGATGGTTGCAGCCGCCGTTTCGCCCTCAGCGCGCGCTTTGGCGATCGTCTCGTCGCCCTGACGGCGCGCCGCCCCGCGCTTCCGCTCGGCTTCGGTGCGCGCTGCCTTGGCGGCGGCGCCGGCCGATTCGTAGTCGGCGTGAACGGCGTCGATGTAGGCGCGACGTTTGCGTATCGCCTCGCCGACGGGGCGCAAGAACACCGCGTTCAATATCGCAAAAAATATTGCGAAGTTGACGAGCTGGATCCAAAGCGTCCCGTCGATCTTGAGGAACATGCGACCGCGTCGGCTACTTTCCGGTGAGGTGAGCGATCATCGGCTGGATCGGAGCCAAGCCGAAGATGAGGTAGAAGGCGAGACCTAGCGAGATGACGGGAAACGCTTCCAGAACGCCGACGCCCAAGAACATGAACGTGAAAATATTTGGCCGCGCCTCGGGCTGGCGCGCGATCGCCTCGACGGCCTTCGACGCTACGAGCCCGTCGCCCACCGCCGATCCGAACGCGACGCCGAGCAAGATGATTCCGAACGAGAGGATCGTCGCCGCCGCGACTAAGCTTTCTGAGGTCACAGTGATAGCCTTTCTTGTAATCTAGTGTTCGTCGGCCGTAGCCAAGGAGAGATACACGATGCCGAGCAGCGTGAAGATGAATGCCTGCACGGTCCCGACGAACGTATTAAAGATTTGCACGGCAAACGGGACGACGCTGACCGCCAGCGACAGGTTGAAAGCCCCGATTCGGATCTTCGAGTTGATGATCGAGGCGACAACGAACAGGAGCAGCTCGCCGACGAAGATGTTGAAAAACAGCCGCAACGTCAACGTGATCGGCCGCGCCAACTCGTCGATGATGTTGATCGGCGTCAAGAAGATTGCGAAAGCGACTCCGCCGAGCCCCTCCGGAGCCCCGGCCGGCGGCGTGAAAATATGCTTGTAGGCGCCGAGCCCTTTCTTGCGGATCGCAGCGATCTGAATCGTGACGAAGACGAGAAGCCCGAGCGCGAGCGTCGTGTTCAGGTCAGCCGTCGGCGAACCGCCGAACGGAAGGCCAAGTTCCTTCAGCGGTAAGAGCCCAAACTGGTTGAGGAAGAAAATAAAGACGAAGAGCGCGATGAAGAACGGCACCCACGGCTCGCCGCCGCGGCCGAGCGACCCGTAAATGAGGTCGGAGATGCTGTCGACCAGGCCCTCGAACACCGTTTGCGTACGGTCGGCGCGCGGCGAGCGGTAGCTCGCGCCCACGTAAGCGAGGAACGCCAAGGCGACGGCCATCGCTAACCACGTCGTCAGGACGGTGTCCGCGTGGACGGTACCCAGGACCGGCACCGTCCAGAGCGTGTGAGAACCGATTTCCTCTTTCAACCCTGTTCCGATCGGAAGCTGCGGGCTACGAGAACCGCGTAAAGCCCGAGCGGCGTGAAAAACCCGAGGAAGTACGCGCCGATCGACCAAGCCGGACCGTGTAGCGCAAACTCCACCGGTACGATACCGAAAACGCCTATACGAAGGATACTGCTTATAACGAAGACGGCGGGGTTGCGATGGTCGGCGAGCCGTTCGTTGCCCCGCATCAACAGAAACGCGTTCGCCAGGCCGCATCCGGTCCCGAAAACGAGCGCGGCCGCCGCGACGGGCGACCGCGTCGCGAGCACGGCCCCCGCGAGGGCCGCGAACGTGATCGACCATACCGCCATAGGCCGCTTGCGATCGTGATACGCACGTAAATCGGCCTCTGACACGGCGGCTTCGGAGTTTGGGACGCGCCGGAACGAACCCTGCCGCAGCGGACGGTTCGCCGCCTCCCGGCAGCGAAGCCCCGGACGGTGAGCGCGACACGGGATCCTGCGCCGGTCGCTTCCGGCCGGGAGGCTCCAACCGGCACGGTGACGTTTGCGTTCACGGACATCGAAGGCAGCACGGCACGTTGGGAGCGCGACCGGGCCGCGATGCAGGAAGCCCTCGTTCGGCACGACGCGCTGATGCGCGCCGCGATCGAGCGGTGCGGCGGCTACATCTTCAAGACGATCGGCGATGCGTTTTGTGCCGCCTTCGCGCGACCCGAAGACGCGGTCTGGGCGATGCTCGATGCGCAGCTCGCGCTCGAAGCGCAGGACTTCTGTGCGGTCGAAGGTCTACGCGTGCGTGCCGCGCTCCACACCGGAACGGCCGACGAGCGAGACGGCGACTACTTCGGGCCCACGGTGAATCGCACCGCTCGGCTTCTGGCCATCGCTCACGGAGGGCAAGTGCTCGTCTCGGGCGTGACGGCGGATCTCACGCGAGGGATGCCGCCGCAGCGGGCGACCTTGCACGACCTCGGCGAGCATCGCTTGAAGGACCTCGCTCACCCGGAGCGTGTCTATCAACTCGTTGCGCCGGGTCTGGTGGCCGAGTTTCCCGCTTTGCGCTCGCTCGACGTGTCACCGAACAATCTGCCGCGGGTCGCGACGTCCTTCGTCGGGCGCGAAGCCGAGGTCGCCGAAATCACGGAACTTGTCGGAAAGCATCGGCTCGTTTCCTTGGTCGGCTCGGGTGGCATCGGCAAGACCCGCGCGGCGTTGCAGGTTGCGGCCGACCTGCTCGACGCCCAAAGCGACGGCGCGTGGCTTATCGAGCTGGCGCCGCTCTCAAACGGGGACTACCTCCCGTTCAACGCGGCGAAGGTGCTCGGTCTAACCTTGGAGACGGGCGCAGACCCCGTCAAGAGCCTCGCGCGGGCGCTCGGAACCAAGCGCGCGCTTCTCATCTTCGACAACTGCGAACACCTTATCGAACCGGCCGCTGCGCTGATCGCAACGTTGCTCGCGAGGTGCCCCAAGATCAACGTGCTCGCTTCGAGCCGGCAGGCGCTGGGGATCGCCGGCGAAGCCACGTACCGGATGCCGTCGCTCGGCGATTACGCGGCGACGGCCCTGTTCGCCGAACGCGCTCGCGCGGCCGATCATCGCTTCGCGCTCACGGACGAGAATGCGCCGATCGTCGCCGACATCTGCCGCCGCTTGGACGGCATCCCGCTTGCGATCGAGCTAGCCGCGACCCGGGTGAAGATCCTCAGCCCGCGCCAACTTCGCGAGCGGCTCGACGAGCGTTTCCGCGTGCTGACGGGCGGCGGCCGCGACCTCATGCCGCGTCAGCAAACGCTGCGCGCCCTCATCGACTGGAG
>PMHP01000141.1:0-7503 GCA_003158195.1 Vulcanimicrobiota bacterium | reverse complement strand
CGGTGAAGCGACGCGTTACCGGCTACTCGAGTCGACCCGCGTTTACGCACGCGAGAAACTTCAGGCCGCGGGCGAACACGTGACCCAGGCGGCGCGGCACCTGCGCTATTTGCGCGACCACTTTGCACGAGCCGGTGAACGGTACGAGAACCGGGCTCGCTGGCACGAGCTCAACGACGCCTTCTCGACGGAGCTTGCGGATGCGCGCGCCGCACTCGATTGGGCGCTCGCGGGCGGCGACACGCTCTTGGGCGGCGAGCTCTTCGCCGAGCTTCGTCACGGGTGGCAGGCGTATGGCTTGCATCGCGAGGGCATCGCGCGTGCGGAGGCATTCCTTGGCGCGCTCGGCGATGCCGAGCCGCGATTGGTCGCGCGCATTTGGCTTGTGGTGGAATATCTCGAGGGGAACGCCGGACCGCGACATCGCGGCCGTGCGGCCGCAGCGCAAGCGGTCGCGCACGCGCGCGCATGCGGCGACCCCGCAATTCTTGCCCAAGCGCTCATTCCGTATGCGATTGGCTTCCTTCGCTCGGGCGAAAGCGACGCTGCGGAGTCGGCGCTGGCCGAAGCCGAGGCGATTGAGGAAGCCTCGGCGGCGACACGCCTTCAACTCCTTGGAGCACGGGCCCGGCACAGCGGCTTGCTCGGCGATCTCGAGACCCAGGCACGCGCCTACGAGCGCTTGCGCAACGAGCATCGCGCGCTTGGAAACCTCGTGCCCGAACTCGCGTACACGTTGAATCTCGCAGAAACCGAACACGCTCGCGGCGAGACCCGGCGCGCGATCGAGATCCTCAACGAGGCATTACCACTGTTTCGAACGAGCGGCGATCGCATCTATCGCGTCAGCTCGCTCGCGAATTTGGCGGGCTACCTCGCGGCGGTCGATGACGTTGCGGGGGCGCGCGCGATTGCCCGCGAGGTCATCCGAGAACTCGCTCTGGGCGAGCCCGAATCGGCGCCCGTAGCCCAAGCGATCGAACATCTCGCGCTCGCGGTCGCACTCGAGGGCGATCTTTTGCGTGCCGCCCTGCTCGAAGGCTATGCCGATGCGACGTTCCGCACGCTCGGTTTTAAGCGCGAAACGACGGAGATCGCAACGTTCGATCGGCTGAGCGCGCTGCTCGGCGAGCGCGTCGCCCCAGCCGACCTGGCACGGCTCCTCTCCGAAGGCGCAGCGCTGCCCCCGGCGGCCGCCATCGCGCTTGCGCTCGAAGAGCCCCCCGTGTCATTCTGAGCAAGGCGCGAAGCGCCGCAGTCGAAGAACCGCCGTGATTTCGCGCGCGCCGTCTGTCCTTCGACTCCGGCGCTTCGCGCCTGCGCTCAGGATGACAGTTACGCGGCGGTGAACTCGCGCGGGAATGCGCCGTTGCGGAGACGAGCGAGCAGCCACGCGACGATCCGGTCGGCGGCGTGTCCGTCGCCGTACGGGTTGTTGGCCCGCGACATCCGGGCGTAGGCGACTTCGTCTTCGAGCAGCCGTTTCGTCGCGGCGACGATTGCGCTCTTGTGCGGGCCGACGAGCTCGAGCGTCCCGGCTTCGATNNTCGGTCAGCACTAAGGTGCAGCGCGCAATCGAATGGACCGTTACGTCGTACGGGAGCGGATCGACGAGCTTTACCCCGGCGATGCCGTCGAGCACGGCGTGCGCGACCGGCGCGACGCGCGGCGACGGATGGACAGGCCAGAGAATCTGCGGGCGCTGCGGAAAGGCCGCAACCTCCGCCAGCGCTTCGCAGATCTCGCGCATCTTGTCGTGGTTTTCGCGCCGGTGGGCGGTCACGAAGATCCACGGACGCTCGGGGTCCAGCCCCGCCCACACGGGCTCGTCACGGGTCGCGCTGCGCTCGGCAACGGCGAGAAACGCGTCGATCACCGTATTCCCCGTAACGATGATGTCCCGCGGGTCGACGTTCTCCCCTTCGAGATTGCGGCGGGCCCGCGACGTCGGCGCAAAGTGATATGAGGCGAGCCGTCCGGTCAGCCGGCGATTCATCTCTTCCGGAAACGGCTCCCAAATCGTCGTCGTGCGCAATCCCGCTTCGACGTGCCCGACCGGGATTTTCGCGTAGTATGCCGCAAGCGCCGCAGCCGTACTCGTCGAGGTGTCCCCGTGCACGAGCACGACGTCGGGCTTGGCCTCGCGCAGAACGCCCTCCATCCCTTCGAGGACCCTGGTCGTGATCTCGGTGATCGACTGATCGTGGCGCATCACGTCGAGATCGAAGTCGGGAGCGATCGTAAACAGCGCGAGCAAATCGTCGAGCATCTCGCGGTGTTGCGCGGTCACGCAAACGATCGGCGTGACCCGCGGCCGCGCCGCCGCAAGCGCGCGCACGACCGGCGCCATCTTTATCGTATCCGGCCGCGTGCCGAAGACCGTCATCACGCGCAAAGGTGCGAGCTCGTGCATCGGTTAGAGAAAGGCGGACAGGTGCATGTGGCCGGCGCTGCCGGACAGCACGTACGCCGCCGCGCCGAGCAGAAATGAGACGGCGTAGATCAACAAGACCGCCTGCTTCACGCCCAGGCCGAAGCGAAAAACCAAGATGTGGTGGAAGTGGCCGCGGTCCGCTTCCGTGATCGCTTTGCCCGCGCGGAAGCGGCGCAGGATCGCCGCCGCCGTGTCGAGCACGGGGAGCGCCAGCGCCACCAGCGGCACGAGTAAACTCACCGTGACGGCGATCTTCGCCGTAATCAGCAGCGATACGGTCGCAAACACGTANNCCGATGAAGAGCGAGCCCGCGTCGCCGAGAAAGATTTTCGCCGGGCTGAAGTTGTACGGCAGAAAGCCGAGCGCTCCGCCGACGAGCGCGCAGAGCACGAGCGCCGCGCCGATGTGCCCGTGAGCCGACGCGATTGCGAACAAAAACATCCCCGAGATTGCCGTGACCCCGGCGAGCAAACCGTCGAGCCCGTCGAGAAAGTTGATCGCGTTCATCATCCCGAGGTACCACACGAGCGTCACCGGGTAGTCGATCCAAAACGGCAGGTTCACGTAGCGGTCGGTTCCCGGTATCTCGAAGCCCGGGATGTGAAAGCCGTAGATCATCGAGATCACGGCGACGACGACCTGGGCGACAAACTTGTTGCGCGGGCGCATCCCCATCACGTCGTCCCAGACGCCGACGAGCATGATCAGCGTGCCGCCGAACAGCAGCCCGAAGAAATCCTGGGTGTCGTTCGCACTATGGAAGAGCGTCGTGTGCAGCGCGAAGCCGATCGTCACGAAGAGCGCCGTCGCAAGCGCGAGGTAGACGGCGATGCCGCCGATGCGGGGCTTGGGCTCGACGTGCATGCGGCGCTCGTCGACTTCGTCGAGCACCCCCACCTTCAGCGCCAGCTTGCAGATTTGCGGCGTTGCGAGAAACGCCGTGACGAAGGCGGTTCCGAAGGCCAGGAAAAAAAGCTGCTGAACGCTCGCGTGCCAGCTATGCATGGCTGCCCGCACTCGCGCGCTCGAGCGTCGCGAAATGCACGAGCGCCACGCCGGCCTCGGCCAGCAACTGCTGCGCGAACGGATCGACGTACGGCTCGGCGTAGACGATCCGCTCGATGCCGGCGCTGATCAGCAGTTTTGCGCAATGCACGCACGGCTGATGCGTGCAGTAGGCGGTCGCGCCGGCGACGCCGACGCCGTGGAGTGCGGCCTGGACGACGGCGTTGGCTTCAGCGTGGGTTGCCCGCACGCAGTGGTCGCCGCGCAGCTCGCAACCGACCTCGGTGCAGTGGGCGACGTGCCGCGGCGCGCCGTTGTAGCCGGTCGTCAGAATGCGATGATCGCGGACGAGCACGGCGCCGACGCTCGCGCGGGGGCAGGTCGCGCGCGTCGCGACCGTCCGTGCCACCTCCATGAAATATTCGTCCCAACCCGGGCGCATCCAAGCACGCTTAGCCGCGGCCCGACCGATATCCCATTGGGACCGACGACCCGCTTCCGAACATCCGGTCGCCGGCGTCGCCGAGGCCCGGAACGATGTATCCACGATCGTTCAGCCGCTCGTCGACGGCGCATGTGACGATCCGGACGTCCGGATGTTTTACGTGCAGGTACGCGATGCCGTCGGGTGCTGCCAGAACGCACAGGAATGCAAGCGTTTTCGCGCCGCGTGCTGCGAGCACGTCGAGGGCGGCCGCGCCCGAATGTCCGGTCGCGAGCATCGGGTCGAGCGCGAAGACCGTCGCGGCACGGAGATCTTCGGGCAGGTTCGCGTAGTACGGCACGGCCGCAAGCGTCTCGGGGTCGCGAAAGAACCCGAGGTGGGCGACAACCGCATCGTCGACAACCGCGAGAAAACCCGGCAAGAGACCGAGTCCAGCCCGCAAAATCGGGGCGACGACCGGCCGAGCTTCGATTCGTCGAACCCGCGCGGGCCCAATCGGCGTCGTCACGGTCTCGTCGCGCAGCGCGAGATCCCGGGTCGCTTCGTACGCGAGAAAGACGCCGACTTCTTCAACGAGCCGCCGGAACACCGGCGTGGGCGTCGCCGCATCGCGCAAGCGCGCGAGCCGATCGGCAACCGCAGGATGATCGACGACCCGCAGATTTTCCATGCTGTGGCGTTCCCGCCGAGACGAGGACCTCCATCCTCGCCTCGGTGGATGCAGGGGTCAGGTTCTGCGCAGAACCGTCGTCTGGCGGGCCTTCGCGTCGGTTCCGACTGCGGTGAGAATCTCGGCGAATGTGTCCGTCGTCGTTTCCGTAAGGGCGCCGGTCGTCACCGAGTAGTCCTGCGTCGTCGTGGTGCGAAGGATGCAGTCGTTGATTCCGTTCGAGTTGTACGCCTTCTGAAGCTCCGTCACGTACGAACCGAAGACGTTAACCGTCGTGATGCTCGTATCGACCTCGAAGACGTTCGGCTCGGCGATCGCCCCGGCGCACGCCATCGGAAGGGTCGCCGTTTCACCCTTCACGGTGACGGTCTCGGTCTCGAGCGGCGACGGCGGGAACGCGGTGCCCGGATACCAATCGGTTGCCTCGTAGTTCGTCGTAACACCGCTCGAACTGGTGACGGTCACGGGAATCAAGTACAATGCCCCGACGAGCGCTGGTGCGCCGATCGTTTCGGCGAATGAGTCCGTGGAATCCGACTCGGAGGCGGTTCCGTTTGCATTCTCGACGAGCACGCGGCTGTCGCCGTTCGAGAAGTTGCGCGGATCGATCGAGAAGGAGCCGTCGTTGTTGTACGTCTCGGCCTGCGAGGTGATGTAATTGAAGGATGAGGGCGGAGCACCGCCGCCCGCGTTCAGATCCGTCTGTGTCTCGGTGACGGTTCGCGCGAGCGGCTCGGTGATCGTGGCCCCGTCGTGCAACGGATAAACTTCGTTCGTGAATGGCGACACGTAGGTCGTCGTTTCGTTCGTGGTAAGCGTGTACGGACCGCCGCCGGCCGCCGCGGCGCTTACGTCGTTTGCCGTCGTGGTTTCCTTTGAGCCGGTCTCGCTGATCGTCGTCGAACCTCCGGACATCGTCTGGTTCTCGTAGGTGTCGGTGTCCGTGCTCAGCGTCTGCGTTCCCGTCGTTGCGGGTTGCGTCACGGTGTAGGCGACGGTCGAGTTGATATCAAAGGCCGCCGGCGCACCTGCAGCTGCGGCATTGACCGTCGTCGTGGCCGCGAACGTGCTCGCGGAGGTGTAATTGGCTTGGCCCGGGCTCGGATTCGCGTACACATGGGTTGCCGTGTCGGTACCGGTGAACGTTCGCTCGCTGCCGGCCACGAGGATTGTCGGCGGCGGCGACGTGGTATGCGGGGTCGGGGTTGGGGACGAACCACCGCTGCAACCGGCGGCTGCGACCGCCATCGCGGCAGCCGCCACGATGCAGGGTAGACGAAAATAGGGCATGGTCGAGCATCTCCTTAAAATTTAAAAATTGCGCCCCAAACGAGGGGAGCAAGAACGTACGCATTACGCGGAATCCACTCATGCGTAGCGCGCAACGTTTAAGGAGCGTCTAATCAGGCCGGTCTACAGGAAGGCCCAATAGGCTTGTCAGCCCGGCAACGTGACCGCGAGGTTCTCGCTTGCGCGGGCCGGAAAAATAGGTAGCCGCCAAGGGCAAAATAGGCAAATCCGCCGAAGTCGTGGCTGCTAGTCGTCCCTACCATAGGAGTCACGCAGCGCTTATCGCCGCGTCGTTTCTGTCTTTGTGAGGATCTCGCCGTGCGGCTATGGTCGATGTTGACGTGTGGAATGCTCGCCGTTTGTGTGGCCGGGGTGACGGCGTACGCGACCACGACGTCCGCCCGTGCCCAAGAAAAACCGGTATTCGCCGTCGACATCACCTACGACGTCTCCCCGCCGGAAGACTACCGTCTTTGTCCGATCAAGGTGGCGTTCACCGCCGTCGTCCTGGTGAAGAATTGGCACGTCGGCATGCCCGAAACGCCGGTCACCTATCATTGGGAGCGCGGTGCGAAGAAATGGCCGGATCACACGCTGACCGTCGGGGAGCAGGCGCAATCGCATTTTCTGCGGCTCCACGCGGAGCACAGCCTTCGGGGACGGGTCACGTTTGCGATCACGAAACCCTACCCGTTCGTAACGAACTCGAACGACTTGGACATCTTGTGCCACTGAGCATCGCGTAAGAAAGCTTAAGGAACGTCGAAGCGGCTCGTCAACTCGAGAACGCGACCGCGGAGCCTTTCGATCTTCGTGCGCGGGCCGACGTCCTCGAGCGCTTCGCCGATGATCTTGCCGATCTCGCGGGCTTCGGCGATGCCCATGCCGCGCGTCGTGATCGCAGGCGTTCCGATGCGAATGCCGCTCGTAATCGCGGGCTTCTGCGGGTCAAACGGGATACCGTTCTTATTGACCGTCACCATGATCTCGTCGAGATAGCCCTCGACGGCCTTTCCGGTGAGCTTCTTGGGGCCGAGGTCGACGAGTAGCAGATGCGTGTCCGTGCCGCCCGCGACCAGGCGAGCACCCGCGCGCTGCAGCTCCTCGCCCATCGCTATCGCGTTCTCGATGACGGCCCGCTGGTAGCTCGCGAACGACGGGCGCTGCGCTTCCCCGAGGGCGACGGCCTTGGCCGCAATCGTATGCATCATCGGGCCGCCCTGGATTCCCGGGAAGACGCTCTTATCGACCGCGGCCGCGCGCTCGCTCGTCGACAAAATCAATCCGCCACGAGGCCCGCGCAGCGTCTTGTGGGTCGTCGTGGTGACGAAATCCGCGAACGGAATCGGCGACGGGTGTAAGCCGACCGCGACGAGGCCTGCAACGTGGGCCATGTCGACGAGCAGCGCGGCGCCGATCTCCGTTGCGATCTCGGCGAACGGCGCGTACTCCATCGTGCGCGGATAGGCACTTGCGCCCGCGATGATGAGCTTGGGCTTGTGTTCGCGCGCGAGCGCGCGCACCTCGTCGAAATCGATCAGCTCCGTATCCCGGCGTACGCCGTAGCCGACCGCGTTGTAGAGCTTGCCGCTGAAGCTGACCTTGGTGCCGTGGGTGAGATGGCCGCCTTGGTCGATGCGCATTCCGAGCACGGTGTC
>PMHP01000148.1:9727-9862 GCA_003158195.1 Vulcanimicrobiota bacterium | reverse complement strand
GCGAGACGGAGATGCTGCTCGACAAGGAGCGGCGGCGTAAGAAGAGTTCGGGCGGCGCGCTCCCCGCGACGCCGTCGGCCGTGCTCGAGACGATCGAGATCCCGGACGTTCTCACCGTTCAGGAACTCGCGACCT
>PMHP01000148.1:0-9652 GCA_003158195.1 Vulcanimicrobiota bacterium | reverse complement strand
CACGGCAAGACCTCGCTGCTCGATCGGATCCGCTCGGCGAACGTCGCATCCGGTGAAGCGGGCGGCATCACGCAACGTATCGGTGCCTATACCGTCGATCGCGGCGATCAGAAGGTCACGTTTATCGACACGCCCGGTCACGAGGCGTTCACCGCAATGCGCGCGCGCGGCGCGAAGGTCACCGACGTCGCGATCCTCGTGGTCGCGGCCGACGACGGCGTCATGCCGCAGACGCGTGAGGCGATCTCGCACATCAAGGCCGCGAACGTGCCGATCGTCGTCGCGATCAACAAGATGGATAAAGAAGACGCGCAACCCGATCGGGTAAAATCGCAGCTCTCAGAAGAAGGCCTGCAGCCGGTCGACTGGGGCGGCAAAACGGAAATGGTTCAGGTTTCGGCGCGGACGGGCGAGGGCATCGACCAACTGATCGAGACCGTGTTGCTCGAGGCCGAACTGCGCGACCTTAAAGCCAACAAGCAGCGGCGCGCGCAAGGCGTGGTCATCGAATCCGCGCTCGACAAAGGACGCGGTGCGGTTGCGACGGTTCTCGTGCAGAACGGCACGCTGCGCGTCGGGGACGTCGTCGTGGTCGGCGGCGCGTACGGGAAGATTCGCGCACTCGTCGACGACAAGGGCAAACAAGTCAAGAAGGCTGGGCCCTCGATTCCGGTCGAGATCATGGGCCTCTCCGACGTCCCAAGCGCGGGCGACGCGCTGATGGTCGTTTCGGACGAGCGGGTCGCGCGCGAGGCCGCGGCAAAACGCGCCACGCGCCGCAAGGACGTCGCGATCGCGGCGACGAGCGGACCGCGCATCTCGCTCGAAAGCTTCATGTCGACGCCGGCCGACGGCGGCAACAAGACGCTCAACCTGATCCTCAAGGCCGACGGCCAAGGTGCGGTCGAGGCGTTGCGCAGCCGCGTCGAAGGGCTCTCGAACGCTGAAGTCGACATTCGCGTGATCTATGCCGGGGTCGGCGCGATCACGCCCAACGATGTGAATCTGGCGAGCGCTTCGAATGCGGTGCTCATTGGGTTCAACATTCGGCCGGACGAGACGGTCAAGCGGCTGGCGGAGAACGAGCAGGTCGATCTGCGCTTCTATAGCGTCATCTACGACGTCGAGAACGATCTCAAGAAGGCGCTGATCGGGATGCTTGCGCCGAAGTTCCGCGAGATCATCCTTGGGCGCGCGGAAGTTCGCGAAGTCTTCAAGGTCTCGAAGGTTGGGACGATCGCGGGGTGTTACGTGCAGAGCGGCAAGCTCACGCGCAATGCGAAGGTTCGGATCTTGCGCGATTCGGCGGTCGTGTTTGAGTCGGAGCTCGAGTCGCTGCGGCGCTTCAAAGACGACGTGCGGGAAGTTGCGGAGAACTTCGAGTGCGGCGTGCAGATTGCGCGGTTCTCGGATCTCAAGAATGGGGATGTCATCGAAGCGTTCACCTCGGAGTTGGTTGCGCCGGAACCGGTTCCGGCGTAGGTTTCGTGATCGGAGTCGGTGGCGGCGCCGGGATACGGCGCGGCCGGGTGGCGTGACGTGATAAGGATGCTTGCGCGCTTGCGCCGTGCTTCGGTTTTGGATTTAAGTATTTCGGCGCTGCTGGCGATTGCGGCTTCGGTGGTGCTCGATAAAGTGGGGGCGCCGGGGAGTGCGTTCTTCGTGGCGGTTTTGTTTGGGTTTGGTGCGGGGATCGGATTTATGGCGCTTGCGGTTTGGCAGATGCGGCGGGCGCGATGAAGAAGCAGACGGTTGCATCGGGCGAGGAAAAGCTTTGGACGGTGTTGCTCTTGGCGGGGGCGGTTTCTGCTACGGTGTTCTTGATTTTGCAGATCGCGGATTTCGTCGAGGATTCGGCGCGGCCGGTCATGCAGCGGAACGATCTTTATAGCGCGCTTGGATCGGTGGCGTTGCTTTTGATTGTGGGCGTTATTGCGGCGCGGCGCGAGCAGCTTCGGCGCGAGGCTTTGCCTTCGGGGAAGTCCCAAGGGGTGCCGAAGCGCGCGAGCGGACGGGCGCGGCGGAAGGGGAGAGCATGAAACGCGAGCGGATGGGGCGGGTCGATCACGAGCTGCAGCGGGAGCTTGCGCGCTTAATTTCATCTGAATTGAAAGATCCGCGGCTGGGGTTCGTGACGGTTACGCGGGTTGAGGTTACGAGCGATTTGCAGAAGGCGAAGGTTTACGTGTCGATCATTGGGGACCGGCACGTTGCGACGCAGAGTATGCTCGCGCTCGAGCACGCCAAGGGGTTTTTGCGGGGTGAGGTGGGGCACAAAGTGGCCCTGCGACATACGCCGGAATTAAGTTTTGTCGAGGACCGGACGACTGAAAAGGCCATTGCGCTGAGTAAAGTCCTTGCGGAAACGGCCAAAACGACGCAGGCTTCGAGTGCCGAAGGCGGCGAGTAGGGGTCGGATGTGGAAGTAGTCGATATGATCGAGATCAAAAAGCCGGAGAACGGGAAGCTCGAGGCTACGACTGAGGACGTTGTGGCGGAGCTGCGCAGGCGCGCGGCGTTCGTGTTCGTCAGTCACGTGAAGCCCGATGGGGACACGCTGGGGGCCGGGCTTGCGCTTGGGCTCGCGCTACGGGCGATGGGGAAGCGCGTTTACTACTTTCAGCAAGATCCGGTTCCGCGTAATCTGCGGTTTCTGCCCGACTCGGATCGCGTCTCGCGCAGCTTGCCGGCGGATCTTCCGAAGGACGCGCTTTGGGTGTTTTGCGACATGAGCGACACGTCGCGGGCCGGCGAGTATTTGCCGCCGCTCGAGCGACGCAACATTCTCGATATCGATCATCACCTGGCGAACTCGCGCTTTGGGGCGTTGAATTACGTTCTCGAGACCGAGTGTTCGACCGGGACGTGCGTGCTGCATTTGCTGCGCGCGCTGGGAGCTCCGATCACGCCCCAGATCGCGACGTGTCTGTTGACCACGATCATGACCGACACGGGCGGGTTCGTCCATTCGAATACGACGGCCGACGTGTTTCGCGTTTCGGCGGAGCTGATGGATCTCGGCGCGGACAAGGACGAGATTACCGAGAAGATCTTTGCGAACAAGCGATTTGCTGCGACGCGTCTGATCGGCGCGGCACTCGAGAGCGCGCGACTCGAACGGGATGGCAAGTATTGTTGGTCCGTCGTCGATGACGCGATGCTTGTGAAGTTCGAAGCGGACGGTGAGGACACCGAGGAGATCATCCAGCATTTGCGCGCGGTCGAAGGGGTTGACGTCGCGGCGCTTTTCAAAGCGTACGAAGGCGACGTTCGCGTCAGCTTGCGCAGCAACGGGCGGGTGAACGTGCAGTCCGCTGCCGGGCGTCTCGGCGGGGGCGGCCATTTTCGCGCCTCGGGGTTGACGTTTGCCGGAAGCCTCGATGATGCCGTAGCCGCCGTGCGCGCGGCGCTCGTCGCCGAAGGTCTCTAAGCAGCCGCCGCGCGACGTGCTCGGCTTCGTGAACCTCTTCAAGCCGGCGGGGCCGACGTCGACGCAGGTTGGCGCGCGCGTTCGGCGGATGTTTGCGGAGAGCGGCGGGACGAAATTGCCCGTCGGGCATTTGGGAACGCTCGATCCGCTGGCGGCGGGCGTGCTCCCGCTTGCGATCGGGAAGGCGACGCGGTTGATTCCGTTGATGGAAGACCGGCGCAAATCGTACGCGTTCACACTCGTGCTTGGGCGCAAGACGGCGACCGGCGATGCGAGCGGTGAGACGCTCGAAGAGGCGCCCGTCCCGGCCGACGCGGCGCAGCTGCTCGAGCGGGCGGTTCCGCACTTCATCGGGACGCTCGAACAGACGCCGCCGATGTATAGCGCGCTGCATTCGGGCGGCGAGCGGCTCTACGAGATCGCGCGGCGCGGCGAAACGGTGGCGCGCGCTGCGCGCAAGATCGTCGTCTACGGCTTGACGTTGCTTGGCTACGAGAACGGCACGGCCCGAATCGCGGTCGCCTGTTCCGAGGGCACCTACGTGCGGACGCTGGCGGAGGATCTCGGCACCGCGATCGGATGTCCGGCGCACATGGGGGCGCTCTTGCGCGACGCGTCGGGGCCGTTCGTCCTGTACGAGAGCCTGACGCTCGACGAGATCGAGGCGGATCCGCAGGCCGCGCTGATCGCGCCCGAGCGCGTCATCCCTTTTCCGACGATCGTGCTCGACGGCCGCGGCGCGGCTGACTTTCGCGCGGGACGGCTGGTTCCGCTCCCGAGCGGCTCGGCAGCGAAGCACGTGTTCGTGCGCGATTCGACGCGCACGCTCGTCGGTGTCGGCGAACCGGTCGGCGCCCTGCTCGCGCCACGCAAGGTTTTCGTGTGAAGATCCATCACCGGATCGAGCGGCCGGCGACGGAGCGGCCGCTCGTGCTTGCGATCGGGTTTTTTGATGGCCTGCATCGCGGTCATCGGGAAATTCTGCGGACGCTGTTGCGTCTGAGGCGGCCCGGGTTTCGGGCTGCGGTGCTGACGTTTTCGAATCATCCGTCGACGCATCTGCGCCCGGATAAAGTCCCGCCGCTCCTGACGACGGTCGAAGAGCGCGTGAATCTGCTGGCGGCGACCGGCATCGACGAGCTGTTCTTGATTCCGTTCGACGAGCGCATCGCACGCGTCGACGCGCAGGCCTTCTGCGACGACATCGTCTACGGCGTGCTGCGCGCGCGGGCGCTCGTGATCGGTGAGAACTTTCGCTTCGGCGCGGGCCGGCGCGGGGACGCGACGCTCGCGCGCGAAGCACTCGAGGCACACGCCGTCGAGGTGATCGCCGTGCCGCCGCTTACCGATCGGGACGAGCGCATCTCGAGCACGCGCGTGCGCGCGGCGGTCCTGCGCGGCGACATGGAGACGGCGAACCGGCTCCTGGGGGAGAGCTACGCCGTGACCGGCCGCGTGGTCATCGGCGAGGGCCGCGGTCACGATCTCGAGTTCCCGACCGCGAATCTCGCCGTCCCCCCCGGGAAAAGCTTGCCGGGTGACGGGGTCTATGCCGTCGTTGCCCGTTACGACGGGCGCGACTACCCTGGCCTCGTCTCGATCGGCACGAACCCGACCTTCAATGGCGGCACGCGCACCGTCGAAGCGTGGCTGCTCGATTTTCAGTCGACGATATACGGCGAACAGCTGACCCTGCGCGATTTCCGCTTCATCCGCGAACAACGCAAGTTTGAGTCGGTGCAAGAGTTGCTCGCCGCGATGCGCGAAGATGCAACGCACGTCCGCTTCCCCTCGTTCTTACCGGTATGATTGGAGCCAGCCCGTGATCCGCCACATAAGCCTTGCCGCGTTTGTCTTGTCGTTTTTCTCGGCCGCCGCGGCACCGGCGCTCGCCGTCCCGCATGAAGGCGACCCCGCCCCCGCTTTCACCCTTGCGCGAGCGAGCGGCGGCTCCATATCCCTCGCAAACTACAAAGGCAAGCCGCTCTACTTGAATTTCTTCGCCTCGTGGTGCGGCCCGTGCAACGACGAGGCTCCCAGCGTCGGCAAGCTCTACGCCAAATACCATTCCAAGGGCTTCACGGTTCTGGGCATCAACGAACTCGAAGATAAAACCAAAGCCCTCGCGTTCGCGCGCCAATACAAATGGCCGTTCGCGATCGCCGTCGACGACGGCACAATGGGCGGCTCCTACGGCATCGTCGGCCTCCCCGTCCACATCTTCATCGACAAGAGCGGAAAAGTCAGCACCTACCGCCTCGGCCAAATGGACCCGCCCGAAATCGAAGCCGCAATCAAAAAGATCCTGTAACCGCCTCGCGCCGCCGCGTCATCCGTGCGAAGCGCGAAGCGCGAGCCGTGTCATCCTGAGCGGAGCGCCGCAGGCGCGCAGTCGAAGGACAAACGGGGTGTGGCCGAGCTCCGGCGGCCCTTCGACTTCGCGCCTGCGGCGCTCCGCTCAGGGTGACACCGGGCAACACAAAACGNNGCTTGCCAAAAAGCGGTTGAAGTGTGGAGTTGCGAGCCGTTTGCGTCGATGGCGATCGTTGCGCGCATCCGGTAGAGTTTGCCGCCTGAGGGGACCATGACGCCCTCGTAGGTCATGCTCGGCTTGTAGCCGCCGGGTGAGAATAAAAGGATCTGCGTACCGGTCTGGTCGACTTCTTTCTGAAAGTACGCGCGCTTGTGCGGATCGTACGCAAGGACCTCGTCGCTGCGGTACGGCTTCCCCGCAAGGGTCGTCGAAAAGCGTTGCGAGAGCACGTCGTGGAGCGGGTCGACCAGAACCGACAGCGTGCCCGGGGTCGTCGCGCCGGTCGAGACGACCGTCGTTTGACAGGACCAGTGCCCCGGAAACCACGCATATGGCGCCATCGCGCCGCTAAGCGCACCGCCCGGCTGCGCCGGCTGCGCAGACGCGACGCTCGCCGCAAGCGGCAAGCCGAACGCAGCTGCCAGGGCGAACCCGCGGCACACTACGCCGCGATCACTTCGATGCGGTCTTCGTTGCGCAGCTCGACCCGCGCGGCTCCGCCTTCCTTGATGTCGCCGCGCAGGATCGCGGTCGAGAGCGGATTCGTGACGAGGCGCGCGATCGTTCGCGCCACGTAACGCGCGCCGCTGCCGGCCGCAATACTCTCGAATGCGAGGAACTTTCGGGCGTCGTCGCTCAGCACGATCGAGACGCGCAGCGCCCCAAGACGCTGCGCGACCAAAACCATCTGGAGTTCGACGATCGCCTCGATCTCGCGCTCGCCCAGCGGGTTGAAGTGCACGACGTCGTCGATCCGGTTGAGGAGTTCGGGGCGCAGGTAAATCTCGAGTTCGCTTGGGTCCGCATTGCTCGTCAGGATGACGATCGCGTGGCGGAAGTCGATCGTGCGGCCCTTCGCGTCGGTGACGCGACCGTCGTCGAGGATCTGCAAGAGGATCGCGGCGACGTCGGCGTGCGCCTTCTCGAACTCGTCGAAGAGGACCACGCAATACGGGCGCCGTCGCACCGGCTCCGTCAGTTGGCCGGGCTCGTCGTGGCCGGCGTATCCGGGCGGCGCGCCAAGCAATCGCGAGACCGTGTGCGACTCGGTGTACTCCGAAAGGTCGATGCGCACGAGCGCGTCCTCGGTTCCGAAGAGCTCCGCGGCTAGGGCCCGCGCGAGTTCGGTTTTGCCGACGCCGCTCGGGCCGATGAAGAGGAAGCCGCCGACCGGTTTACGCGGATCCTTGAGCCCCGCGCGGCCGCGGCGAATCGCTTGCGCGACCGATCCGATNNACCGAAGACGCCGCCTCGTCGATGAGGTCGATCGCCTTGTCGGGTAAGAACCGGTCGACGATGTAGCGCGCGGACAGCGCCGCAGCGGCGTCGATCGCGCCGTCCGTGATCGTAACGCCGTGATGATCCGCGTAGCGCCCGCGCAACCCGCGCAGGATCGCACCCGTCTCTTCGATCGTCGGCTCGGCGACCATCACGGGCTGGAAGCGGCGCTCGAGCGCGCTATCCGATTCGATGTGCTTGCGGTACTCGTCNNAACGTCGTCGCGCCGATGCACTGCAACTCGCCGCGCGCGAGCTCCGGCTTGATCATCGAGGAGAGATCGAGCGAGCCCTCGGCGGCGCCCGCACCGACGAGCGCGTGAAGTTCGTCGATGAACAGCACGACCTCGCGCGCCGATCGCTTGACTTCGTCGAGGATGCGTTTCACGCGTCCCTCAAACTCGCCGCGATACTTCGTCCCCGCGACCAGCGGCCCGAGCGACAAAGCCAAGATGCGCTTATCGCGCAGCACGGCCGGCACTTGACCGCGCGCGATGCGCTGCGCGAGCCCCTCGACGACCGCCGTCTTGCCGACGCCCGGATCGCCGACGAGGCACGGATTGTTCTTCGACCGGCGCGAGAGGATCGCGACGACCCGCTCGATCTCGAGATCGCGCCCGACGACCGGGTCGAGCTCACCGGCACGCGCCGCTGCGGTCAGGTCACGGGAATACGAGGACAACGTCGGGGTCGACGTCCGCAGGCGCTTGGCCCACTCGCGCGGATCGGCGCTCTGCATATCGCGTTCGGAACGGCTGAAGCGGTCGATCGCGTAGGTCGTTCCGACCGCCAGAGCCACGGCTGCCAGCGCCGTGCCGAGCAGCGGGATCGGGCCCAGGCGCCGGCGCCGCGCGCAGGCGTCGCAAATCTCCGCCTCGACCCACGTCCCGCTGCGCAGGGTGAAGTCACGAACGGTTGCGGGTTGCAGCCCGCACGTCTCGCATATCGCGGCCATTATATCCATACTACTCCTGGAGGTTATCGGACGTTTCGAGGCCGGGCCCGTAGCGGCATGCCGCTCCCGCCAGGACCGCACGAACCCATCCCCCAATACGACCAGGCTGTTTTCGCCTCGAAAGGGTCCTCAGGAACGTCATGGCCTACATCATCACCGAACCGTGCATCGGCACCAAAGACAAGTCGTGCGTCGACGTCTGTCCGGTCGATTGCATTCACGGCGGCGATGAGGACAAGCAACTCTTTATCGATCCCGAGGTGTGCATCGATTGCGGCGCGTGCGTTTCGGCGTGTCCGGTCGAAGCGATCTATGCGGATTCCGACGTTCCGGAAAAGTGGAAGAGCTATACCGAAGTCAACGCCGAGTATTTCAAAACAAACTGACATCGCCCGCGCAGCGGCGAAGTAACCTCCATGCGGCGCGCCGCTTTCTCGCAACGCTCCACCGCAACCGGAGCGGAAGCCTACGACTTCGCCTCGGAACTCGATCTCGTCGAGCAGACGAGCCGCCGCCTGGGCGGGCTCGAGCCGTTCGTCGCGGACGTTCTTTCCTACGATGCATCCTGGCTGCTCGACGTGTGCTGCGGGGCTGCCGAGCTTCCGCGCGCGGTCCTTGCTGAGGCGCGCGCCCGAGGCAGGCGCTTCGAAGTCGTCGCCCTCGATGCAAGCGACGAAGCGCTTTCGATCGCGCAAGCGCGCACGGGCGACGACCGGTGCCTGCGCTACGTTCGCGCCGATGCTCGCTGGCTGCCCTTCCCGGACGCATCGTTCGATCTGGCGACCTTACATTTGTCGATGCACCTCTTCGAACCTGACGCCGCAGTCGAGGTGCTGCGCGAGATGCGCCGCGTGGCGCGCGTCTCGCCGATCGTCTGCGATCTCGAGCGATCTCGCCTCGCCGCCCTAGCGGCAACGACGCTCGCACGTTTCGACGGCCGGAGTCGTCCAAGATCGTACGATGCATCGATCGCCATTAAACGATCCTATACGATGAGCGAACTCGAGGAGCTCGCGCTGCAGGCCGGATGGGAAGCGCCGACGCTCTCGCGGCTCGGTCTGTTCCACATCGTTTTACGCGACGGTGACTAGTGCCCTTGCGGTGCGCGCTCGCGACGTGCGCAAGAGTTACGAGGGAACCTGGAACGAACCGGTCCCGGCGCTCGACGGCGTTTCGTTCGAGGTGCGGTCGGGCGAACTCGTGGCGCTCGTCGGGCCGAGCGGCTGCGGGAAAAGCACGCTGTTGAACCTCGTCGGCTGCATCGACCGCCCCACGTCGGGAACGATCGAGCTGCAGGGCCGCGTCACCTCCATGCTCGATGACGATGCGCTCACGGCGTTGCGGCGCGATAGCATCGGTACCGTCTTCCAGTTCTTCAACTTGCTGCCCGCCATGACGGTCGCGGAAAACGTTGCGCTGCCGCTCGTGCTCCAGCGTCGCAAACGCGCGGAGATTGC
>PMHP01000181.1 GCA_003158195.1 Vulcanimicrobiota bacterium | reverse complement strand
GCGTCGTTGAAGTACGCGGGCACCGTGATGACGGCGCGGGTGACGCGATCGCCGAGATACGTCGACGCGTCGTTGACGAGTTTTTGCAAGATCATCGCCGAGATCTCTTGCGGCGTGTAATCCTTGCCGTCGATCTTGACTTTGAAATCCGTGCCCATGTGGCGCTTGATCGATTTGATCGTGCGCTCTGGGTTCGTGACGGCTTGCCGTTTCGCAAGCTGGCCGACGAGCCGTTCGCCGGTCTTTGTAAATGCTACAACGGAGGGCGTTGTACGGCTGCCCTCTGAATTCGCGATGACGGTGGGCGTTTGCCCCTCCATCACGGCTACGACGGAATTCGTCGTGCCGAGGTCGATTCCGACCACTTTTGCCATAAGGTGAACCTCTTTCCGATCAGTCGCGGACCATCTGCACGCGAGCTTGACGCTCGCGACCCCCGAATAAAACCGGGGCTTCGCCTTGCCGCTTACCGACTAATCAAGGACGCGCGCCGCATAAAACCCGGCGCAAGCTATTTACCGCTACCCATAATACACAAAACGCCCCCCACGGTTTCAGCTCGCGGGCCGTTTGTGTTGTCATCCTGAGCGGAGGCGCAAAGCGCCGGAGTCGAAGGAGCGCCGTAGCTCGGCGAAACTCCGTTTGTCCTTCGACTGCGCGCCTAGCGGCGCTCCGCTCAGGATGACAAGCGCTTTGGCGCACCCAAGACTTAGGGCTGTTGCTGGTTCGGGTCTTGGTCGGACGGCTGTTGGGGGAGGGTTACACCGACGTCGGCGGGGCGCTCCTGAACCTTGATCGTCACGAGCTTTTTGATGCCGGCGCTCCAGACTTCCATGTTGATCGTCTCGCCGGGCTTCGTCGCCTTGATCGCTTTGACGACCTCGTCGTTGGTGGTGACGTCTTGGCCGTTGACCTTCTGGATCACGTCGCCCGGTTGCATGCCCGCCTGGTCGGCGGGGCCGCCCGAGACGACCTGGGCGACCGCGACGCCCTTGCCCTTGTAGTTGAGCTGGACGCCAAGGTCGGGCGTGACCGTTTCGAGCGCCGCACCGATGAAGCCGGTGTTCGTGCCCTGGTGGACGCCCGGGTCCTTCTCAAGCAACGCGACCTGTTCGCGGACCGTGTTGGCCGGGATCGCGAAGCCGATGCCTTGCGCGCCGGCCTGCGGGTTCGCGGTCGACTGGTTGACGCCGATCACCCGGCCCTCGACGTCAATCAGCGGGCCGCCGGAGTTGCCGGGATTGATCGGGGCCGAGGTTTGCAGCAGACCCTTGAAGTCGATCTCGCTGCCGCCGGTGTCGTTGCCGATCGTCTCGTCACGGTTGAAGCCGGAGACGACGCCAAGCGAGACGGACTGCTTGAGCTCGAACGGTTCGCCGATGGCGATCGCCCATTGCCCAGCTTCGAGCTTGCTCGAATCGGCGATCTCGACCGGGGGCGGAACCTTCGTGTAGTTGTCGACCTTCACGAGCGCGAGATCGGCGCCGATGTTCGAGGCGAACACGTGGCCCGGAACGCGGTCGCCGTTCTGAAAGACGACCTGGATCGACGAAACGCTCGAGCCGCTGGGCGGTCGAACGACGTGCGCGTTGGTGACGATCATCCCGCCGTCACCGGTTCGGGAGTACACGAAACCCGAGCCCGACGCGCGCGCCCGGAAGCGCTGAACGCGCTCCGGCCCTTGCTGTCCGAAGAACTGCGCGAACGGATCCAGCGGGACGACCTGCTGACCGTTGACCGTTACGTTGATCGCCACCACCGAAGGCGCGACCCGTTTGACCGCGCTGACGATCCGGCTCTGGTCGTCGCCGGCCGTAAGCATCGGTGCGGCGTTGACGGACGGGGGCGTGTTGCCGGGGCCGGCAACGCCGGCGAAGTGCGTGCTCGCATAGAGCATCATCGAAAAGCTGCCGATGACGGCACCGGCGAGGCCGACAATCAACGTGGGCAGGACGCGAAGATTCTGCATGAGCTGGTTCTATTTCTCCGTTGGGGGGTCGGGGCCAGGCCGCCCCGATTATTATAGAGAGGTCGTTCGTGTACGGAGCTTATACTCGGGCGGGCTCAGGAAGTCACGCTCCGCGACCCTATTTTCGCTTTCTTCTTGAATGCCGGAGTCCGAAATCTCATTATCAGGCACACTCTCCGGCGGAGCAAGGGGGGTTGTTCCCAGCTTCGTCCAGGCCGGTCCCGGGACCGTCGGAGACGACCCAGCCGTCGCGCAGGCGTATGATGCGCCCGGCGTTGCGGGCGGTTTCAGGATCGTGGGTGACCACAATGATCGTTCGGCCGCCGGCATTGAGTTGACGGAAGAGAGCCATGATCTCAGCGCTCGTCGTCGAGTCGAGATTGCCGGTCGGTTCGTCGGCCAAGAGGACCGCCGGGTCGTTCACGAGGGCTCGGGCAATCGCGACGCGCTGCTGCTGCCCGCCCGATAGCTCGCTTGGTTTGTGGTCGCCACGGTCGGCGAGTCCGACCTCGGCGAGAATCCTCTCCGCTCGGCGATCGCGCTCCTTTTGCGGAATCCCCGCGTAAAAGAGCGGAAGAGCAACGTTCTTAATTGCGTTCGTTCGCGCGAGTAAATTGAAGCCCTGAAAGACGAAGCCGAGCTTCTTGAGCCGGATCCCGGCAAGCGCGTTGTCGTCGAGTGTCGCGACGTCGGTGCCGTCGAGGCGGTACGAACCGGCCGTCGGGCGATCGAGGCACCCGATCAGGTTCATCAGGGTCGATTTCCCGGAACCTGACGGCCCCATGATCGCGACGTATTCGCCCGGATCGATCGTAAAGGTGACGCCGCGCAACGCCGGCACGTCTAGCGTCCCCATCTTGTAGACCTTCGTGACGCCGGCCAAAAGGATCGTGTGCGCTGACATTCGTCGGGGCGTTGTTCTCTTTGGGGGGTTCCCCCTCATTCGCACCAAAGAGTAGCGCCGTCATGAAGCAACCGCTCGCGGTATCGGTTGTCGCAGCGTTTCTTTTTCAGCCGCTGGTTGCTGCCGGCGCGTCGTTGCCGTACGACGGCGTCGTGGACGACCTGTCCGTTATTGCGTCGTGCGGCCTGCGTTTTGATTCCGACGCCAAGACGTACGCTCCGATCGTCGTGTTGCAGCCGGCCGCGAGCGGCGTGCCCCAAACGATCGTCTTCACCTTTTACGACCAGAGCGGCGCCCAGGTCGGCGCACACGCGGTGCCCGTGCCCGTAACAACCCCCGGGAAGACGCCGGCACCACTTGCGCCGTTCGCGTTCGGTACGTCGTTCGCCACGGTTCATTGCGACCTGGGCAACGCTGCTGCTCCCGCCGCCGCGCCGGCCTCCGGCGCCGGCGGAGGCGGCGGCGGAGGCGGCAGCGCGGGGATACTGCTCGGGCTTCTGGGCGGGGTCGGACTCATTGGCCTTGTGGCGGCCGGTCACGGCGGGGGCGGGGGAGGTTCGTCGAGCAGCTCGCCGACGAATGCGCCGACGATCACACCGCACACGCCGACGCCAATTCCGACGCCCACTCCGTTACTGACGCCGACCCCGATACCGACGGCGACCCCGTTGCCGACACCGACGCAAACCCCGGCGCGCACGCCGACCCCGTCGCCATCGCCGCTGCCGACAGCGACCCCAACCCCGACAGCGCTGCCGACGCCGACACCGGTCGCGACGCCGACCCCGGTCGCGACGCCCACGATCGCGCCGACGCCGACACCGAAGCCGACGGCATCCGCGACTGCCCTGCCCACGCCCACCCCGACAGTGAAGCCGACGCCTGTCCCGACGCCCGTCCCGACGCCTGTGCCGACNNCCGACGCCTGTGCCGACACCCGTCCCGACGCCTGTTCCGACGCCTGTTCCGACGCCCGTCCCCACGCCAGTGCCGACGCCTGTTCCGACTCCCGTGCCGACGCCGGTGCCGACGCCGGTGCCGACGCCTGTTCCGACGCCCATCCCGACACCGATACCGACGCCCATCCCGACACCGATACCGACGCCGGTGCCGACGCCTGTTCCGACGCCCATCCCGACGCCGATCCCGACGCCCATCCCGACACCGATACCGACGCCCATTCCGACACCGATACCGACAGCGTCGCCGACGATGGTGCCGACGCCGACACCAGTGCCGAGCGTGCCGCCGACGACGGTTCCGACGCCGTCGTCGACGCCGACGGGAACGGTCACCGGGCCAGTGGGCGCGAGAAAACGGCAGCCGAGCACGCCGCAGACACCGCAGCCCGTACCCAATCCGGTCCCGGGTCCGGCCCCGCATCTGCCGCGCTCTTGAGGGCTAGCCGGCCGTCGCTAGCGACTCACTCGTAGCGCAGCGCCTCGATCGGGTCGAGGCGGGCCGCGCGATACGCCGGATACGTTCCAAAGACCAAGGTCACGAGCGTCGCGAAGCCGACGGCGATCGCGACCGACTGCAACCACGGTAGCTCGGGGACGACGCCGGAGATCGCAACAAGCGCGAAGCGATCGACTAGGCCGCCGAGCACGACCCCAATGACGAGGCCGATGCCGCACCCGATCAGCGACAACAGCAGCGCCTCGATGAAGAACTGCGCGAGCACCTGGAAGCGGGTCGCGCCGATCGCTTTGCGCACGCCGATTTCGCGGGTCCGTTCGGTGACCGAGACGAGCATGATGTTCATGATGCCGATCCCTGCGACCACGAGCGATACCGCGCCGATCAACGCGACGACGAGGGTTAGCGCCGCAAAGATTCCGTCGACGGTCGACGAGAACGACTTGCGATCGAAGGTTTGATATTCCGCGCGGCCCGCTTTGCGCGCTTTGAAGTAGTTGATGACGCCGGCCTCCGTATCGGCGATCCGGCTCGCGTCGCGCACGAGGAACCGCGCGGCGATCAGCGGCCGCGTGCGCAAGTATTCGTGTTCGTAGGTCGTGTACGGGATGAAGACGTCACCGCCGAAGTTGGTTGGAAGGATGCCCTGCGTCGGCGGTCCCTGCGCGCCGATGATGACGAAGCGCCGCTCGGCCACCCGTAGGCTCGTGCCGACCGGATCGTCACCGTCTGGGAAGAGCCGCTTGTAAGCGTCGTTTGTGATGACGCACACGTGAGCGCTCGTCGTGACGTCGTCGTAGGAGATGTTGCGCCCGTAGCCGAGCGGCACCGCCGCGAAACTGATGTCGGAATCCGCGGCAAGCGCGAGCCGCGCGTGACGGTGGCCGACGCTCATCAACCGGTCGACCGAACCGGCCGGGATTGCGGCAACGATGTTCGGGAAAAGCTCGGTCGTCTTCTCGATGTCCTTGTACTTGATCTCGGCCTGGGAGAAATCGGCTTGGCGGACGTTGGGGAAGATGTAGAAGCTTCGGTCGTTGATCGATCCGAGGACGCCCGTGACGGCGCCGGAAAGGCCTTTGCCGAGAATCTGAATCGCGATCACGGCGGCGACCCCGATGATCAGGCCCGTGATCGTGAGGATCGAACGCGTGCGGTTGCCCGCGAGCACCCCGAGTGCCTCCATGAAGAACGGCCCGAGCTGACGGATCACGCTAGGAGCGCAGCGCGACGATCGGGTCCAGTTTGCCCGCGCGGATCGCCGGATACGTGCCGAAGACGACGCCGACGAAGGTCGAGAACCCGACCGCGACCGAGACGATCAACAACCACGGGATCGGCGCCGGCCCGAGCAGCCCCGAAACGACCCCGTACGCGAGCAACACCGCCGCGATGCCGAGCACCATCCCCGTCCCGCCGCCGATCAGCGAAAGGATCAGCGCTTCCATCAAAAATTGGGTCGTGATGTCGCGGCCGGCGGCACCAATTGCTTTGCGGATGCCGATCTCGCGCGTGCGTTCGGTCACCGAGACGAGCATGATGTTCATGATTCCGATCCCGGCCACGAGCAGCGCGACCCCGCCGATCGCCGTCAACCCATAACCGACCACGGCGATCGTTTTCTCGAACGCTCCGAAGAACGCGTTGAAGTCCTGCAGTTGGTACTCCGCGCGCGGACCGTGCAGGTGGCGCAACGTCGCGACCATCGCGTCGCGCAATTCGTCGTTCGATACGCCGGGCTGAGCCCAGACGTTGAGCGAGTCGACCGGCCCCGGTACGAGTTCGTGGAACGTCGAGTAGGGAATTTCGATGTAATCGGAGGCGCCGGCGTTCGAGAAGAGGCTGGCTTTGAGATCGTCGTACACGCCGATCACCCGAAAGCGCACGCCGTTGATGCGCAGGACCTGGCCGAGCGCCTGGCCGCCGCCGAAGAAACGCCGCTCGAGCGCTTGGCTCATGAGCGTCACGTGGCCGGCGCCGCGCACGTCGTCGAGATCGATGCGCCGGCCCTCGTGCAACGTCAAGGAATCGAAGACGACGTCTTCTTGGCTTGCGACCAGACCGATGTAATCGATGCCGTTGGCTTTGATGTGGTAGTTCCGGCCGTAGTTCGGAAAGACGTAGCGCACGACGCCCTGGTCTTGGGCGAGCACGGTCGCTGCGTCGCGGTACTGAATCTGCGCGGAGTCGGGATCGTCTTGCTTGGGATCGACGACGACCAAATAACCCGGATCGCCGAAGGCGTTTAGCGACGAGGATATCCCGCTTGAAGCGGCGTTGCCGATCCCGAGCACGGTGATCACCGAAGCCGTTCCGATGATCATCCCGAGCATCGTGAGGATCGAGCGCGCGCGGTTGCGCCAGAGCGCATCCAGCGCTTCTCTAGCGTACGCGAGATAGCGGCCCACGGTGGTTACTCGCCCTTCGTCGCGGTCGGCGAGGAACCAGCGGTCGGCGTCGGTGCTGGTTTGACGGGGGCGTCGGGCGCGAGCGCCGTGTTCTTCTCGGCGACGATCGTGTCGCCGTCATGCAATCCGGATTTCACGATCGAGTCGGTGTCGTTCTGAGCCCCGAGCGTTACGTTGGTTCGCCGCGCGCGGCCGCCCTGGACGACGAAGATGAAGCTGCCCCGCTCGTCGGTGTGGAGCGCGTCGTTCGGGACGACGAGCACGTGCTTCTCGGCGTGCGTGACGATGTCGACGTCGACCGTCATGCCGTCGCGCAAGAACGGCAAGCGGCGCTCGAGCGCGATCGTCGTCAGCACCTGGCGCGAGGTGTTCGACGGATCCTGCGACTGCTGCGCGACCGGCGAGATCGATACGACATAACCGGGCAGCTTCGCGCCGTTGAAGTCCTCGCCGCTCACGATCGCCCGTTCGCCGGCGCGTAAGTCCGCGACGTCCTGCTCGTCGACCTTCGTGCGCACGATGAAGTTGTCGTCGGCGGCTAAGGTGAAGAGCGCCTGCCCCGAGACGATGCTGTCGCCGGGCTGCAGCGGGCGCAGCGGGTCGTTCGCCTCCGCGGCGACGCTTTGGACGATCCCGTCGAACGGTGCGGCGATTCGCAGTTTGCTCGCTTGTTCGCGGGCATAGGCGAGGTCCGCAACGGCGCGGCCGGCGTCGCCTTGCGCGGCGACGAGGTCGCCCTGTTTCGACTCGGTGGCCGTGGCCCGCGCAGCCGCGAGCGCCGCCTCGGCCTGCAGCACGCCGTCGTGCGCCGAGCCGACGCGATCGCGCAGGACTTGCGTCTCGCGCGTCAGCTGTCCGCCCAAGATCGAACGCTCGCGCCGCGCTTGGTCGTAGGTCGCTTGCGCTTCGTTGAGCCGGGCCTGCGACTGCAGCAGCGCGTCGCGCGAAAGGCCCTTCTGATCGTAGAGGAACTTGTTCGCATCGTACGTGCGCTTGGCTTCGCCGAGATCGGTTGCCGCTTTTGCGAGCGCGGTATCGGCGCTCAAGCGCTGCTCTTCCGCGGTCGTGCCGCCGTATCCGAGGCCCGATTGCGAACCGGCGACGAGATCCTGTCGCGCCTGCGTTTCCTGCGAGCGCGCGGCCACGACGTTCGCTTCGGCTTGCAGCACGCTCGAGCGGTTTTGTTCGGGCAGCACGGCGTTGGTCTCGGCGACGCTTTGCGTGTGGCCCTGCGCCGAGACCGCGGTTTCTTCGGCGTCGCGCACGTTCGAGGTTATCTGCGCGTTGAAGATCGTGGCGAGCAGCCGGCCGGCGGACACGCGCTCGCCCGCCCGCACGAAGATCGCCTCGATGTTGCCCGGGACGCCGGCCGGAATCGTAACCGTGCGGGGCAACTGGATGACCCCCGTCTCGGGCAACTTCGTCTGAAAGTCGGCGTAGTGCACGACGCGCTCTTGGACGGCGACCGCGTTTTGCCCGCGGCGGACGACGAGCCCGACGATCACGATCAGGACGATGCCACCGATGGCGATAAGCGTGTTGCGGCGTCGATTCAAAACTACAATCCTCGAAGGTCGGCGGCGGCGGCGGTGCTCGGCGGCGCGAGCGCAACGCGAAGTTTGATGAGCGCGGTCACGTACTGCACGCGCGCGGCGACCAAATCGTTTTGCGCCGAGAGCGCGGTCTGCTCGGTTTGAGTAACGTCGGTAAACGAAATTAAGCCGCTGCGGTACTGCAGTTGCGCGATCCGCGCGGTTTCCGTGCCGAGCCGTGCCGAGATCTTCGCGAGCCGCAATCTCTCGGCGGCCGCGTCCAAGTTGCGGCTAGCGGCATCGACGTCCGCCTCGACCGAGTCGTAGGCGTTGTAGAGGCCGGCCAGCGACGACTGGATTTGCGCCCGCGCGGAGTGGTGTTCGGCGGCGCGCTGGCCGTAATCGTAGAGCGGTACTTGGAATGTCGAAACGATGTTGAACTGCCAGAACCCGGGCACGTGCCGGTCCACCGGCGGGATCAGCGTCGGCGCGGGAATGACGAGCGTCGGAAAGAGCATCTTTTCGGAATTGTAGCTCGCGATTGCCGCGGCGTTGCTTTGGTCGATCTCATTTTGCTCCTGCACGAATTCGGTCGGCGAGACCTGGCTTCCAAACGAGCCGTTGACGGTGACGGTAGGTCGCAGGTCGTTGTCGACCGCTGCGTCGCCGAGCTTCGAAGCGTCGAGTGCCGTGCGCGCCTCGCCGATCTCGGGGCGATTTATCTTGGCGATCTCGGCGAGCTGATCGAGCGGCGTCGCCGGAACTGCCGGCTCCGGCAGCGGCTCCGGCACGTCGAACGTCGTCGTGGCCGGGGCGCCGATTTGCACGGCGAGCGCTTCGCGGTCGTTCTGCTCGGTTGCGCGCGCGCCGACGAGCGCGGACTCGCTGCGCGCGACCGCGACCTCGGCCTTCAGCACGTCCACCCCGGCAATGCGCCCGACGCGTTCCTCGTCGCGCGCGATTTGCAGCAGCGCTTGCTGATAAGCCAGGTCGTTTTCGTCGAGCATGACGATACCGCGGTCGGCGGCGAGGGCATAGAAAGCGTTGGAAACGGCGATCGCCGTCTGCTCTTCCTGCCGGCGCAACTCGAACTGTGCGTTCTCGACTTGCTTCTTCGCTTGCTGCGCTAAGAGTTGCTGGCCGCCGTTGTAGAGCGTGTACGTCGACTGCAGCTCGGCCGTGTTTTCCGAGAAATTGCTCGCCGGGGAGATGCCGAATTGGGCGAACTGACCCGGCTGGTTCGCCGACTTCGCGATTTCGTTTTGCAACAGGCCGCCCGCGCTCGGATACTCACCCGCGCGGACTTTGGTGAAGGTTGAATCGAGCGAGAGCACGGTCGCGCGCTGCGCGAGCAGGGACGGCGCATGGCCGAGCGCGTAGCTGACGGCGCCCAGCGCGTCGAGCCGCAACGGCGCGCGATTCCCCGGTTCGCCGTCGAAGACGCCGGGGACGAACACCGGCGGCGGCGCCGTTGCAGCCGCCTCGGCCTCGAGCGTGCCGCCGGTCGGACGGTCGTGGTGGCCGGCCAGCGCACCGCAGGGCAGCGTCGCGGCCCAAAGCGCGGCGAGCGCCGCAAACATGCGCGCGGCCGTCATCGCGCGACGAGCACCGGGAACAGCAGCCCGGCGAGCACCACGGCCGCGGCGACGATGTACGAGCCCGCCGGCGCGAACCCGGCGATCGTCCGCAGGCCGAGGGCCAGCAGCACGAACGACCAGATCTGAAACGGATTGAACCCGACGAAGAACGCCGTAACCTTCGGCGACGCGGCCGGCGCGAACCACGCAAGGCTCGGCGTCAACCGCGCGATATCCGACGGCGCCGAAAAATCTTCGGGCGAACGCAACGCACACAAAACCCCGATGACGAGAAACCCGATCCCATAGTTGAGGATTGCCACGTTCATCGCGAGCGCAAACAGTTTCGCGAAGCTCGCGCTGCCGCGCGTCAGCCGATCGAAGGCGAGCATCAGCAGTGTGGCGAGCGACGTCGCCGTCAGCACCACGAGCGGCCAGCCGAGCCAGAACCATCGTTGCGTGCTTACCTGGTAGCGCGTCATCGCCGCGATTCGATCGGGCGAGAGCACGGCCATGGTGGGATCGTGAGCCGCTTGGTCGGCGATCGTCGCCGCGGCGACGTGAGCGCCGGCCGGAATTTCCAAGATGGCGCCCACCATGCCGAGCGCGCAGGTGAGGGCGAACGCCCAGACCCACTGCGGGCGCTCGCGCAGCGCCTCGAACGCGCTTTGCGGCGCGACGACGACGTCCCACGCGACGGACAGGCCGCCGTTCCTCTCAATCAAAGATGAACGCATAGACGAAATCCATCGCGAACGCAAGGATCAGTGCGCTCGTGAAACGCACGTTTGCGAACAATGAGAAGCCAAACGCGATGAGGATGAACGACCACGCATCGCCGATATCGAAGTGCGAGAGAAAATCCAACTCACGGTCGTTCCCCGGCGCGGCAAAGATGCCGAGGTTGTCGGGCAGCGCCAGTTGCAGAGACCGGATGTCGTTGTAGCTCGACGCAGGGTGGATCGCGACGGCAATCGCGTGCGCGAGGTCGCCGAGCGCCGAAGGGACCAGGCAGTTCGTTGCGAGCGCGAAGTAGCGCACGTACGGTGCCTGCGGATCGCTAAAGCGCGCTGCGATCGTGAGCGGCGCCGCGGTGAGGGCGGCCATCATCAGCGGGATCAGCACCGCACGGGCTCCGAGCCCTAACATGATTTGCGACTGGGTGGTCCGCGTCTCCGCCGGCGTGAGCGGATGGGCCGGGCGCGGGCCGCTCGTGATCGCGATATGCAGGATCGCGGGGGTGAAGAGCGTGCTTGTCACCAGGCCGAGCGCGACGATGACACCCAGTGAGGGTAGCCACTCGTTGGTCTTCGCGATCTTCGTGAAGGCTCGGCCGGGCGCGATGACGATGTCGAGCGGCAAGCTGAACCCGGCGCGCGCCGGGCGCTCCGGCGGCGCCTGGGACGGAGGCGTCAAAGTCGTCACGTGCGGACCTGTTCGCTCTTTGCGCCTTAATGCTTGGTGCCTAAGGCCCGGGCCCCGCGGTGCAACGTGCCGAGCCTTCAAACAAGGCGCCGGCCGGCAGCCGGCGCTTTACTGCTTCGGCGGCGCGTTCGAGGCCGGCTTCCCTCATTTCAAGGAGGCGCATCCGCAGGTAGGCGGCGATGCGGCGGCGTTCGCGCAGCGAGAAGAGCTGATCCGACGTGAAGTCGCGGCCCGGTGCGGGCTTCGCCGGCGCCTTGCGCGCGTGCGGAGCGTGCCTTTCGGCGCGAACGGGGCGCTCGGCCGGTGCAGCGACGGCCCAGGCGGAAACGGTTAGAACGAGCAGCGTAACGAAACAAGCGCGGAGCATCGTGTGGCCTCCCGGGGACCTTCACGCGGTGCGCTCCGTATCGCAAGCCCGAAAGATCGTTTTTGAATCAGAGCAACGGCCGCTCTCCGGCCACCTCGCTCATCGTCGCCGAGCCACCCGAGGGGCCCTACGTCCGCATCGTTCCGCTGGGCGGGTGCGGCGAAATCGGCCGGAACATGACGGTCATCGAGACCCGCGACGACCTCGTCGTCGTCGACTGCGGTCTGATGTTTCCCGACGACGACATGCTCGGCGTCGACATCGTCATCAACGACTTCTCGTACCTCCGCGAGCGCCGCGACAAGTTCCGCGCGCTGCTCGTCACCCACGGGCACGAAGATCATATCGGCGGCATCCCGTACCTCTTGCGCGAGTTCGAGATCCCGGTCGTCGGTACGCCGCTGTCGCTCGCGCTGATCCGTGCCAAGCTGCGCGATCAGAAGGCCGGAGATCGCCTGTTCGTCTCGATCGAGCCCGGCCAAGTCGTCACCTACGGTGCGATCGAGACCGAGTTCATTCACATCAACCATAGCCTAGCCGGCTGCTGCGCGCTCGCGATCCACACCGAAGTCGGAACGATCTTTCACACCGGAGATTTCAAATTCGATCAAACGCCCATCGACGGGAAGCCGGCAGATTTTGCGGCGATCGCCGGGATCGGGGAAGACGGCGTGCTCTGCATGCTCTCCGACTCGACGAACGCCGAACGGCCCGGCCATACGCCCTCCGAGCGCGTCGTCGGCGATGCGTTCGCGAACATCTTCGCGCGCGCGCCAGGACGAATCATCGTCACCTCGTTCGCATCGAACGTGCCGCGCATCCAGCAAGTCGTCGATCAAGCGGTTCGCTTCGGCCGCAGGATCGCGCTACTCGGGCGCTCGCTCATGAACGTCGTTCACTATTCGACCGAACTCGGCTACCTCAAACTTCCGGCCGACCGGATGATCCGGCTCGAACAGATCGACGAGTATCCGCCCAACGAGGTCGTCATCATCACGACCGGCTCGCAAGGCGAGCCGATGTCCGCGCTCTCGCGGCTTGCGGTGCGGGATCATCCGCGGGTGAAGATTCTGGCGGGCGACACCGTCGTGATCAGCGCGACCCCGATCCCCGGCAACGAGAAGAGCGTCGGCAAGACGATCAACAACCTCTACCGGCTCGGCGCGACCGTCGTCCACGGCACGAGCAGCGTCCCGGCCCACGTCTCGGGCCACGCCTCGCAAGAAGAACTCTTGCTGATGCTCAATCTCGTGCGGCCGAAGTACTTCATCCCGATTCACGGCGAGTACCGGATGCTCGTGATGCACGCCGGCCTCGCCCAAAAGACCGGCGTCGAGCCTGAAAATTGCTTCGTGATCGAAAACGGCGACGTGCTCGAGTTTACGCCCGGCGGCGCTGAAAAAGTCGGCAAGACCTACGGCGGCAACGTTATGGTCGACGGCAGCGGCGTCGGCGACATCGGCGAAGCAGTTCTACGCGATCGCAAGCACCTCTCGGCGGACGGCATCATGATGGTCGTGGTCACCGTTGACGCGGAAGAAGCGCGGGTCGTCGCCGGCCCCGATTTGGTCTCGCGTGGCGTCTTCTATCTGCCCGAATCCGAAGACGTCACACGCGAGCTCGAGCGGCGGGTCAGCGAGATCCTCAGCGGCTGCTCGGCGGAGGGCATCCGCGACGTGCCGACGGTGAAGGAACACATCCGCCAAGGCCTCTCGAAGGCGGTCTACGAGCGAACGCGACGCAAGCCGATCGTCATCCCGGTGGTGATGGAAGTCTGAGGCGTCCCGGAAATCCTCCACTAGTGGGCATCCGGTCCCTATTGGTATCGCCCTCTAAAGCAAGAACCGGTTACGATTTGTCGCCGAAAAATGCTCCGAAATGCTTAAAGGAGCTTGAAAGTCCGGGCAAAACGAAACCCTTCGTCAGGCGGACTGCGACGGAACTATCAGAGGTAGTCGTGGGCCTCCGGCATCCTATAAACGCTCTTTGACGTATGGCTCCTCGGTAGCCCCGCGTTCTCTAAAGAAACAACAGAGGGACATATGATCTCCAAGGCGTTTCAGCTAGGGCTTCGCCATGCAGGCGCGCACCTCGCTATCTTTGCAGTTGCGGCCGGCACGCTCGTCGCGTTAACGGCGGCGGGCTGCGGCCCGAGCAACGGGGTCAACTCCCCGGCACCACCACACGTCGCCTCNNGCAGGCGTAGCGGCGACGGGTCTCAACGTCGTCACAACCTACCGCCAAGGTCCCGGGAACACGGCGCCCGGCGACAGCGGGTCGTCCGTTAATTCACCGACCTTCACGGTCGCCGGCACACTGCCCGCAACGGCACCGACCGCCGATCCATTCTATGCAACGATCGACGCCGGAGGACCGGCCCCCGGCGAGAGTACGGCGATGAAGTCGACCGCGCAAACGGCAACGAACGTGACGACGTTCGGTGTCACGGGTCAAGTCTCGGGCCTCGGGCTCGAACCGTCCAACTACAATCAGCTCGGGGCAACGTACACGGTTGCACCGTATCCGGTTCCGGTGTACGACGCGCTCTCCGTCACCGGGGGCGATCCCAACCAGATTCCAAGCGGGTGGGGTGGCCCTCCGGCTTTCGACCTTCTCGGGAACGGTCAGTCTCCGGTAGGAAATGGCGGAGTGCCGCCCGGTTACGCCGGCCTCAGCATGGGCCTCGACGTGTTTGAAGGCCTAGCGCCGGTGGCCGGCGGCACGTACACGATGGCGGTTGCCCTGCCGACGAACATCGGGACGTTGGGGACGAGCAAGTCCTTTACGCTGCCGACGACGTTGACGACGCTGCCCAGCTGGGCCCCGCCGCCGGCTCCAACGCTCGACGCGAGCGGCGACGGCGGCGCGACCTTTGCCGTCACCCTTCCGGCCGGCGTTACCGAGGCCTATGTCGAAGTCGTCGACTACGGGCCGGTACCGACGGCGCCTCCGAGCCCCGCCGGCGCCACGCCGCCGCCGGAGCCCTCGAGCTGCAACGGCGCCACNNTGCACGGCGGCTGCCAATACGACCGCGAATGGTGCGACCGCGACGCCAGGCGACGTGTTCACGGTCCAGGGGCTCGGGTTCGACTATCCGGCATTTGAGTCGTCCTACCCGAGCAGTCTCGGCAATCCGTCACCGGCGATCTTGGGCGCTAAAGGTGAAGACGACATCACGATCTCGTCGGCACCGGCCTATCAGGAACTGGCAGCCGATGCGCGCCTTAGAACGTTCGTGCATCATCCCGCGTTGCAGATGCTTCGACGGCCGGCGCAATCGATTCGCACCCGATAATACTAATAGGGGCTCACCTCCGAAGGGCTCCGGCGTGCCGCCGGGGCCCTCTTTTTAGGGCCCCGTGACGCCGTTGCCACGCGGGGCCGCCTGTTTAGCAGCCGCCGAAAACCGGTTCTACTAAGTCGGCGGCCTGCAGTTCGTCGTGGGTGATTCCGCCCTGGCGAGTCACGATGTCGTCGGCGCCGTCTTTGGCAATTTTGGTGAGGAGCGGCATCACGCGGTCGTCGGCAGATGTGTAGGCGACGTTGCCGCGGTAGCCGTCTTTGAGCTGCTCGTTCACGACTGCTTCATCACGCTCATCCTTCGTGACGTTGGGGTGCATGTTGAAGATCGCGATCATGCTTGCGACGTCGCGTGCGATCGTGCGTTGGCGGTGCAGCGCGCCGTCGAGCGCGTCGGCGAACGCGTTCAGCTCTTTTGCTTCTTCGGGGGTCGGCGCTTTCTCGGCATCGACGCGCAAGGCTTTGGCCGCTTTCTCGGCCGCAACCGCTTGTTCGGTGAGCGGGCCGTTCTGGTTGGTAAGGTCGAGCAGCGCGCGATTCTTCGAAAGCAGGCTGGAATCGAAATCGCTCGAGCGCATCGTCTGCTGGACGACCTCGATCCGCCGATCGTTGTCGATGCCGAGGGTTACCGCCTTCACCGCATGATCGATGATCGCTTGGCAGAACGCGGTCGTCGCCTTGACGTGGCCGATCTCTTTGAGCGGCGCGAGTTTCAGTTCGCGTTCTTCCGGATCCGGCAGCGCCGGTTTCAGCGCCGAGCTCGCCGCGGCATCCGGTGGCGCGGGCGCCGCGCTCGCGGGAGCGGCGGGGTCCTGACCTGCGGGCGCGGCGAGCAGCGCGACCGCTAGTATCCCAAGCGGCCAGCTAGTCATCGCACGACGCCATGACCGTCATGCGCGACTGTTCGCGCGACAAATCCGAGAACCCCCGCACAGGGCCGGCGCGAACCACGGGCGCATTTTGGCTCGTGCAGCGAACCTATTTCGGCGACGCTCTGCGGCGCTTTCGCCGAACGCCCGGTGCCTCGGCGGGCGCGCTCATCGTGACCGCGATCGTTCTCGCCGGCCTGCTTGCGCCGCTACTCGGCCGATACGACCCGCTGGCCCAGAACTTAAGGCTCGGGAGCTCGCCGCCAAGCCCGTTGCACTTCTTCGGAACCGATAAGCTCGGCCGCGACGTCTTCGCGCGAATGCTCTTCGGCGCGCGGTTTTCGGTTGCGATCGGCTTTGTTGCCGTCGGCGTCGCGATTACCGCAGGGACTGCGATCGGCGTCGTCGCCGGTTTCTTTCGCGGCGCCGTGGGCGGGGTGTTGATGAGCGCGATGGACGTGATGTTGGCCTTTCCTTCGATCATCTTGGCGATCGCGATCACGACCGTCCTCGGTCCGAGCATTACCAATCTGATGCTCGCACTTGGGATCGTTTACGTCCCGCAGTACGCGCGGCTGGCGCGTTCGTCGACCTTGGCCGTCGCGCAGCTCGAATTCATCGAGGCGGCCCGCGCGCTCGGCGTACCGACCGTGCGCACGCTCGCGCGGCATGTGCTGCCCAACATCGCGGCTCCGCTGCTCGTGCAGGCGACGCTTGGGATCGCAACGGCCGAACTCGAGGCCGCGGGGCTTTCGTACCTCGGGCTCGGCGCCCGACCGCCGGCGCCCGAGTGGGGCGCGATGCTCAACGACGCGCGCGATTATTGGATCTCGGCGCCCTGGGCGTTGATCTTCCCCGGCCTCTCGATCACCGTGCTCGTGCTCGGCTTCAATCTACTCGGGGACGGTCTTCGCGACGCACTGGACCCGGCTGACCGCTAGGCCATTTGTCAAGAAGGCGTTAAGCGCGCTGCGACAAAGCCAGGGCAGTGAGCTACCCTCGGTCATCGGCTCGCTGAAGTTTCTGTTATGCGAGGGTTAACCAATGATGCTTCCCCGTTCCGTGCTGTTTGCATTTGTTCGAGCGCTCGGCGCGCTCGCGGTCGTCGCCGGGCTGCTCGCGGCCACGTGTGGCCCGGCCCGCGCGGTCGGCGGCGAAACCGGCAACATCAACGGCACGATCGTCTCGCAGAGCGGCGCACCGGTTGCGGGCGCGCGGGTTGCGATCGCTGCGCCGACCGGTTCGTACACGCAGCGCAGCGACGCCAAAGGCTTCTTTCAGTTCCTCGGCGTCCCGGTCGACACGTACACGATTTCGGTCGAAGCGCAGGGCTTCGAAGCCATCTCGCAGTCGGGCATCACCGTTCCCGGCGGCGACACGTACCCCCTCGGTACGCTGAAGCTTCAACCCGCGAATGCACTCCATCAGATCGCGCGAGTCACGGCGCGCTCGGCAGCGAGCGCGTTCCAGCCGAACCAGACCGTTCCGCAGTTCACCGTTAGCGGCAGCGTACTGCAGGCGGCGCAAGGCAAAGCCTCGTCGTCGGACGAGGCGGCCGCGCTGCTTGCGGTTCCCGGTTTTCAGAAGGATTCGATGGGCAACCTGATCCTGCAAGGCAGTGAGTTCGACCAGGTGCACTATCAAGTTGACGGCGTTGACTTCACGGATCCCGGCTTCGGGCTCAGCGCAAACAACATGTTCTTCAACGGCATCAGCCGCGTGCAGGTCGTTCCGGGAGCGGGTGACCCAAGCCAAGGCAACGCCGGCGCGGGCGTAGTCAACCTCGTTATCCAGCGCGGAGCGTATCCCGGCACCGGGACTCTGGACGGCGAGCTGCTCACGCGGCCGTTCGATCACCAACTGAATTTCGCTTATGGCGCCGCGACGCCGAATGGCCGGTTCTCCGATTACTTCTCTTTTTTCGCGCACAACTACAGCTACCAGTACGGTCCGTGGGGTTCGAGCGGCTTCGATAACGGCATCCAAGGCGGCGGTGGATCACAGCTCGCGAATTCCTATACCGAGCAACAAGATTTCGTCAACAATTTCGTCTATAAGTTCGGCGCAAATAACGCGCAGTCGCTGCAGTTCCTCTACATCAACCACACCGAGGACGACCTCGCCAACTACTCGGGACTAACGCTCTACTATCCGTCCGACGCACCGGACATTTTGCCGCAGTTACAGTTTTATACGAGCAGTCCACTCGCCCCGAACGGCCTTACGCCGTCCCAGATCCAGAGCATCATCGGACGCGAGCAAGGCCAGACCTCGTTAACGGGACCGCTCTCGACGCCCCCGTATGCGGACATCGACAGCACGAATTTCTTGAAGTTCGAATACGACAACTCGTTCAACGCTACGACGAACCTTGCAGTGCGCTTCTTCCACTCGAACGTTTTCAGCGAGGGGGATCCCTCCGGCGGTACCGCAATCGCCGGTGTCGGCGCTATCACCAACACCGAGCAAACCTCCGGCGGGTCGCGCACGGGCGGCAGCTTCGAACTCGACAAACAGGCCGATCGCAAGAACTTGCTGACGCTGTCGGGCAGTTACGAATTCAACCGGCCGGCGTTTTCATCGCTCTCGCCGTACGTCGGACTTTTCGACATCGGTCCCGATGCGGTTGATTTCTTGCGGCCGCCCAACCCGAACGCGCCCGTCAGCGCGAGCAACCCGTGTCCCATCGCGGGCGGGTGTTACTTGCAGCAATTCTTCTACACGAAGGGAGGAACGCCGCGGGTTCCCCCGTTCTATCTCGATTCTACTCAACTGCAGAACACGTGGGGTCTTGGCATTCGCGACCAAGTGCAGGTGAGCAACAACGTGCGTTTCGACGGCGGCGTGCGGTACGATTTGCTCAACGAAGGCTTCGGCTCCAATCTGGCCTACGCCGACGAAAACGTGCAACCCGTGCCCGGGTCGCCAACGACGCCCTACATCGCAAACTATCCCTTCGTCGAGACGCCGCACTTCCTCGAGCCGCGGCTTGGCGCAGCCTGGCTCATAACGCGCCGCGACTCGCTCGAGGCATCATACGGGCGCTCGATCGTCATCGGCGCCGGGGGTGACCTCGCCAGCCCCGAATCCGACGCTTACTATCAACAGTTCGCGAATATCCCGCTCAACCCAAACTTCATCCCTACTGGCAACCCGTACACGGGCGTAACCCCCATCGGCAACAGCAACTGCTTTCCCATGTTGCCGTTTCCCGTCGGTGCGGGGCCGAAGACCCCGCCCTCCTACAAAGGCTCGGTCGGGACGAACTTAACGCTCGGCCGGCCGTGTGCGAACTACGGCGAGTTGCTATACGGGGTAAACGACGCGTTCTTCCCCGAAGTCTCGTCCGTCCAGCCGGGCATCTACGACAACTTCGATCTCAATTTCTCGCACCAGTTCCCCAATGGCTCGGCGATCAAGATCGCGCCGTTCGCGCGTCAAGGCTATAAGGTAACGGCGATCACCGCGCCGCTCGTGTTCAACCCCTTGACCGGCGTCTACCAGCCCGGCACGCTCTCGAACAATTCGGTCGGGAGGAACACCACGACCGGCTTATCCGTGGAGTACACGCTGCCGGAGCGTCCACGCGGTCTGACCGGCTTCGTGTCCGCCTCCTACGTGAACGAGTTTACGACGACGCCGCCGGCGGGCGACAACCCGTACGCTCAAGACAGCGAGCCGATCATTCTACCGCAATCGATCGCGGCCGGGAACCTCTACCGCGCGGGTTTCGTCAGTCCGTTTACGGGTCACATCGGCGTATCGTACAAAACCGCCGGGGGATTCCGGATCAATCCGGTGATCAACGTTACGTCGGGCTTTCCGTACGGCTCGGGCCTGTTGACACCGATCATCCTGAACAACGGGGTCGCAACCAACGTTCCCAACACCAACGTGGCCGATCAATATGGTCCCGGCGGCGCCTCGTTGTATATCGATCCCGCGAATCCCGGCAGCATCACGGCGCCGAACATTGCTGCCGCGCGCGGAACGCCGGAGACCTCGTCCGGCGGCGGGGAGTTGTCGCGCCCGCAGATTGACGCCGACCTCACGCTCGAGTACAAGCCGCCGGGGAAGCGCGAAACCTTCGGCGTGCAGGTCCTGGACTTGTTCAACAACGCGTATTACGGTGTGCCCCTCGTCAACCTCAACTATTATCCGGCGGCCACGGGCGTCGCCGGGCCGCTGACCGGCCAAAGCGTAACCGGCGCGGCGTTCCCTGGCCAAGCGCCGCTCGTGAACCGCGCCCAATATCCGTACGGCGCGTATAACATCCCAACCACTCCGTTGCTGGGGGCGCTCGAGCCGCCGACCACATACCGCTTGTACTTCCAGTACGATCTCTAGTAGGTTGCCATGAATAACGTTTTTAAGTCGGCACTTGCGGCCGGGTTTCTCGTTGCGCTGAGCGCCTGCTCGGGGTCGGGCGTCCAACAGAGCCTCGCGCCGCCGACCGTTCACAAAGTCAATCCGATCACGCAGTCGACCTTGCAGTTCGCGGTCGGGACCGCAAACATCGCGGGCGCCGTCGGCCTCGATTCGATCGAGACCCTGCGCCAAAACGTCGCGCCGTACGTCGGCACGAGCATCCTGCAAAACGCGCCGAGCATCGTCGGGCCGCCGGGTTTCGTCGTTCCGAGCGCTCCCGACGCGTACGCTGATGCGGGAACCGACGCGATCACGGGAACGAACCCGACATCGCTCGTAGTCTCGCCGCCTTCGACCACGTTCGATCCGCCCGGCGGGAACGCATCGATCGCGTCGTCGTTCGGCTTTTTGCCGGCGGCGAATACGAATTCAAGTACCGTGCCGAACCTGATTCCCGCACCGCTGCCGTACTATGCCGTCGAAAACCCGGCGCTTGTCGCCGGCGTGCCGGCGCCGAATCCGAACGGGCTGACGGATCAATACTTCTATGTCGGCGGACCGCCGGCGTTCGTTCCGCCGGGGCACACCTCGACGCAGGACGGAACGTTCGGCGGCTCGGGAAACCTCGCGCCCGGCGCGTACCCCGGATTTACGCTCGGTTTCGTCGATTTCCAGGCCGTGCCGAAGAGCGGCACCTATACGCTGAGCGTCGTCATTCCGACCGGCATCAACACGACGACCGGTAAGGAAAGCTACGGGACGAAAACCGCCGCCGCGGGATTGACCGCGACGACGGTTCTGCCGGGGTGGACGACGCCGCCGACGTTTACGCCGGACGGCACCGGCGGCGGCACGATCGCGACGAATTTTCCCGGCGGCGCGGGGATCACCGAAGAGTACCTCGAGATCGTCAACGTCGGCACGCTCGATCCGATGAGCCTCGCACAGGCCGGCAACTCCTGTCAGCTCTCGGGAGTCGAGCCATATTACTATACCTTTAAAGTAACTCCCGGCACGGCGACGGTGACGGTTCCCGACAACATCGGTGCGGCTCCTCCAAATACAGCGCAGCCGCCGACGTTCTGCTCCTCAGCGCAGAATACCGCGACGGCCGGCACGGCCGAATCGGGCGACGGCTATGTCGTGTACGGTTTCGCCGTCGACTGGCCGCTCTCGACCGCCTCCTTCCCGACTTCAGACGGCAAGGCTGCCCCGCCGATCACCGGCCCGAACGGCCAAGCCGACATCACAACCTCGGTCGCCACCACCGGCAACGTCCCTTAAACAAAACCGCATTGTCACCCCGAGCTTGTCGAGGGGCCATACTACGTGTGGTCCTTCGACTGCGCGCCTACGGCGCTTCGCTCAGGATGACAGGGCTACGGCGCTTCGCTTCGGGCGCAAACTGCGCGTTCGCTAGCAGCCCTCGAAAGCGGGGTCGATTCGCGTCGAGGCGGTGTCTTCGTCTTTTTGGACGCCGGCACTGTCGGAGTCGAAGCGGTCCCCGAGCTCGGCGGCGAGTTTGTCGAGGGTAGGGGTCTGGTAGTCGCGCAGATCGCCGCGCAGCGGCGAGCCTGCGGCGTGCGATGAGATCGTGAGGTTGTCGGCCTCTTCCATCGATTGGAATTGGTTCACGGGATGGTGGGCCTCGAGATACGCGGTAAAGCGGCCGAGATCTTCCGCCATCTTTTTCTGGCGCGCGGCGACGCCTTCGAGCGACTCGGCGAAGGCCACGAACGCGGCTTTCTGCTGCGGATCGGTCGCGTCGTTTGCGCCGGCCTGCAGCGCTTGGGCAGCGTGCAGCGCCGCAAGCGAGGACGCGCGCAGCTCGACGAAGGTGTGGACGTAGCGCTGGGTCGCGTGGGTTTTGTCGACCTCGCTCCAGTCCATTCCGCCTTTGTGCAGCGAGTCGGAGGCTTGGGCAATCGACGCGTCCGCCGAAAGGATGTTCGCGATCGCCAGGCCGGCGTGCTGCAATTCGCTGACGCAGAGCGGCGTCGTCACCCGCACGTGACCGATTTCATGCAGCGCCGGCAGCGGCGAAGGCGCAGGCGGCGAGGGCGTCGCCGCAACGCTGATCAGACCAAATGCGGTCAAAACGAATCCCCACGAGGCCATCCCGGCGTCTTCGACTGTCTCGGCCGAGGTTACTCGGCGGCGGGGGAAGCCAAATGGTCCCAATCGAATGATTTTGGATCAAAAGAATCAGCCTAGATCGGCAGCATGGACGCGTCGCCCAACCGGATCGCCGGCGCGCCGGCGTCCTCGGCGGTTGACGGCGTGGCCTTCCGGACCATCCCGCCGATAAAGGTCCTCGTCGTCGAGGACAATCCGGCCGTTGCCGAGAGCGAGCTCGATGCCCTCCGCCAGGCTGATCTCCGAGTCGAGGCAAGAGTCGTGTGGACGGAGGCTGCGTATCGCGGAGCGCTCGCGGACTTCGACCCCGATCTCATCTTGTGTGACTTCGCATGCCCGAATTTCGACGGTGAGACTGCGCTGCGGATCGCAACGACGGAGTACCCGATCATTCCGTTGATATTCGTGACCGGGACACTCAGCGAGGAGAGCCTCGCGATCGCCGTGCAAAACGGCGCGGTTGACTACGTCCAGAAAAACAACCCGGTTCGCTTACCGGGCGCTGTAACCCGCGCTCTCGAGCAAGCGGAACAAAGGCGGCTGCTGCTCCATGCCGAGATGCGGGTTGCGCGATTGGGCGCCATCCGCGACGTCATGTCCGCTATCGACCATGCAATCGTTCGCCATCGCGATCGCGACGCGCTGTTCGGGGAGGCATGCCGCATCGCGACGGAGATCGGGAAGTTTCCGATTGCGACGATCCTTTCGCGCAAGGACGTAGCTGCGACTTTTTCGATCGACGCGTGGGCCGGCCTTCCGCTCAAATGGACGCTCGAAGAGTGGCTCGGGAGCGTCTCTCCCGAGCTCGAGTCTAATGCGGGAGCGTTGTTGGACGCGGTGCGAAAGAACGCCGCGATCGTCGTCAACGATCTCAGCGATGACCTGTCGATCGGAAAGCGACGCGAGTGGTGGGCCGCAGGCGTTCGGTCGCATGGGGCCTTTCCGCTAACCGTCGCAGGGAATGCCATTGGTGCTATGGTCATCGCGACGAGCGAAGTCGGGTTTTTCACGGTCGAAGAAATCGGGCTGCTCAGCGACGTGGCCGGAAATCTGTCGTTCGCCCTGGATTTCATCAACGAGCAACACCGCGTCGTCCGCCTGAGCCGAATACGTGACGTGCTCTCGGCCGTCAACGAGCCGATTCTGCGCCCCAGCGACGGTGGAAGCCTCTACGCAAACGTGTGCCGCATCGTGTTCGAGGTTGCCGGCTACGTAAGCGTATTCGTGGTTAGCATCGAGGCCGGAGAGGCGAATGTTTGCATCCCGTGCTCGGCCGGCTGGTCGCGCGACGTTGCCGCTTTGGAGCGCCTCGTGAAGAGTAATTTGAAGAATCAGCGCGGGGTCGTGTCGGAGGCACTGCGCTACGCTAGACCTGCCATCATCAACGATTTGAACGCAGTGAGCGGTGCCGCACGCGCCGTCTTTGGGACGTCGTACGACGAAGGCGTCCGCGCGATCGGCGCCTTTCCCTTGATCGTCGGCGAACGCTGCGTGGGCGCGATGGTGTTCTCGACGCAGGAAGCCGGATATTTCGACGATGAGGAAATCGCTCTGTTGAGCTCCCTCACGAACAACGTGTCGTTCGCGCTCAATAATCTCGCCCAGCAGGAGCGGGTCGCACGGCTCAGTCGCATTCGCGCCGTCCTATCCGCCGTGAACGAAGCGATCGTGCGCGAGACGGACGCCGAGCGTCTCTTCCACGAAGTGTGCCGGATCGCTTTCGAGACGGCCGGCTACGTCAACGTTTTCGCGGTAGCCGTCGACGAGGATAAGCACGTATTGCGGGTCGTCGCCGCATTCGGGAAATGGTTCGCCCGCGTGGCCGAGTTGGAGCGTATGCTAGCGGTGAACTTGAAGATCGGGCGCGGCCTCATGTCGCAGGCGGTCAATGACGCGAAGCCTGCGGTCGGCAACGACGTGCGCGGGAGCGGTCCGTTGCGGCAGGTCCAAGAAGAGCTGCTCGACGACGAGGTCCGCGCGGTCGGCGTCTTCCCGCTGATGGTTGACGGGCATTGCGTGGGCGCGATGGCTTTCGACAGTGCCGAAGCCGGCTATTTCGACGACGAAGAAATTAGCCTCCTGACCGACCTTACGAACAATTTTTCGTTCGCCCTTAGCCATCTCGGACGGCAGGAACGGATCGACCGTATGAGCCGGATACGGGACATTCTTTCGGCAGTGAACGTGGCTATCGTGCGCCTTCGGGACCGTTCTGAACTTTGTCAAGAAGTCTGTCGCATAGCAGTCGAACTCGGCGGCTTTTCTACCGCGATGGTGGCCGAACTCGATCTGAAATCGGGCCGCATCGCGCTGCCCTTTTCCTTCGGGGAGTCCGATCGGGCCAAGCTCGACGAGGCGGTCCAGTGGGGGGCGCTTGGCGATGAACCCGGAATCATCGAAGTGTCGCTGCGCACGTTGCGGCCCGCGGTAAAGAACGACGTTTGGCGCTCCGAAAGTTGGCCGCTTCGCGAAAGGCTCGTGGCCGGCGAAATCCGGGCCATGGGCAGCTTTCCGATCGTCGTCGACGGGCGGGCTGCCGGCGCGATGGTCCTCGAGGCGCGGTCCCGCGGGTATTTCGATGCCCAGGAGATCGAGCTTTTGACGAACCTGACGAACGATCTCGCGTTCGGCCTGAGCCTGCTCGAAAAACAGCAGCGTGTCGACTACCTATCGTTTTACGACGCGATGACGCAGTTGCCGAACCGCACGCTGTTCTACGACCGGTTGGGCCAAGATATCGCCGCTTCCAAGAAGGCCGGCAAGAGGCTGGCGCTAGCGATCATCGATGTATCGCGCTTCTCCGCTTTGAATAACACCTTGGGCGAGCACGTCGGAGATGGAGCTCTTCGAGAGGTCGCCTCACGTCTGCGCGAGTCGTTCGAGGAGCGTTGCGTCGCGCGCGTCGGTGGCGACACGTTCGCGTTGTACGTTCCCATGATCGATGATTTTAGCGCGCTTGCCGCGGTCATAACGGACGAGGGCATAAAGATCTTTGACGCGCCGTTTAGGATTGGGGATCGGGAGCTGAGAATTACGGCGCGCGCCGGGTGCGCCGTGTTTCCGGCAGATGGAGCGGATCCGCAAGAGCTATTCCAGAACGCCGAGGCCGCGCTGCTCAGCGCGAAGGCGTCCGGCACGACGTATCGCTTTTACGCCCCCGAACTCAACCGGCGAATGGCGGAGCAGCTCGACTTGGAGGCTCGTCTCCAGCGCGCGATCGAAGAGCGTCAATTCGTGCTGCATTACCAACCGAAGGTCGAAGTTATCGGCCGGGCGATCGTTGGATTCGAGGGCCTGATACGTTGGAATGATCCCGCCCGCGGCCTCGTGCCGCCGGCCGAATTCATTCCGCTGCTCGAGCGGACCGGAATGATCATCGTCGTTGGCCGGTGGGCGCTGCTCGAGGCCGTGCGGCAATACGAGGAGTGGCGGAGCGCCGGGCTGAGGCCGCCGCGCATTGCCGTAAATCTTTCGGCTGTGCAACTTCGTCAAGATCGGCTGGTTGACGACGTGCGCACCGCTGTCGAAGGCTTCGAGGACGAGTGCGGTCTTGACGTGGAGGTTACGGAAAGCATGTTGCTCGACGACTTCGAGGATGCGATCGAAAAGCTCAACGCAATAAAGGCGCTCGGCCCGCGGGTGTCACTCGACGACTTTGGAACCGGGTATTCATCGCTATCCTACATTCATCGCCTACCGCTCAGCGCGCTGAAAATCGATCGCAGCTTCATCAACGGCATGTTCGACGACCCGAACAAACGAAGCATCGTCTCGACGATCGTCTCGCTCGGTGAAGGTTTGGAACTGACCGTCATCGCCGAGGGCGTCGAAACCGAAGCCGAGGTCAGGCTCCTGCAGCTGCTGCGCTGCCAACAATTTCAAGGTTACCTCTTCAGCGCACCCCTCCCCGCAGATCAAGCCGCACGCTTCCTGAAGTGATGGCGACCTTGTCACGTCGAGCTTGTCGAAGCGCCGACGGCATATGGCATTGCTCCGTTGCCCATTCGACTGCGCGCCTGCGGCGCTGCGCTCACGGTGACAAACTTTAAAGCGTCGCCCAGATATCGAGTTTGGTTTTGACTTTCTCGATGACTGCGCTTGTGAATTCGGTCGTTGAGGCGTGGCCGCCGAGGTCGCTGGTCGCGATGCCGCCGTGGACGGTCTCGAGCACGGATTCGTAGATCGCGCGCGAAGCGCTGGTCGCGCGCGAGTCCGTAAAATGGGAGAGCAGCGCGGCCTCCGCAAGGATCATCGCCATCGGGTTGGCGACGTTCTTGCCGAAGAGGCGGGGCGCGGTGCCGTGCGGCGCTTCCGCCATGACGCAGCGCGGCTTCAGTGAGTCGTCGAACGAGAGCAGGACGCTCTCGGCCCCGGCGATCGATCCGAAGAGTTGCATCACGAGATCCGAAAGGCAGTCGCCGTCGCGGTTGAGCGCCGGAATCGTAAGCGGGTCGCCCGCGCTCGAGATCAGCAGGGCGTAGGTCGCGTCGATCAACTGCGGCTCGTACGGGACGTCGGGATAGCGCGCCGCAGCGTCGTCCATCTCTTCCTTCAACATGCCCTCGTAGATCGGGCTGACCGTGTACTTGGGGCCGCCGAAGACTTTGGATTTCGTCTTGCGCGCGTGATAGAACGCGTACTCGGCGACCACCCGGCAGACGCTGCGCTCGATGCGCTCGGTGCGAAATGCGACCTCGTCGCCGTCCGTTCGTTCGCGCCACTCGGTTGCGCCGTACGCGTCGCCGACGGCCATGCGCACGATCGAGATCGGCGAATGGATGCCGGCGACCGGCCGGATGCCGGGAAGACGGCGCCCGGTACGGACGATCACCTTTCCATCGATTTCACGCCGCAAGATGGCATTCGGCGATCCGACGTCACCCTTGGTTTCGGGGGTGATCGTCGCCGCCTTGAGCCCGAAGCCCGTGCGTTTCATCGCTGCGGCCGCTTCGTACACGACCTTGTTCTTCGTTGCCCGGCGCGTCCCAAGCGATAGGTCGTAACGTTCGAGCGCAACGTCCAGCCCGATCACGTCCGGTTCGAGGACGCGCAGCGCTTCGACGAGCAGCTCCTGGCCCGTTTCGTCACCTTCGAGGACCACGATCGTCGGCACCGCCATATCTCCGTCCCTCCGCCCTGCGGAGGCGCGAGGCCTGCCGCGCGCGAACCGACCAGCCTAATGGCACGCGTGCGCCGCAAGGCTCGTGCGACGATGCGGATGCGGCTAAACCTCGAGATCGCGGGGATAGCCGCGTTCGTTCTCGCGCTACTCTCAGGCATCGCGCTGGCCGCTCCGGGCCATGCGGGCGCATTCGGCGCGGGGCTCGCCTGGGCGCTCGGCGCTGCGTTCGGCAAGGCCGCATGGCTCGTGCCCTTGCTCGTCGCGCTGATCGGCGGCATCGTCTTCCTGGAAATCAACGTCCCGCGGATGATCGCGACTTACGGCTTCGGCGCGTTCTGTTATTTCGCGATCGCCGCCGCGTTCTACGGCCCCTCCGGCGGCGCGTTCGGTTCGCTTCTGCGGACCGGATTGCGGGTGCTGGTCGGCGCGACGGGGACGACGCTCGTGCTCCTGTTCTTGGCCCTGGTCGTGACGGTTTGGATGACGAACCTCTCGGTCAAACGCGCGATTGGGTTCGCGATCGTCTCGTTCGCGCGATTGCGCGCGTTCGTCGCGCAGCACGTTCCGCGCCGCGACGCGCAGCCGCCGGGTCCCGCTAACCTGCGCGAAGCATTCGCGCTCCCCGCCGAATTGCCGCAGCCGAAGCGACGTCCCACGTCGTTTGCGCTCGCCCCGATCGCGCCGCTCGACGCGCGCAGTTTCATCGCGCAGGAGGCGGTTCCGGAAGAGGCCGTCGACGAGAGCGACATCGACGCTGATGAGGACGACGACGAATTCGACGAGGATGACGACGTTGAGGACGAAGACGATTTGGAAGGCGACGAAGACGTCGAGGAGGGCGAAGTCGCCGAGCCGGTCGTCGGCGTCTACGAACCACCGGGGGGAACCGATGCGAAGCGAACGTATCGCCTGCCGGATCTTGCGCTCTTCGACGTGCCCCAGGCGCAAATATTCGACGAGTCGCACCGCTCGCATCTGCTCGAGGATACGCTCGCATCGTTCGGTGTCGGTGCGAAAGTCACGCACATCGAACGCGGGCCGGCGATCACACGCTACGAGCTGAAACCCGAACGCGGCGTAAAGATCTCGCGCATCTCGTCGCTCGCCGACGACATCGCGCTCGCGCTCGCCGCCACGTCGGTGCGTATCGAGGCACCGATCCCCGGCAAATCGGCGGTCGGGATCGAAGTCCCCAACGCTCAAACCTCGATCGTCGCGATCTCCGAGATCCTGCAGGCGCTCCCGGCCCGCGGTTCGGGTCCGCCGCTGCAGGTCGCGCTCGGCAAGGACATCACGGGCCGTCCGGTCTTCGGCGATCTCGGCAAGATGCCGCATCTTCTGGTCGCGGGGGCGACCGGCAGCGGCAAGAGCGTTTGCCTCAACGGCATCATCGCGTCGCTCCTCGTGACCGCGACCCCGGATCAGGTGCAGATGCTCTTCATCGATCCCAAACGCGTCGAGCTGACGGTCTACAACGGCATCCCCCACCTGATCAAAGACGTGATTACCGACGCGCGCCTGGCCGCCGGCGCCCTGTACGAGATGACCCGCGAGATGGATTCGCGCTACGAGCGCTTCGCCAAGGCCGGCGTGCGCAAGATCGAAGAATACAACGCGAAGTACCCCGAAGAGAAGCTTCCGTTCATCGTCATCGTGATCGACGAGCTTGCGGATCTGATGATGATCGCACCGGCCAAGGTCGAGACGACGATCTGCCGGCTCGCGCAGCTCGCACGTGCGACCGGAATTCACTTGGTCGTCGCGACCCAGCGTCCGTCGGTCGATGTGATCACCGGGATCATCAAGGCCAACATCCCCTCGCGGATCGCGTTCGCGGTCAGCTCGCAGGTCGATTCGCGCACGATCTTGGACATGGTCGGCGCCGAGCGGCTTTTGGGGCGCGGGGATATGCTGTTCTTGCCGATCGACGCGCCGAAGCCCGTCCGCGCTCAGGGCGCACTGACGACAGGCGCCGAGGTCGCGCGACTGGTCGAGTTCTGGGCCCGGCAAGGCCGGCCCGACAATCTCCTCGACGTCGAGATCGCTCCGATCGAAGACGACGAACGCCGCCGCGAGGTCGACTTGCTCTGCTATGAAGCGGCGCGCTTCATCATCGAGTCCAAGTTCGCTTCGACCGCGCAACTGCAGCAGCGCTTCTCGATCGGTCATCCGCGCGCGGTGCGCATCATGAAGCAATTGGAAGATTTTGGCATCGTCGGTCCGCACGAGGGCACAAAAGCCCGGCAGATCAACGTCGGCCTGGGCGAACTCGATACGATCGCCGACCGGCTCGGACGCTCGGAGCAGACCGACTTGTTCTTACAAGGTGCCTAGGCGCTCGGCTCCCGACATCATCCCGCACCTGCCGCCCGCGGCCGACACGCGCTGGCACGACCGCTTCTTGTTCGGGGCGTATTACGTAATCGCGTTCGTGTTGCTCGGAATCGTCGTCTCGGGACGGCCGCCGTCCCTGTTCGACGTCGCAGGCCGCGCACTCGCCGGCCACGGCACGCCGGTGGCCTTGCTGATCACCCGCGCAGGCACGTTTCCCGTCTACGCGGCGATCGCGGTCGTTCTGCTGCTCGCCGGATTGTACGAGCGGCGCTGGCTGCGCGCGGTGCTCGTCTCGATCGTCACGCTCGTCGCCGCATGGCAAATCAGCGACGCCTGCAAGGCGCTCTTCCATCGCCCGCGGCCGAGCTATTGGACCGGGATCCACGAGACCTCGGCGTCGTATCCGAGCGGCCACGCAACGCTTGTGATCGCGTTCTACGGCTTCTGGACGGCGGTTGCTTGGGCGAGCAACCTGCCGCTCGACATCAAGCGCTGGAGCCGGATCGCATTCGCGCTCTGGGCGCTTGCGATCGGCTGGTCGCGGCTGGCGCTCGGCGCCCACTACCTGACCGACGTCGTCGGCGGTTACCTGCTCGGCGCCGCGATGGCCTCGCTCGCCATGATCGCCTACCGCGCCCTCGGTAACCCCGAGGAGGCGCGGGCACCTAAGTCCTAGCGGCGCGCGGGACTGCTCGCTAGCCTGAGGGAACTCTTTGGGGGAGCTGATGACGACGTTTGTAACCGATCCCGCGCTTCGGATTGTCGAGGAAAAGGTCGCGGCCGGCGTAGCGCTGTCGAGGGACGACGGCGTCGCCATGCTGAGCACGGGGGACCTCCACACCCTCGGGCGTCTGGCTCAAGCCGCCAAGGAGCGTAAGAGCGGGAAGAACGTCTACTACGTGCTCAACCGCTACATCAACTCGACCAACGTCTGCTATGCAGGCTGCCGGTTTTGCTCGTTCGCGGCCGACGAGTTCAAGGAGCGCGACCGGGTCGTGCGGATGCCCTCCGACGAGGTCTTTGCAAAGGCGCTCGAGACCGGGACGAATTTCAACCAAATCCACATCGTCGGCGGCCACGATCCCAAGCAGCTGAGCCTCGACTACTGGCTGCCGTTGATGCGCCGGTTCAAGGAAGCGCTGCCCCACGTTCAGCTCTCGCTGTTTACGGCTGCGGAACTCGACTACATGGCGCGCCGCCATCGCCTCGGCTACGACGAACTGCTCGCGACCTTGCGCGGGGCGGGGCTCGACAACATCAACGGCGGCGGAGCCGAAGTGTTCAGCGAGCGCTTCCGCAAGCTCGTCTGCCCGAATAAAGTCGATGCAGCGCACTGGCTCGAGATCCACGAGGTCGCCCATCGGCACGGGATCGCGTCGAACGCGACGATGCTCTACGGGACGATCGAGACCTTCGAGGAGCGCGCCGAGCATCTGATCATGCTGCGCGAGTCGCAAAAGCGTTCGCCCGGCTATAATGCGTTCATCCCGCTGGCGTTTCACCCCGACGGCAACGAACTCAGTTCGCACGGTTGGACGAGCGGGCTCGATGACATCCGCATGTTCGCGACCGCCCGGCTCATGCTCGACAACTTCGATCACATCAAAGCCTACTGGATGATACAAGGGCTGAAGGTCTGCCAGGTTGCGCTGCAGTTCGGCGCCGACGACATGGACGGGACGCACGGCTCGACCGACGAGGAGCGCATCTATCATAGCGCCGGGACGTCGTCCGGGCAGTACGTCGACGATCGCGAGTTCCGCCGCCTCATCGAAGAGGCAGGCTACGTTCCGGTGCGCCGCAACTCGACGTACGAAACCTTCCCGCACGATTGGGTGCCCTCGAGCTCCGCGGTCCCGGCATAAACGTGGCGAGCGTGGTGCGCCGCGCGGCTGCCGTCGTGCTCGCGCCGGTCATCGCGTTGTGCGTGCTCGCGACGCCCGCACTTCGCGCGCAGGATGCCGGTCCCGATCCGGAACCGTCGTCTACGCCGTCATTTGCGCCCATCCCGGGACAGCACAACGTGGTGACGCATCACGTCGCCCGCATCGGCGGCAAAGAGATCGCGTACAACGCGATTGCGGGCACGCTCTTGCTCTACGATGCCAAGGACAATCCGACGGCAAGCGTCTTCTACCACGCCTATGTTGCCGAGGGTCTCGGGCCGGCGGCTCGTCGCCCCATCACGTTTTCGTACAATGGAGGGCCCGGCAGCGCGTCGGCTTACGTCGACATCGGCGGCTTCGGACCGCGCACGATCAGGATTCCGGCCCCGGAGCAGATGCCGCCGCCGCCGTACGACATGATCGACAACGAGGACAGCGTCCTCGATCGCTCGGATTTGGTGTTCATCGACGCCGTCGGGACGGGCTTTAGCCGTCTGGCCGGTCGCGGCACCGGGAAAGATTACTACGGTGTCGACGAGGACGGGAAAGCCTTCACCCAGTTCATTCGCCGCTACATCACGCTCTACGACCGGTGGAATTCGCCGAAATACCTGATCGGCGAGAGCTACGGTACGACGCGTTCGGCCGTTCTCGCGAAGATGCTTGAAAACGCCGGGATCGCGGTGTCGGGCATAACGCTCGTATCGACGGTGCTCGATTTCGAGACGTTGTGGGGCGACACCGGAAACGACGAACAATACATCGATTTTCTCCCGACCGAGGCGGCGGTCGCCGCGTACCATCATAAGCTTTCGCGCCAGCCGTCCGACCTCGAGGCGTATTTACGCGAGGTGCGGGCGTTCGCTGCGGGCGCGTATTCGCAAGCGCTGATTGCGGGCGACGCGCTGCCGGCCGCCGAGAAGCAGCAGATCGCCGGGCGGGTTGCGTCGTACGTCGGCTTGCCGCTCGCCTACGTGCTGAAGTCCGACCTGCGCGTCCCTCCGTCACGCTTTCAGAAGGCGCTGCTCGGCGACCTCGACGAGACCGTGGGGCGTTACGACGCGCGCTTCAGCGGATTCGACATCGATCCGATCGGCGCGGATGCCGACTCGGATCCTTCGTCCGACGCCATCTCGAGCGCGTTCACGTCCGCGTTCAATGCCTACGTGCGCGACGAGTTGAAATACGAGACCAACCAAGAGTACATCTCACTTTCCAGGGACGTTAACCGGCAGTGGGATTGGGGGCGTGACGGAAGAAAATCGCCGGTCGCAACCTCGGTCCTTGGAGATCTCGCCGAAGGGATGACGGCCGACCGCTATTTGCGCGTGCTGTCCGTCAACGGCATCTACGACATGGCCACGCCGTTCTTCGCGACCGAGCAATCGCTCAATCATCTGGGGATCGTCCCCGCGCTGCAGCAGAACATCTCGTTCCGCTACTATCCCTCCGGCCACATGATTTACGTCAACCCCGTCGCCCATGCCGCGCTCAAACGCGACTTAGACGCATTCTACGCGGCGACGAGCAGGTCGTAGAGCACGATGTTACGTTCGGGGCGCATCATTTACACCAACGATTTACCGATCTACACCGCCTTCGATGAAGGCGCGGTGCGTTATCCTGGCGCTCTCTTGGCCGACGTACCGTCGAATCTCAACGCAATGCTGCTGGACGGTCGCCTCGATCTCAGCCCGGTCAGCGCGTTCGCATGGGCGGCTCACGCCGCCGAGCTCGCCCTGCTGCCCGAGCTGTGCATCGGGGCGCGCACAGACGTGTGGTCGGTCGTCTGCGTCAGCCCGAAAGCGCTCCGCGAACTCGGCGGCGCGACGATCGCCGTGACCCGCGAGTCGGCAAGCGGGCGCAACCTGCTGCGCGTGCTGCTCGAACGCCGTTACGGGGTCAAGGCGACGTTCGTCGAGAGCGATGATCCCTACGGTGTCGCCGCGAACGGCGGGCACGCCCTGCTGATCGGCGATCGGGCGATTGACGCGCAGCAGACCTTCGCGCCAACGATCGTACACGATCTCGGCCGTGCGTGGCACGAGTGGACCGGCCTCGACATGGTGTTCGCCGTGTGGGCGGTGCGGCGCGACGTGCTTGCGCGACACCCCGAGGCGGTGCAGGCGGCGCTCGGTGCGCTCGTCGCGGCGCGCCGCTGGGGTCTCGAACATCCCGAGCGCGTCGTCGAAGTGGCGCAAGCCACGCGCCCGCGGCGCGAGGGTTACTATGCGGCGTACTACGAGACGCTCAATTTCGCGTTCGACGCCCGAGCCCGGAGCGGCCTCGCGCGCTACTGCGACGAACTCTTCGCGCTCGGCGCAATCCCCGCGCGCGTCGATGTCGAGCCGGAGGTGCTCCTTGTCCCTAGCTAACCTGCTCGACCGGGCTGCGAACGGCGGCCGCTTGACGTTCGAAGAAGGCGTTCTCCTCTACACACAAGCCTCGCTGCACGATCTCGGCGCCGCCGCGCATCAGCGACGCATGTCCCTGTATCCGACGACCGACGTGACCTACGTGATCGACACGACGATCAACTACACGAACGTCTGCAACGTGCACTGTTCGTTCTGTGCATTCTTTCGTCCCGAGAAGCACGGCGAAGGGTACACGATGTCGCACGACGAGGTCCTGGGGCGCGTCAAGTGGGCGGCCGATCAAGGCGCAACCCAGATCATGATCCAGGGCGGCGTGAATCCCGAGCTGCGGATCGAGTGGTTCGAGCGCCTGTTCGAGCGCGTGCGCTCCGAGTTTCCGAACGTCGATCTGCACTCGCTTTCGGTTTCGGAGATCAACGGGCTCGCGAAGGTCGAGGGTCGCAGCCCGCGCGAGGTGCTCGAGCGTCTCCGCGGGGCGGGACTGAAGTCGCTGCCCGGAGCCGGCGCGGAAATCCTCGTCGAACGCGTCCGCAAGCGGATCAGCGCGCGCAAGATCGTGCCCGACGAGTGGCTCGGCATAATGCGCGACGCGCAGCTTCTGGGTATGCCGACGACCGCTACGATGATGTTCGGTTCGATCGAAACGCTCGAGGAACGGATCGAACACCTCGAGGTCATGCGCGCCCTGCAAGACGAAACGGGCGGTTTCACCGCGTTCATCCCCTGGTACTACGTGCCGTTCAACACGCCGCTGCGGGGCAAAGAATCGACCGGCCTCGACTACCTGCGCGTGCTCGCGATCTCGCGCCTCTACCTCGACAATTTCCCGCACCTCCAAGCCTCATGGCTGACGCCGGGCCTCAAGATGGGGCAGCTAGCACTCTTCTACGGCTGCGACGACATGGGCGGAACGATCCTCGAAGAGCGCGTCGTGACGCTGGCCGGCTCCACGAACGTCGCAACCCGCAAGCAACTCGAAGAGCTCGTCATCGGCGCCGGTTTCCGCCCGGTCGTGCGCGACACGTACTGGAACCTGCGCCCCGAAATGGCTCTCGCCGGCGCGTAGTTTCTAGCGCGCGGTCATGATCGCGTAGAACTCGCCGGCCGGGCCGGTGACATGAGCCATGCGCACCGGGGTCTTGGCAGCCGTTACGGCGCGCGCGATCGGCTCGCGATCGAAATCGTGCTCGCGAATCACGCGGGCGACCGTGGCGAGCAGGTCCGCATCGAGCTTTGCGGGCGGATCGATGGGCGCGAGATCGCTATCCGACGTTCCGCGCAAGACGACGCGCATCGCGGCATCGATCACGAACGTCGCGTGCTTCGTCGCTGCGAAACGGGCACCGAGGTCGGCCTCGAGCGCCGCCAGGTCGATGTTGATCATCCCGGTCCTCTTACCTCGAATTGCCTTCCACGTTACACCATCGGCCGTCCGCAGCGCTAATCCTGGCGGAACCGAGCACCTCGTCCGTTTGGATATCGTAAAGAGCGACCAGTTGGCCGGGCGCGACGGCGCGCTCGGGGCGCTCGAACTGCAGGTGCAGCTCGTCGCGCGCGATGTCGGCGGTCGCGGTCGCGACACCGAGCGGGGCGCGGTAACGCGTCATTGCCCGCACCCGCAGCGGCCGGCCGAAGCGCTCCGGGCGTAGCAGATTGACCTCGTCGCCGAAGAGTTCGAAGGCATCGAGCTCGTCTTCGCGCCCGATCACGATCGTATTGCTCTTTGGATCGATGCGGGTTACGTAACGGGGTCCGTCGTTGAAATGGGTCGCGGGTAAACCGCGGCGCTGGCCGACGGTGAAGCCGCCGATCCCGGCATGGGTGCCGACGCGCATTCCGCCGGTGGTAACGACGTCACCCCGCACCGCGGGCGCCGGTACCGCCCGTTCGAGAACCGCACGATAGTCGTCGCCCTCCACGAAGCAGATGTCTTGCGAGTCGGGCTTTGCGTGCACCGGCAAGCCCAGCCGCTGGGCGTGGGCGCGCGTTTCTGCTTTCGTCAGGTCGCCGAGCGGCAGCAGAAGCTGCCGGAGCTGGTCCGGCCGCAACCCGGCGAGCGCGTAGGACTGGTCCTTCGCCGGGTCGCCCATGAACAGGCGCGGGAAGCCGGCTTCATGCTCGAGCCGCGCGTAGTGACCGGTCGCAACATAGCGCGCGCCGAGGCTGCTCGCGAACCGCAGCAGCGTGCCGAGCTTCACGAAGTTGTTGCATGCGACGCAGGGGTTGGGGGTTCGGCCCGAGCGGTACTCGGCCGCGAACCGCTCGACGACGTGCTTGCGGAACGTCGCTTCGAAGTCGAGGACGTAGTGCGGGATGCCCAGGACCGCGGCGCTGCGGCGCGCGTCGTCAAAATCTTCGGCCCCGCAGCACGACCGGGCGGCAGCCGGTTTTGTCGGCGCATACATCTTCATCGTCACGCCGACGACGTCGTAGCCGCGTTCGCGCAAAAGCCCAGCCGCGACGGCCGAATCCACGCCGCCGCTCATCGCGGCGACCACCCGAACCGGCCGCGCGCCGGCGCCCGACGTCTCCTCGTCCATGCGCGGACCAGGATAACCTAAAGACGACGCAAACACAAAATCCATGCCTGGACTCGGCGAGGAGTTTCGCGCCGCCCGTGAGGCGCGCCATCTCTCGCTGTCGGACGTGTCCGAACAGATTCATATCCGTACCGTTTACCTGCAATGCCTCGAAGACGAGGATTGGTCGGCGATTGCGGCGCCCGTTTACGTCCGCGGCTTCATCCGCACCTATGCCCGGTTCCTCGGCCTTCACGGGGAACAGGCGGTCGCGATTTTCAACGAGTCGATCGGGGCGACCGCGGCTCGCCAAGAGGAGCGCGCGGTTACAACCGTCCCGCGCCGCCGGCCCTCGGTCTGGCTTTGGGTCGCGGCGGCCGCGGCGGTGGCTCTCGTCGCGTTCGTGGGCTACAACTTCTACCAATTCCAGCAGAGCGGCGGCGTGGCGCAGACGGCGACCGCACCGACGGACGCGGCGCCGGACGCCGAGGGGACGGGGACCGCTCAGACGGGGGCGGCGGTTCCGGCGGTTTCGAAGCAGCATAAAGGGCAATCGACTCTCGACGTGCGCATAACGCAGGCGTCGTGGCTGCTCGTCAAGGTCGACGGAAAGCAGCGGCTCGAAGGCATTTTGCCGGCCGGCACCCGTAAGCAATTCCACGGCAGTACCGCGACGATTCGGGCGGGCAATGCGGGTGGCGTTCACCTCGCGGTCAACGGGAGGCAGCTCGGGACGATGGGGCCAAGCGGAGCCGTCGTCGATCGGACGATCGAGCTCGCAGCGGAATAGATGGCCGAGTTTTCGTTCGACGTCGTTTCGCGGGTCGATGCGCAGGAACTCGACAACGCGCTCAATCAGACGCGCAAGGAAATCGAGGGGCGGTTCGATTTCAAGCACTCGAAAACGTCCGTCGAGAATACGCCCAAGCAGATTACGATCGTTACCGACGACGAACTGAAGCTCAAGAACGTCGTCGATATTTTGCAGAGCCGGGCGAATAAGCGCGGGGTTTCGCTCAAGGTGTTCGAGTACGGGAAAGTCGAGCCGGCGGCGGGGAATATGGTGCGCCAGGTCATCACGCTCAAGAGCGGGATCGCGAAAGAGAAGGCTAAAGTGCTGATCGATGCGATCAAGGGCTCGAAGCTGAAAGTCACGTCGCAGATTCAGGACGAGCAATTGCGGGTCTCGAGTAAGAGCAAAGACGATCTGCAGAAGGTCCAGCTGTTGCTGAAGTCGCTGGATATCGACTTTCCGCTGCAGTTCGTGAATTACCGGTAGGGATTATCNNAGGCGCGGAGAGCGGCGGCACAGCGCAATCCCAGCATTTGGGGGTAGGACCTTAGGGATGGCGGCGGTTCTTGGCGAAGAGAGTTCGGTTGTGACGAATCGTTTCAATCGCGTCGCTTTTGTGTCGCTCGGGTGTGCGAAGAATCTCGTCGACTCCGAGGTGATGATCGGGAAGCTCGGGTCTGCTGGGTGGGAGCTTGTTCCCGATGCCGCGGAAGCTGACGCCGTTGTCATTAATACGTGCGCGTTCATCGATGCAGCGAAGGCGGAGTCGACCGACACGATTTTACTTCACGCGGCGGCAAAGCGGCCGGGGCAGCAGCTGATCGTGGCGGGGTGCTTGTCGCAGCGCTTTGGGGAAGAGCTGCGGGCGCTCGTTCCGGAGATCGACGGGGTTGTGGGGACCGGTGCGTATGCTTCGATCGTTGAGGTGCTCGATGAAGCGCGGGCGGGCCTTGGGCCGGTACGGCTTGGGTTTGAGGCGGAGCCGGAGCATGACTTTTTGCCGCGGCTCGTGACGACGCCGCGGGCGACGGCGTATTTGAAAGTGGCGGAAGGCTGCGATCACCCGTGCACGTTTTGCATCATTCCGAAACTTCGCGGAGCGTTTCGCAGCCGGAGCCGGGAGTCGATACTGAAAGAGGCGCGTGCGCTTGCCGATGCTGGGACCAGAGAGCTGATTTTGATCGCGCAGGATACCTCGATGTATGGGCGCGATCGCGGCGAGCGGCGTGGGGGGCTGGCGCAGTTGCTCGAAGAGTTGAGTGCGGTCGACGGGATCGAGTGGATTCGGCTCCTCTATTTGTATCCGGCGACGATCGATCGTGAATTGATCGACGCGATGGCGCGCTTGCCGAAGGTCTGCAAGTATATGGACATGCCGTTGCAGCACGCGCATCCCGAGGTTTTGCGCGCGATGCGGCGGCCGTCGAACGGCGAACGCTATTTGGAGATTCTGGCGGAGTTTCGGGAGCGGGTGCCGGGAATTACGATGCGCTCGACGTTTATCGCGGGCTTTCCGGGCGAGACCGAAGAGCACGTCGCGTACTTGGAAGAGTGGATCGAGCGAGCAGAACTCGATCGGGTTGGGTTTTTCACCTATAGCCGCGAGGATGGGACGCCGGCGGGAGAGCTCGAGGCTCAGGTGCCGGCGAAGACCAAGCGGGAGCGGTTGCTGCGGCTGCGCGATGCGCAGCGGCGCGCCTCGGAGCGAGCGCGCGCGAAGCGGGTTGGGCGTGTCGAACGAGTCCTCGTCGAGGAGCGGCGCGCGCTGCGCAAGAGCGATCCGGTGCGGGGAGCGCTCGGTTGCTCGCAGGCATGGGTGGGCCGTTCGATGGGCGAAGCGCCGGGAGTTGACGGCGGGGTCTATTTTACGGGCGATGCGAGCCCCGGCGAGTTCGCCGAGGTCACGCTTGCCGGGTCAACCGCGTTCGATTTCTACGGCGTGCAAGCCGGCGTGCCGTGCGGAGCATAGAATTTGGCTAAACACATGGCGCCCCCGGAACCGGGCAAGCATCTCAGCGTGGGCCGGTTCTTCGGGCGGTTGCTGATCGCTGTAGGGCTGCTCTGCGGGCTCGTCGCCGGCGCCGTGACCGTGCAGTCGATCGTCGAGCATCGCAACGTGTTCACGACCGCGATGAACGATTTTCCGGTGATTCCGTCGCCCCAAAGCGAATTTCACAAGGATCGCGTTTCGCTGCTGCTGCTGGGAATCGACTATGACTACAACACCAAGGACGAAGAGTATTCGGCGAACGCCCGCACCGACACGATCAAGGCCGTCGCCCTGAATCTTCCGACCGATGCAAGTCCAAGCGGATCGATCTCGATTCTGTCGATACCGCGCGACACCGACGTCGTCATGCCGAACGGGCACGAAGACAAGATCAATGCGGCCTACGGCGGATACAACGGGAACACGGCAGCGGCCGCTCACAACTCGGAAAAGGTGATCGCGAGCTTCCTCGGGATCAGCGGTTTCGACCGGTACGTCACGTTGCGCATCGACGCGACGAAGAGCCTCATCGATGCGATCGGCGGGATCGACGTCGTTCCCGATGAGACGATGAACTACGACGACAGCTGGGGCCACCTGCACATTCATTTCATCGGCGGCAAGAAGTATCACATGAACGGCGAGCAAGCGGTCTCGTACAGCCGCTTCCGCCACGACGCATGCAGCGATCCGTGCCGCATCAAACGGCAAGACCAAGTCATCAAGATCACGATCGCCAAGCTCAAGAACGACAGGCTGAACGACCTGATGCACATTAACGCGCTGATCGATGTGTTGCGCCGTAACGTGTACACGGACTTGTCGCAACAGGAGATGCTGAGCTTGGCGTGGGCCTTCCAGCACGTCGACCTTTCGAAGATCGACACGCAGCAGGTTCCGTACGTCGCCGACAAAAATCTCGTGTGCTGCGGGAACGTGCTTATCGCGGACGATGCGGCGAAGAACGCGTTCGTCAAGAAGATGTTTTTGAGCCCGCTTCCCGGCGGCGCGACGGATGCGAGTGCGGTCGCCAAGGTCGACCCGGCGACCATTCACGTCGACGTTCGCAACGGCTCGGGAGTGCGCGGCCAGGGGGCCAAGCTAGCGGCGCAACTCCGCAAGAGCGGGTTCCTCGTCGGAACGGTCGGGAACGCCGACTCGTTCACGTACGACTCAACCGAGATCCACGTGCATTCGACGGCCACGCCGCTGGCGGGCGAACGCGTCCGCGCGGCGNNCGATCCGGCCGCGAACCCGGCGTTTGCGAGCGACGTGACGGTTATCGTCGGCCGCGACTATGCCGCCGCGACGCCGCAAAACGAAGCATCCGCGTTGAAGTGAGGCGCCCGCGCGCGATCGCGGCGCTCGTTGCGCTCGCTCTGGCGGCAGCGGGGTACGGCATCTTTCGCCTCGTGCATCACGCACTCGGGCCGGTCATCCCGCCGATCGTGGCGCGCGACGCCGACGCACATCGGTTGCTTTCGGGCAGCTTACCCGCGCGCATCGATCGCTTGCTGCACGNNGACAAGCCGCAGCTCGCGCTGACCTTCGACGATGGGCCGTATCCGGTGGAGACGCCCCTGTTGCTCGACATGCTCGCCGAGCTCCACGTGCCGGCGACATTTTTCTTGATCGGTGACGATGCCGAGCATTTTCCGCAGCTCGTGCGGCGGATCGCGAGCGCCGGCAACGAGATCGCAAATCACACGCAAACGCACCCGGTCGACTTCCAGGCGCTCAGCGCGGCTGAGGTGACGAGCGAACTCGATCGCGCCGCCCGGACGCTCGACCGCTTCGCGCGGGATCCCGCGATCCGAACGATGATGCGCCCGCCGCACGGCCGGTTCACCGAGGCGACGGTTAGCGCAGCGCAGCGCGACGGTTACGACGTGGTCCTCTGGGACGACGACCCCGGGGATTGGCGCGTCATCACGCCGCAAGCAATTGCGACCCATATGGAGGCGAACGCGACGGCGCCCGACATCGTGCTTCTGCATAGCGGACGCCTGAGTACGATCGAGGCGTTGCCCGAGGTGGTCGCGCGCTTTCGGGCGGCCGGGTTCTCGTTCGTCACGGTCGGCGCGTTGCGCGCGCGGGTCCCGCTCGCACAGATTCTGCACCCGGCGAAGTTTCGGGTCTAAGAGCGGAGAAGAACCGTTCCGACCGTGATCGACGATACCGGGACCCCGGTCGAGCGCCGCCGGCGGGCGGAAAGCCTCGAGCGGACGATGTTCGCCCTGCGCGACGCGCGCGAGGCTCACGACGTGCTCGCGATCGTGGCGCGTGGGCTTGGCCGCGACTTCAGGCGGCCCTGCGTTGCTTACGAATATCGCGACCACACGTTTCGTCCGGTGGTCTCAAGCGAACCGCTGGGCGACCGCCCGGCCATTGGCGCCGGAGAGCTCGATCTCGAAATGCTCCGGTTGCGGGTCGTCATGCGCCGGGACGACGATGACTTGGTCGCGATTACCTCCGACGGTCAGTTGCGCGCCCTCTTCGTTCTGGAGCGCGCGGCGGCGCCTTTACCCGAAGACGACGTCAAGTACTTGCGCGCCGTCGCCGCCCACGTGGCGCTCGCGCTCGCGAACGCGCTCGCCTTCGATCAGCTGCGACGTTACGCCGCTGAAGGGGCGGCGCTCACGGAAGCCGCGCGAACGATCCTTGGATTTACCGAACTCGAGCCGCTCGCCGGGTCGCTCTGCCGTTTAGCGCTGCGTTTGACGTTAGCCGAACGCGCGTGCATCTACGCGCATCGCGGCGACTCGCTCGTCCGAATAGCGTTCGCGGCCGCGCGTCACGAGTTAGGACCTCCCGATCGCGTGCCGCTCGGTGAGATCGACATCTCGCGCGCGCTCGCGGCCGCATTCGGGAGCGCGCCGCTCATCGTGACCCGGCTGCGCCTTCCCGGCGAAAACTCGAGCCTGGATCACAACGGCTTGCTGGTCGTCTCGCGCTCGCATGCGTTCGAACGCGCGGACCTGCGCATGATCGAAACCCTCAAGACGCTTGCAGCGCTTGCGATCCGCAACGTCGACCTTTACGAGCAATCGACGAATGCAAATCGGGCGCTGGCCGAAAGCAACGCGTTCAAAGACGATTTGATGGCGATGTTCGCGCACGATTTCAAGGGGCCGTTGACGGTGATTTCCGGTTTTTCCGAGCTGCTGTTCGACGTCGACGATCCCGAGGTGCAGCACAGCGCGAGGACGATCGTCGAGCAGACCCGGCGTCTGGCCCGGCTCAGCGAAGACGCGCTGACGCTCGCGGCGACGCAAAGTGCGGGCTTTTCGCTCAGTCGCGCGCCGGAAGATCTTGCGGAGTTCGTGCGCGGGGCGGTCGGGCCGCTCGACCGGGACGGTCGCGTCGTGGTCGAAGCGCCGGAAGAGCCGGTGCTGATCGCGTTCGACCGCGCGCGGTTGCGCCACGTGATCGACAACGTGATCGGCAACGCACTCAAGTATTCGAGCGACCGGGTCGACATCTGCATCAAAGAAGACGACTACGAAGCACGGATCGAGGTCGCTGACCGCGGAATCGGAATCCCGTCCGCCGACATCGAGAAGATTTTTGCCCGCTACGGCCGCGGTGCCAACGCGCGCTCCCGAGGGATCGCCGGCTCCGGTGTCGGCCTGTATATCACGAAGAAGATCGTCGAAGTCCACGGTGGCCGCCTGGAGGTGAGCTCGATCGAGAACGAAGGGAGCACCTTTAGCATCGTCCTCCCCTTCGTCGGCCTGCGCCTCGCGCCGGCCATCCCGCCCGGCGAGCCGGGACCGGTTCCCGTCTAGGCGGAACTCTCCATTTCCCCGAACTGTTGTAGTAACGATGGCTTTTCTTAAGACGATTTTCGATGGAAACGAGCGCGAGGTCGCGCGGCTGCGGAAGACCGCAGTCGCGACCAATGCGTTCGAGCCGGAGATTTCGGCGCTCAGCGACGAGGAGCTGGCAGCCAAGACGCCGGCGTTTCGCGAGCGGCTGGCGGCGGGGGAAGCGCTCGACGACATGCTCCCCGAGGTCTTTGCCGTCTGCCGTGAGGCGGGGAAGCGCGTGCTGAACATGCGCCACTTCGACGTGCAGATCATGGGCGGCGAGGTGCTTCACGAGGGTAAGGTCGCCGAGATGAAGACCGGCGAAGGTAAGACGCTGGTCGCAACCCTTGCCGTCTACGCGAACGCGCTGCTCGGGCGCGGCGTGCACGTCGTCACCGTCAACGATTACCTGGCGCGGCGCGACGCCGAATGGATGGGTCCGCTTTACCGGTTCTTGGGACTCGAGGTCGGCGTCATCCAGCACGACCTGCCGCCGGAACAACGCCGCGCGGCCTATAACGCCGACATCACCTACGTCACCAACAACGAAGTTGGTTTCGACTACCTGCGCGACAACATGNNTCGACGAAGTCGACTCGATCCTCATCGACGAAGCGCGCACCCCGCTGATCATCAGCGGTCAGGGTCAGGACGCGACCGATTTGTACGGCAAGTTCGCGCAGATCCTGCCGCGTCTGGTGAAGGACGAGGATTTCACCGTCGACGAGAAGGCACACGCGGTTCCGATTACCGAGAAGGGCGTCGCCAAGGTCGAGAAGATGCTCGGCGTTCAGAANNATCATCGTCGACGAGTTCACCGGCCGGCTGATGTACGGACGGCGTTACTCCGAGGGCATCCATCAAGCGATCGAGGCGAAGGAAGGCCTCAAGGTTCGCAGTGAGGACCAAACCCTCGCGACGATCACGTTCCAGAATTATTTCCGGCTGTACAAGAAACTCGCCGGAATGACCGGTACCGCCAAGACCGAAGAGCGCGAGTTTCGCGACATCTACGGGCTCGACGTCGTCGTCATTCCGACGAACATGCCGGTCGCGCGGACGGATCTCGGCGACATCGTCTACAAGAGCGAGAACGCGAAGTTCGAAGCGGTTGTCGACGAGATCGTCAAAGAGCACGAGAAGGGCCGCCCGGTGCTGGTCGGTACGCGTTCGATCGAAAAGAGCGAACGGCTCGCCGGGATACTCCGGCGGCGCGGCGTCGAGTGCGAAGTCCTCAACGCAAAGTACCACGAGCGCGAGGCCGAGATCATCAAGGACGCGGGCCAGCACGCGGCCGTAACGATCGCGACGAACATGGCCGGCCGCGGCGTCGACATCAAGCTCGGAGAGGGGATCGCCGAGAACGGCGGCCTGCACATCATCGGTACGGAGCGCCACGAGTCACGCCGCATCGACAACCAGCTNNGTCGGGTTCACCGACGACACGCCGATCGAGGCGAAGCTGATCTCGCGGTCGTTCGAGCGCGCGCAGTCGAAGGTCGAGAATTACAACTACGAGATCCGCAAACAGGTTCTCGAGTACGACGACGTCATGAACAAGCAGCGCGAGGTCATCTACGGCGAGCGGCGCCGCATCCTCGAGGGCGAGTCGATGCGCGACTTCATGCTGCAGACGCTCTCGGATAAGGTCGATCAGGCCGTCGAGCAGAACGCGCCGGACAACGTGCACCCCTCGGAGTGGGACCTCGGAGAGATCCTGACCGAAGTCGAACTGATCTTTCCGATCAAAGGGAAGATCGGCGTCGAAGAGCTCGAGAAGCTCGATCAGGATGGAATGAAGGCGCGGCTCTACGCGGTTGCGGTCGAGGCCTACGAGGCGAAGGAACAAGAACTGACGCCCGAGATCGCGCGGATGATCGAGTCGCAGTACATCATGTTGCCGGTGATCGATCGCTTATGGGTCGACCACCTCTACGTGATGGACGCGCTCAAAACGGGCATCGGCTTGCGCCAGATCGGTCAGAAAGACCCGCGCGTCGAGTACGAAAAAGAAGCGTACGAGATCTTCGAAGACCTCAAGAACAACATCGCCGACGAAGCGATCAAATCGTTCTTCCGCGTCGTCGTCGAGCGAACGGACGAAGCTCCGCCCGGCGGCGTCGCCGGCCCGCAGGGCGGTCCAGCCGTACCGCTAAGCCCGGCCACGCCGGCCGGCAACGGTACGCCGCACGGCTTCGAGCCGGTCCCCGACGGATCGCTCGCTCCCGCGCCGCCGCAGTCCGCGCGGCTCGATCCGGCGTACGCGCAGAAACTGCTCGGCCCGGTCCCCGGCGCCGACCAAAAACGCGAGCTGCACACCAATCGCGACGAAGCCGAGCCCCGCAAGCCACGCAAAGCCGAAGCCAAAGTCGGCCGAAACGAAGCCTGCCCCTGCGGCTCCGGCAAAAAATACAAACGCTGCCACGGCGCAGTAAACGCGGGGGCATAGGGCAACGCCGAAAAGCTAGAACGCTTCGGCACGCGGCGCTTCGCTGAACGGAAAGTACCACCTTTGTCACGCTGAGCTTGTCGNNATGGAAAGCGCGCGAAGCGTGGGAGGGCGGGTCTCGAAGCCCGAAGCGCGACCTCGATGGCTGAGGGCGGCGGCTGGCGCGATAGTCTGAAGAAGGCGTGGGGCGACCTATCCGGCGGCGCGCACAAGGTCGAGCAGACCGTCGTCGAGACCGCAAAAGACGTGCGCGCCGACGTCGCCAAGACCGCGGATGCCGTGACGAAAACCGCCGGCGAAGAGGTCGATGCGGCCAAGAAGTACGTCGACACCAAAGAACACGAAGCTAAGGACTTCGCGCGCGACAAGATCGATCGTGCCGAAAAGGCTGTCGAATCCGGCGCCAAAGCGGTGCGCGAGACCGCACATGAAGCGAAGGCATACGCCGAAAAAACAATCGATCAGGGCGAGCATGCTTACAGGCAGATCAAGGCCGCCTCGCAGGAGGCAGTACACGACCTCAAAGATGCCGTCAAGTTCGAGGCAAAAGAGGTCGCAGACCAAGCGCTAAAGGTCGCGACGTTCGAGAAAACGACTCCCGAGGCGGTCCGCGACGCGGTCCACGACACAAAGAATGCGTTGCTGCCCAACGATCCGCCGGCTGCGCCGGTTGCGCAGACCCCGGGCAGGCATCTGCTCGACGATGCCTTCGTCGCCGCGGGCGCGGCATACACGCTAACCAAAGGCGGGAAGCCGCCCGAGGGCTGGGGCGAGGTGAAGTATCCGCCCGACAGCGCGATGGGCAAGGCGATGAAAACCGCGGAATGCTTCGAGATCGTTTCGCCTTCCGGACAGCATTTTGTGACGTTTGCCGGTACCCATAAAGCAGCCGATGTCTTGCCCGACATCGGCAACGCTCTCGACATGAAGACCGAGAAGTACGAAGCTGCGGCGACGATCGGCGAGCACATGCCTCCGGGCGCGATCGTCACGGGTCACTCGCTCGGTGGCGGGGAGGCGAAGACCGCGGCGGCCGTTGCGTCGCATGCGACCGGCGGTCACGCGGCCCAGCCGGTCGTGTGCATCGGGTTCAACCCGGCGCCCGTCAGTTCGAACGTGCTCGCCGAGCATGGCGTCGATGAAAAACATCCCGACAGCATCAACATTCAAGTCATTAATAAACAGGATCCGCTCAACCGAGACGTCTACGGAGGCTTGATTCACGCCGCGGACGGGAGAGCGATCGAGGGCCGGGAGAGCAAGAACGAAGTCGTCGTCCTTGCCGGCGGGCAAGGCAGTGCTGCGTGGGTCTCGGGCCACGGAATCGCGTCGCTGGCCGATCCCGATCACCCCGATCGGTTGGTCGCCGATCTGAAAATCGACGGCAATCCGATCGACAAGGCTGCAGCCGACCGCTTCTCCGCTGCCGAGCTGGCGGCCAAGAACGCGCCCGGCGTGACGCAGCAACTGGAGCAAGCCGCACCGGCGCAATCACTGAAGCAGCAACTCACGCCGGAGTACAGCCACTAACGTGACGCTGCCGGCGCTGCACTATCGCGACGGTGGAACCGACAAAGTTTTTACCGCCCCAACGGTAATCATCGGCGACGTCGTCGGAATCGACGTCGACGTCGTGACGATCGCGATGCGCGGACAAGAGACCAAGCTGTACGTCGACGACTTGCAAGGCGTGCTCGGCGACCCGGACATGACGCTCGGTATCCTCATCGACGCGGCAAAGCACCGCGACCGCGTCCGCATCGCATTGACGCCCACGGGCATAACGTATGACAACCCGGCACAACTCAAGCGCTACCGGGCAAAGACGGCCGCCGAAAGCTGACTTCGGCTACAGCGTGACTTCGGCGATCTGGATGATCGGCTGGATCTTCGTGTAGTTCGGGATGTCGCCCATGATCTCGTCAGCGTGCGGGGTAAAGGCCGCCGCGAATGCTTCGGCTGAGTCGAAGAGCAAATGGCCCGCAGCGGTAAATGGCGGTTTACTGCCGGGCGCACCGCCGCTGATGCCGCCTTCGGCCGCGATTCCCTTGCACGCGCTACCGCAGAGGCGCTGTACCATCGGCATGTGCTTGGTTCGGTAGTACTCCATGTCGAACGTTTCGCCGCCGTCAGAGGGATAGAAAACGCTTACTTTTACCATGCGCCAATCTTCCAGGACATCCGGCGCGGGCCTCCCGGTTCTAACGATCTGCGGGCGTGGAACTGTCGAGCCGCGGGAGGCGTGTGATCGTCGTTGCCAGCAGCGTGCCGTCGGCCGCGTAACTGCCCTCGACGATTACGAACTTGCCGATGAAGAGCGGCGCGGAATAGCGCCCGGTGGCAAGTGGGCTCGTCGCGTCGACGCGCACGAGGCGGCGATCCCGAAGCTGCACGAGCAGCAGCCGGCCGTTTATCTTGACAATCGCGCCCGAAACGAAGTGCTGCGGCAGGCGCGTATTGGGCGGCGTGTTCGTGTTCGGTCGAACGGGGACGGCAACCGGCGCGGGCCGGCGAATTGTTGTCTGCGCGACGGCCTGCGACCCCGCCGCAACCGTGGCTGCGATTAGAAGAGCGATCATCGCCTCACCTCTCATTACTGAAGTCCGAATACCGCGACGCTGCCGTCCGTCGGGACGTAGACTTTGCCATTTGCAACGAGCGGAGAAATAAGCGCGCCTCCGATGTAACTCGAGTTCGGTCCGATCGTCCAGTTGCCCGCGGGTGCCGAGTAGAGTACGCTCATCGTGAGCGCGTTGAAGGCAAAGAGCGAGATCGTGCCGCCGCCGCCTCCGGGAGTCTGAAGGGCCCAAACCACCGCCGTTCCGGCGTTCGTACCCTGCGACGAAACGATCGGTTGAGAACCCGAGTCGCGGCACTCGAGGCAGCTGACGTTCGCCGAGGCGTACGCTGAAAGCGAAATGGGCGACAGGCTCAGGAGGTACGTGGTTAGCGGGTATCCGGTCCCGAACACAACGTACGAATTGCCGTTCGTATCCTGGAAGAAGGCCGGCCCACCGAACAACCCGCCCCCCGTGTCTGCGTGCCAAAGGGGTCCGGTGTCGCCGCTCGTGATTCCACCCATCGCATCCCGGTTGAGGATGTATTTTTGACAGCCCTGGGTGCCGCCGTTCGAGCTGCCCGCGCCGCACTTTCCGCCCTGGATCAGCAAATGAGGATAGGTTCCGGAGAAATTCGGGAAGATGAGCACGCCGCCGGCGGCGAGATCGTCGTCTTGGTTCGAGTCGGCGGGCGCGCCGTGCGGGCTAAAAAACTGCGCCGACGCAAGGTTGAGACTTCCCGGAACCTCGACGTCCGACATCCCGAAATTCGTCGTCCCGTTGACCGGTCCGTTGCCGCTCGCGAAATAGACATTGCCCTGCGCGTCGGCTGCCGGCCCGAAGCCGCTCATCCATACCGAGCCAAGGAAGACCGAATTGACGTTTTGATTGGTGACGTCGAGCAAGTTCCCGGCCGGCTGCAGCGACGTCGCGTTGAACGCGAGAATCCAGCCGTGGGTCGTACTTGACTGGTAGTCGCAGTGCGAGCCGAGCGGAACGTAGATCGTGCCATTGGCCTCGAGCAGCGCGCCTCGGTTGAAATTCCACCTCGGATCTGTCGTCGCCGTCCCGCCGCCGCTCATCGCGAGGGTCCCGGTTACCTCAACCGGTGAGACCGCGTCCACACCGTTCGACAAGGCGAGCGCGTGCAAGCGCTGGTGGTACGTGCCGTTTTCCAACGTCGGAACGACGACGTACAGCCGGTCCAGCGTCCGGTCGATGACCGGCGTTCCGGTGATGCCTACGTCGGGATTGACGTCGTTACAGCCAGTCGCCGTCGAGCTCTGCTGTGTGATACCGGCACCCGGGTTCGTGAAGTTGGTCTCCCAAACGACGGAGTCGCTCGCATCGTCGAACGCGTAGACTTGATCGGTCGCGGTCGCGACGATCACGAGGTTATGCAGGTTGCCATCCGAGGTGCGCTCGCTCGTCACGTAGAGCGGCTGCGCGTAGACCTTGCCGAAGGCCGGCATCCCTGACGGCGCGCGCAGGGTCGCCACTTTCGCGAAGCTGGAACTCCCGACGTTCGTAGCGTTGAGAATCGTTTCGGCCTGATACCATCCCGTTCGCATCGCGTTTTGATGGAAGGTGATGTTGTCCCCCGGGTTGCCGCTCGCGTAGGCGTTCACCGAGACCGGCAACGTTGCGGATTCCGCAGGCGATTCGGAGTCGGTGATGCCAAGCGTGCACGAGCCGGCCGCCACCGGGCTAACCGTCAGCGTGCTGCCTGAGATCGACGCCGACGCGACGCCGGAGCAGCCGCTCGCGGCAAACGGTGCAAGACCGCCGGAGATCGTTACCGCGGCGGGCGTCGCCGCGGGATTCGCAAAGCCGACGGTCGTCGGCGAGAGCGAGATTGCGGCCGGTGCCTGAACCGTTACCGAGACGGTCGCCGTCAGTCCGGTCGAGTCCTCGACGATCATCGTGCAGCTTCCCCCGCCGGTCGGCGAGATCGTCAAGGTCGACCCCGCGATCGAGCCGTTCGCGACGCCCGCGCAGCCCGACACGCTGTACGGCGCCTGCCCGCCGGAAATCGTTACGTTTTGCGCTGGAGCCGAGGGTGACGTAAACGTGACTTGAGACGAGCTCGTGCTCAGCGGCGGCGCGGTTCCGACGCGGATCTTCGCCATCATCCCGCCGTCCTCGTGCGAGAGGATGTGGCAATGGACGAGAAACGTACCGACGACGACGGGGTCCGTGAAGTCGAGTAGGAGCACGACGACTCCCGGTCCGTTAGCGGTTGCCGAGGGCACATTGACGTTGTCGAGCACGAACTGTTGCGCCGGCGCCACCCCGTTGACTGACTGAATGACGAAATGGATCTGGTGCATGTGGAACGTGTGGACTTGGAACGAGTTGTTGATGATCGTCCATTGCTGGACCGTTCCGGTCTGTGCGTAGAACATCGGTGCCGCGCTCGGATCGTAGGCGACCCCGTTGATCGTATTCTGATCGCTGTAGTAAACGGTTTGCGTGGCCGCTATCGGCTGCGTCACGATGTCACGCACCCGGTGAAAGCGGTAACGTATCGCCTTGCGTGAGACGCGCTGCTGCTCGTAGCGAACCTGGTCGCTCGGGGACGACGTCGGATTGAGCGACGCGAGCACGGCCGCGGGCATCGCCGGGCCGGCCGAGCCCGCGTCGAAGCAGAGTGTTCGCAGATACGACGTCGTGCCCGCGGGCGGACCGGTCACGATGAAGTCGACGCGGCTCGCGGGCGCGAGCACGTAGTCGCTGACGGTCAGCGAGGAGGGCGCGTTGACCCCGCTCGAGAGCGGAATGCCGTCGAGCGCGATGATCTTCATCTGCGCGTTGTCGATCGAGACGTCGAGGTACGAGTTGGAGCCGGCGTTGATCAAGCGCCAGAATTGCTGCTCGCCGGGACGAATGCCGATCGACGGCTGGACCGCGCCGTTGAGCGTCCAGATCGTCGGTGCGGTTTCAGGGCCGGTGCAATGCGTGTCGGCGACGAGCGGCCGCTTGAAGCGCCGATAGTTGGCATCGACGATGACGTAGGGGTTGTGCGGGCGTCCGCGGGTGGTCGCGCTGCGTGCCTCCGGCAGGCTCATCGACATCGAATCCATCGACATGTCGCGCATTCCCCGGCGCCGCGAATGTGCCATCGCCCAGCGCATCGCGGCGATCTGCTTCTTGTCGGCCGCGGGCAACGCGACGCCGGCCGGTTCGGCTTCGCGCGCGATCAAGATGCGCTCGGGAAGACTTGTGACCTGCGGAACGTACTGCGCGATCCCGTCGATGATGATGGCGCCGGACATCCCCGCGAGATTCTGGCGCTGCGCTTCGCCGTGCGCGTGCGAGTGATACCAGTACAACCCCGGCGGGTGGTTGAGCGGAATCTGCACGACGTAGTTGAGCGACTGTCCCGGCATCGCGAGCATGTCGATCGAATCGTCGCCGGGCGCATTCGGGCTGACCTGCAAGCCGTGATAGTGCAGATTCGTGTCGTTAAAATAGCCCGCATTTGCCGGCGGCACCGGCAAGTTATTCGTCAGGTTGACGATGAGCGTATCGCCCGGGAGCAACCGCAGGGTCGGCGGGACGGGCGAGCCGTTGTACACCAATTGCGGGTAGCCCGTGCTTGCGTTCTGCGACGCGATCACGTTGAAAACGAGCTTTCCGTTTTTGCTGCGCAACTCGGGCGGGTTGACGAGCGCGCCCGCCGGCAGCGGCGCGAGCGGAATGGTGCCCGGACTTCCCCCTTGCGGGCACGTGTAGCGATACGGGTGATTTCCCGGCAGGCGATTCTGCAAGCCCCACTTGCAGGCGAGGTATCCCTCGGCCGTCGCCTGCTCGGCGGCGGTTAGGAACCGGTTGTAGACGAGAACTTCCGCGACCGCCCCGCTGAACGGCAGCGCGCCGCCGCTCGCTGCGCCGACAACGAGCGGGAAGGAGCCGCTCGTGCTCGCGCCCGGGCCGCTCGAGGTCGCAAGCGTGTTCCCGTTTTTGCGCAGCAGCTGCGTGCTTTGCGAAACGGACCCGGCCGCCGTCCACACCGCAGGCCCGGAGGCCAAATCGTTCGCGCCCAGGCGCCCGCTCGTGCTGTTGCCGAAATCAAAGTCGGTTACGCTGCCGTTCGAGAGCTGGAGACTGTAACTCGGATCGTTCGGATACGCGCCGCTCCAGAGCACGGAGCCGCTGGTCGCGGCCGCGCTCTGATTGGTTACGACGAATACGCTCGACTCGTTGAAGAGCGCGTTCGAAAACGCCAGGTTGTTGGTCGACAGGAAACTGCCGCCTCCGAAGTAGACGCTGCCTTGGCGATCGATCCCGGTTCCGTACTCGGGGAGGGCCGCCGCCGCGGTCTGCGCGAGAACGTTGCCGTTTCCGCTGCGATCCTGCCAAGCCGTTACCGCCAAGCCGGCGAGCGACAGCGTCCATGGATCGGCGGCGTCGTACCAGGCCGCCAGGTTGGGGATGCTGGTCGGAAGGAACGCTGAAGTCGGAGCGCGCGGGTGCCGCACGATGGCTGCGGGTCGCGCGGTATTGGGGACAGTCGTCGCTTGCGAAGCGTCAAAATTGCCCGTGCTCATGAGAAGCAGCACAAGGCCAAGACGCGCCGCCCATACAGGGCCGGTCACTCGGGAGCCTACGAACCTAGGGAGCGGGGCTCCTTGGTCCAGAAGTCCCGGGTAATGAGTGATTCCCAGCTCACCTCGATCGCCCGTCTCGAAGACCGCCTGCGCACGCTCAAGGAGCGTCTTTGACTACGAGCGCAAAGGCCGGGCGGTAGCCGAGCTCGACCGGCGCACCCGCGACGAAGCGTTTTGGAACGATGCCGAAGCCGCGCAAAAGGTCATGAAACAACTGGCGGATCTGCGCGAGGAAACGGGCGAAATTGCAGAGGTTTCACAGCAGCTCGCGGACGCTCGCGAAACGGCCGAGGTGCTAGGTGACGAAGAGGGTGCCGCCGCCGAGGTCGATTCGCTACTCGCTCCGGCACAGGAACGAATCGAGCGGCTCGAGATGGCCGCGACCTTCGACCGCGAGTACGACGATCACAATGCAATCATCTCGATCCACGCCGGCGCCGGCGGGATCGATGCAGCCGACTGGACCCAGATGCTCGCGCGGATGTACGTACGCTGGGCGGAGCGCAAGGGGTTCTCCGCAGTGATCGTCGAGGAGTCGCCGGCTGAAGAGGCCGGCCTGAAGTCGATTACGTTCTTCGTGCGCGGCAAGAACGTGTACGGACTGCTCGAAGGCGAGCGCGGCGTGCACCGTTTGGTCCGCATCTCGCCCTTCGATCAGCAGCACCGCCGCCACACGTCGTTCGCGTCGGTCGAAGTCGTCCCCGAGATCGCGACCGACGAGAAGATCGATATCGAGATCAAACCCGAAGACCTGCGCATCGAAACCTATAAGTCCGGCGGGGCAGGCGGTCAATACGTCAACAAGACCGAATCCGCGATTCGCATCACGCACGTTCCGACAGGGCTGATCGCCGCGTCGCAGCAGGAGCGCTCGCAAATGCAGAACCGCGAACTCGCGATGACGATGCTGCGCTCGCAGCTNNGCGATCGAAGAGCGCGAGGCGAAGCTCGCGGAGCTCCGCGGCGAGCGCCGCGCGAACGAATGGGGGTCACAGATTCGCTCCTACGTGCTCCAACCATACACCCTGGTGAAGGACCATCGCACCGGCGTCGAGGTCGGAAACGTTTCCGGCGTGCTCGACGGCGAAATCGACCCGTTCGTCTGGCCGTACCTGCAGCAACGGCGCCGGCTCGAACCGGCGAGCTAGAGCGCGTGGCCGTCGTCGACGTCGTCGTCGTGTGCTGGAACGACAAGGAGAAGATCGCGACCGCGCTCGACTCGGTGTTCGCGCTGCCCGAGGTCGCTCACGACGGCGGGTTCGCCGAGGTCGTCGTCTCCGACAACGGCTCGACCGACGGCAGCCGCGCGTTTCTCAGGGAACGCTATGGAGAGCGCGTGAGGATACTCGAGAACGGCGCGAACCTCGGCTTCGCCGCCGCGTGTAACCGCGCGTTCGCGGCGACGCGTTCGCCCTACGTCTTTCTCCTGAATCCGGACGCCGAGCTGCGATCGGGAGCCCTCGAGCAGGTGGTGCGCTTCATGACGGCCCACCCGCGCTGCGGCATTGCGGGCTCGCGGATCTACAACTACGACGGCACGATTCAGGAATCGTGCGGCGAGTTCGACACCTGGACGGGCGCGTTTCTGCGCTCGAGCGCTTGGGGCGAATGGCCGGTGTTCCGCCGGTTTGCGAACGGTCAAACGCTGCGCGCCTGGGGGCATTCGTGCGAGCGCCGCGTCGATCTCGCGATCGGTGCCGCCCTCTGCATTCGACGGCGCCTTCTCGAGGAGATCGGTCCTTTCGACGAGCGCTTCTTTCTCTATCACGAGGAAGTCGATTTTGCCAAACGAGCGGCCCAAGCGGGGTTCGAAACGTGGTATGTCCCCGCAAGCGAAGCGGTGCACGAGGGCATGGGCAGCGCGCGCGGACAGTACAACGTGGAAAAGCGCAAACAGACGTCGCGCCGCAAGTATTGGCTCAAGCACCACGGGCCGATATGGTATGCGGCGCTCGTCGCCGCGCTCGTCGGCCGGTACGTGGTGTATGCGGCGGTGCTGTTCGGGGGCGCGGCGGTCGTGCGCCGGGCGTTCTCCGGAAGGTGAGTGCCGCGTGGTAGTGCCCGAAGCGGTCGTCACCTTCGAGCGGCTCGACGGCTTTAGAGTCGCCCGTTCGTTCGGCATCGTGCGCGGGGAGGCGTACCTTCCGCACAATCTGCTGCGCGCGACGTTCCGTTCGATCGGAACGTTGATCGGCCTCGGTCCCGCGGACTACCTCACCGACGCCGACCGGGCGCGCGGCGAAGCACTCGCGCGCCTACTCGCGCAAGCGTCGACCCTCGGCGCGAACGGCATCGTGGGCCTCAACTTCGAGGCGAGCGAAGAGAGCGATGGCTCGACCCGCGTCGTCGCGTTCGGTGAAGCCGTCACGCTCGAACCGTCGCCGCGATGAGCGTCGCCGAGCGCGCGCGGCGCGAGCAATTGTTGGCGAACGCGGCCGCGACGGTCGACCGGTGCCGGAGGTGTGAGATCGGGTCGACGCGCCGGCATAGCGTGTACGGCGAAGGGGATCCGTGCGCCGGCGTGATGGTCATCGGCGAGGGCCCCGGTGAAACCGAAGACGAGCTTGGGCGGCCGTTCGTCGGCCGCGCCGGCGTGCTGCTCGACAAGATGCTGCTCGCAATCGGCTTGCAGCGCGAGGACGTTTTCATCTGCAATACGGTGAAATGCCGTCCGACGTTCGACGACGGCGTGCGCCTGCGTAACCGCGCGCCTCTCCCCGACGAGATGGAGAACTGCCGCCCCTATCTCGACGAACAGATCGAGATTATCCGCCCGCGGGTCATCCTGTGCCTCGGCGCGCCGTCGGCCAAATCGTTCCTCGGCCCGAAGTTTTCGATTACGAGGCAACGCGGTCAGTGGTTTGAAGGGCCGAGCGGGATTCCGCTGATGGCGACCTTCCACCCCGCCTACATTCTTCGAATGACCGGCGGCGAACTGAATGCGACCAAGCGCCTCGTGTGGGCCGATCTGCAGGCGCTGCGCGCGAAGCTCGACGCGGCGCCGCCGCCGGCCCCGCCGGCGGATGTGGTCCAGCCGTCGCTTTTCGAGAACTGACGACGGTCGCAGCCCGCGTCGAGTCCCGCGTGCTATACTTCTAGAGCTGTGTCCCGCGCGCGAGAGATTTGGTTCGAGGAGAAAGTTCGCACGGCCGGCTACGAGAGTCCGGAGGCGTTTGCGCTCGCCCACGAGCTGAAGCCGTACCGCCTCGATCAGCTCTATCGCGCCGCGACCAAAGAGCTGGCGCCGAACCTCGATGCGATTACCGTTCTGCCGCTGGCGTTGCGCGAGACCCTTTCGGCCGAAGGCTTGCGCTTGGAATCGATAGCGCCGGTAACGATCCAGCGTTCGAACGACGGCCAGACCTCGAAGGGCTTGTTTCGCTTACACGACGGAAACGAAGTCGAGGCCGTGCTGATGGAACACTGGGGGAACCGGACGACGGTCTGCATCTCGAGCCAAGCCGGTTGCGCCTACGCGTGCGCGTTCTGTTCGACGGGGCAGGCCGGCTACACGCGCAACCTCAGCGCCGTCGAGATCTTCGATCAGGCGCGCTTCTTCGCGCGCGAGCTTGCGACGCGCGGCAAGAAAATCACCAACGTCGTCTTCATGGGCCAAGGCGAGCCGTTCGCGAACTACGCTGCCGTCATGGATGCGGTCCGGCTGCTCAACGATCCTGAGGGCTTTGGGCTCGGACATCGGCACATTACCATTTCGACGGTCGGCCTGGTTCCGCAGATCGACGCATTCGGTGACGAAGGCGTGCAGGTCAACCTCGCAATTTCGCTGCACGCTCCGACCGACGAGCAGCGCTCGGCGATCATGCCCGTGAACCGGCGCTATCCCGTTACCGATCTGATGGACGCGTGCGCGCGTTACGCCGCGAAAACGAAGCGAAAGATCTTCTTTGAATACGTCATGCTCGAGGGTGTCAACGATGACGACGCGTCGGCACGGGCGCTCGTCAAGCTGATGCGCGGACACCTCTACCACGTGAACTTGATCCCGTACAACGCCACCCCGGACGCGCCCCTCCGCGGCACGGCCGAAACGCGCATCCGCGCATTTCAGAAAATCCTCGACGCGGCCGGCGTAGCGACGACGGTTCGCACGCCGATGGGTCGCGACATCGCAGCCGCCTGCGGCCAACTCCGCGCCCAAACGCAACCGCGCGCAAAGGCGAGCTAAGCCCGCTCGCCTAATCCGGCCGCAATGACGAACGAGTTGCAACCACGAGTATCGATGGACGAGATTAGCGCGCTCGCGAAGCGGCGCGGCTTTATCTTTCAATCGAGCGAGATCTATGGCGGCATTGGGGGTTTTTTCGACTACGGTCCGCTCGGCGCGATCCTCAAGCGTAACGTCAAGAATGCCTGGTGGCGGGAGATGGTCGAGCTGCGCGACGACGTCGTCGCCTTCGATTCTGCGATCATCATGCATCCAAGTACCTGGATTGCCTCGGGGCACGTCGCGGCGTTTCACGACAAAATGGTCGACTGCAAGAATTGTAAGCACCGGTTTCGCGCCGATCATCTGCCGTCGCTCGAAAAATGCCCGGACTGTGGGATGCGCGAGACGTTGACGGAGCCGCGGGACTTCAATCTGATGATGCAGACGAGCATCGGGCCGATGGAGGATTCGGCGTCGCGTACGTACTTGCGGCCCGAGACGGCTCAGGGCATTTTCGTCAACTTCAAGAACATCTATCAGAGCGCGCGGAAGAAGCCGCCTTTCGGTATCGCTCAGATCGGGAAATCCTTTCGCAACGAGATCACCCCGGGCAACTTCACCTTCCGGACGCGCGAATTCGAACAAGCCGAGCTCGAGTACTTCGTTCCGAACGACGGCAAGGATCTCGCGTGCTACGAAGAGTGGGTCGCCGCGCGCAAGAAGTGGTATAGCGACTACGGCGTACGGGAAGAGCGGCTGCGATTTTACGAACTGCAGCCCGAGGAACGCCCGCACTACGCGAAGGCCGGGACCGACGTCGAGTACCTTTTTCCGTGGGGCTGGGGCGAGCTCGAGTCGATCGCGCACCGCGGGACGTACGATCTCGACGCACACATGGCGCTCTCCGGAAAGGATTTGACGTATTTCGACGAGGCGACCAAGACGAAATATACGCCGATTTTGATCGAAAGCTCGGCGGGGATGGACCGCACGACGTTGACGATGCTTGTCGATGCTTACCAGGTCGAGGCCATCACCGACGCGGAGAGCGGCAAAGAGAGCAGCCGCACCGTATTACGCTTTCATCCGAAAATCGCGCCGATTCAGGCCGGCGTGTTTCCGCTCGCGCGTAACAAGCCGGAGCTCGTCGAACGGGCTCGTGCGATCGAGCGCGGCCTGCGGCCTCACGCGCGCACGCTATACGACGAGGGAAACGTCGGTCAGTTATACCGCCGGCAGGACGAGATCGGTACGCCGTTCTGCATTATGATCGACTACCAGACCCTCGACGACGGAAGCGTCACCGTCCGCCATCGCGACTCGATGCTGCAAGACCGCGTCGACGCCGCGCAATTGCGGGAATTCCTGGGCGAACGGATCTGACGGTGAAGGGTTCGTTTGCCGTCCGTCTCTGCGCCGGGGCACTGGCCGGATTGCTGGCGTTCTTGGCAGCCCCGCTTTGCGCGCAGCAAGAGGACGTCAGCCAGGACAAGCCGGTCAAGGCGGTTGGGGACAAGCAGTTTCTCGTGACCGGGCCCGAGGGCAGCGGGACGCTGCGCTACTTCGGTACGGGTTCGCTCGATGGAAACGCGCAGGCCACGCGCGCACTCATCGTGATCCACGGTTTGTTGCGCAATGCCGATGAGTACGAGCGAACCGGAGAAGCCGTTCTTGCTGCGGCCCAAGCCGCCGGAGTAAACACGCTTCTGATCACGCCGCAGTTTCTCGCGCAGATCGACGTGACCGCACACGGTCTCCCGGCCGGAACGTTGCGCTGGACGCCGCAGACCTGGAACGACGGGTATCCCGCGGCCGGCCCAGCACCCCTGAGCGCGTATTCCGCGCTCGACGCGATCCTGCTGCGTCTTGCCGACCGCACGCGCTTTCCGGCGCTTCGCGAAATCGTTGTCGCCGGACATTCTGCGGGTGGGCAGATGGTGCAACGCTATGCTGTCGTGGGCCGTGCTCCTGACGCGGTTACGTCGGGTCCGGTCGCCGTGCGGTTTGTCGTCGCCAACCCGAGTTCGTATCTCTATTTCGACGGCGAACGCCCGCACGGTGACGGCTTCGCGTCGTTCGACGTGGCAGCGTGTCCGCAATACAATCACTGGAAATATGGTGTCGAGGATCCACCTCCGTACGTGACCGGAAGCTGGTCTGAGTTGGAAGAGCGCTTCGCGACGCGCAACGTGACGTACCTACTGGGACTGCTCGACATCGATCCGAACCATCCGGTTCTCGACAAGTCGTGTTCCGGCGAAGCCGAAGGCCCCTACCGGCTCGCGCGCGGCGAAGCGTACGTCCGCTATCTGAAGCTTCGCCATCCATCGGGAACGGCCCAATCCCTAGCCGAAGTCGCCGGCGTCGATCACGACGCGCGCGGGATGTTCGCTTCCCCCTGCGGCCTCGCCGTACTCTTCAACGATCCCCGCACGCCGTGCGTCAACCCGCAGCGAATCTAACGGGGTCGCTGAAATGAAAACGTCAGCTCTGTCGCTGAAATTGAAAGCACTAGCTTTGTCGCTGAAATTGGAAGCACTAGCTTTGTCACGCTGAGCTTGTCGAAGCGCCAACGGGGTATGGCGGGGATCCCGGCGGTACTTCGACTCCGGCGCTTCGCGCCTGCGCTCAGCATGACAAGAGGGCGCTTTGCGTTACTTTGTGTACCCTGACATGGGTTCGGCGCTGCGCGCTAGTCGCGAGCGCGCGGGTCGAGGTCTAGCGCGGGCGGCGCGGCCGCGGAAGGCTCGTTCTGCCGGGCGTATTCGAGAATCTTGACGCCGGAGATTCCGAGCAACACGCCGATGCCTCGAGCCATCCTGAACGCAGCGCGGGCGGCTCCGCCGCGACCGTGCCGAGCGGTTAGCGCCGGTAAAGCGAACAGCCCTCCGACGAGCGCCGTGGCTGCGTCTTTGAGGTGGTACGCGACGCGTCGCGGACCGGGCCGCACGACTCCCGCGTTGCCGATTACCCAGCAGTTGCCGTAACGCATGTTGCGCATAAGAAGGTAGCGCAGTGTCGCGCGGTTGGGTGGAACGGTCTCGCGGACGGTCGCGTGCGCGGCCCGCACGACGCGTCCGCCGCGCGCGATGAGCTGTCTCGAAAACAGTTGATCCTCACCGCCGGTAAGGTTCAGTATCCGATCGAAGGCCAAATGGTAGCGTTCGGCGGCTGCGGTGCGAATCAGGACGTTGGCGGTCGAGAATTCCTCGAGCCGTGCTCGATCGGCTATCGGCGCGGGTTCGAAGAAACGAGTCTCCACGATCCAGTCCGGAGGTGGAACCGCGAACGCGGCGAGCGCGACTCCCTCGACGGCGTCCGCGCCGGTCTCTCGCGCAACGCGGAGCAGTTCGGCAAGCCAGCCGGGGTCGGGTCTGGCGTCGTCGTCGATCATGATGAGGGTGTCGAAGCCGCGGGACAGCGCAAACTGCAGCGCAAAATTTCGGACGACCGATAGACCGGGTTCGGGTACGAGCGCGTAGTGGAGGCTGACGGGAAACCGCTCGCGCCGGCCGAGCACGAGGGCGCGCGCGCTTGCGTGCGGGTCGTTGTCGACGATCGTCACATCGACCCGTGGCTGTCCTGCGCCTCCGATCTCGACAGCCAACGCATCGATCAGGCTTCCCAGAAGCGTTTCGCGGCGGAACGTCGGGACCGCGATGCAAACGTTTTCAATCGATGCTTCGGTCGGCGTGACGGTCAATATCCCACGGTTGCGTCCAGGCGCTGCAGCGCATCGGTGATTTGGTCCGCCCTGATTACCAGCGGCGGAACGAAACGCAGCGTATTCTCGCCCGCCGCGTTCAAGAGCAGTCGTTGCTCGACGCGGGCGCGTTCGACGATCGTTTTTGCCGAATTCGGCTCGCGCACCGGTAAACCGAGCATGAGGCCGGCGCCGCGTGGCGGGGCGAAGAGATCCGAGCGGCGCTCGTGCAGCGCAAAGAGCCCTGCGCGTAGCAGCTCGCCCACCTCCGCGACGTGCCGGTCGAGATCCAGCGTCCCACGAACGTTCAAATGCGCGAGCGCTGCCGCACATGGGACGGGCGAACCGCCGAAGGTCGAGCCGTGATCGCCGGGTTGCAGAGCCTTCGAAGCGACGGCGTCGACGAGCATCGCGCCGATCGGCAAACCGTTCGCGAGAGATTTCGCAATCGTCACGACGTCCGGGCGCACGTCGAAGGTTTGAAACGCGAACAGCGTTCCGAGCCGGCCCATCCCGCATTGGATCTCGTCGAACATCAAGAGCGCACCGTGGCGGTCGCACAGGCGCCGCGCCGCGGCGAGGAATTCACGGTCGGCCGGCTTCACGCCGCTTTCGCCCTGCACGGGCTCGACGATGAAGGCCGCGACGGTCTCGTCGATCGCGCGCTCGAGCGCCGCGATGTCGTTGAACGGCGTCGTCGTGAAGCCGCCCGGGAGCGGTTCGAACCCTTCCTTGTAGTGCGGGTTCGCCGTCGCTGCGAGCGCCCCGAGAGTGCGGCCGTGAAAACTGCCTTCGCACGAGAGAATCGTGACGCGTTTGGTCTCACCCTTTCTGTAGGCGAGCTTGCGGGCGAGCTTGATCGCCGCCTCGTTCGCCTCACTGCCGGAATTGCAGAAGAAGACGCGCTCGAGCCCCGAGAGCGCCGCAAGCCGATTCGCGAGCGTTCCCGCCGGCTCGTGATAGAAGAGGTTACTCGCCTGCACGAGCGTCCCGGCTTGCACGGCGACCGCCTCGGTGATGTCGGGATGCGCGTGGCCGAGCGCGCACACGGCAATCCCGGCGACCATGTCGAGATAGCGGTTTCCGTCCGCGTCGATCAGCTCGCAACCTTCGCCGCGGACGATCTCGA
>PMHP01000123.1 GCA_003158195.1 Vulcanimicrobiota bacterium | reverse complement strand
TCGTCGTCGTCAACGCGTCGACCGGTCAAGCGCGCGATCTCACGCCCGATCCGTCGGTGCGGGCCAACATCGAAGACGTCGACCCGGCGCTGCCCGGCACGATCTTGGTTTCGACAAACGCGCGCGACAAGTCGCTGTTGGATGTCTATCGGCTCGACGTCGAGCGCGGGGGGATGGTGCTCGATACGCGCAATCCCGGCAACGTCACCGAATGGTTCCCCGACAATGCGATGTTCGTCCGCGGCGCGATCGCGCGAGATCGTGACGGATCGAGCGTGATCGAAGTGCGCGACAACGCCCTCGCGCCGTGGCGAACGCTCGTCACCTTCGGACCCGACGACGGCTTTACCGACCCGATCGCATTCTCGGCCGACGACCGCTCGCTCTACGTCATCGATTCGAAGGACAGCAACGCCGCGCAACTCGTGCGCTACGACCTGGCGACGGGCAAAGCGCAGCCGCTCGCGTCCGATCCGTACTACGACGTCACGGCGGCCTTCGTCGATCCGCGTACGCACGCACTCGCCGCCGCCGCATTCGAGCGCGAGCGCGTTGCGTGGACGGCGCTCGATCCGCAATACGGCCCGGATCTTGCGGCGCTCGGCCGCGCGCACGCGGGCGATATCGAAATCGACAGTGCCAGCGCCGACGGTAAGGTGTGGATCGTCGCCTTCAACTCGGACGACGCGCCAAAAAGCTATTACGTCTACGATCGCACGACTCGGTCGGCGACGTTCCTCTTCGTTGCGAACCCCGAACTGAGCGGTCTATCGCTTGCGAAAATGCAGCCGATCGCGTTCCAGGCGCGCGACGGCTTGACGTTGCGCGGATACATAACGTTGCCGGTCGGCGTCGCGCCGCACGCGTTACCAACCGTGCTGCTCGTTCACGGGGGACCGTGGGCCCGCGACAGTTGGGGCTACAACGGCCTCGCACAATGGCTGGCGAACCGCGGTTACGCGGTTTTGCAGGTCAACTTTCGTGGTTCCACCGGCTACGGCCGCGCCTTCGAAGCGACGGGTGACAAACAGTGGGCCGGAGCGATGCGCACGGATCTCCTCGACGCACGCGAGTGGTCGATTAAAGCCGGATACACGGACCCGGCGCGCGTCGCGATCATGGGCGCAAGCTACGGCGGGTACGCGACGTTAGCCGCGCTCGCGTTCGATCCCGGCTCGTTCGCCTGCGGCGTCGACGTATCGGGCATGTCGGACCTCGGCGCACTCCTTGCGGCGGTGTCGAAACAATCGGACACGCTGCGCGCGTCGTACGGGATCCGCATGGGCTTCGACGCAACGTTCCTGAAGTCTCAATCGCCGCTCTTCATCGCGGATCGCATCTCCGCTCCGCTGCTCGTCGGTCAGGGAGCGAACGACCAGCGCGTGCCGCTGCACGAAACGGATCGCCTCGTCGCGACCTTGCGAACCAGAAAGATCCCCGTCGTCTACGTCGTCTTTCCCGACGAAGCGCATGGATTCGCGCATCCGGAAAACAACCGGCGCTTTAACGTGCTGGTCGAAGACTTCTTGGGGCACAACCTCGGCGGACGGGTCGAGCGCGCTCACGTCGGAGACACGCTCGACCCGTACCTGCGCTGAGCTCTACTTGTAGGTAACCGGTCCGAGCAAGGGCGCGAGAAGCCCGATTAACCGGTTCTGCAGCGGTATCGGCACCTCGTTCTTGTTCATCGACTTTTCGAGATCTTCCACGAGCGCATTGAAGTCCGCTTCGGTGATGTGCATGCCCTGATGCGCCGCGGCCATGCTTTTGCCGGTGTACGTGCACGGACCACCGGTCACATAGCAAACCTGATCGACCAGTTCGCCCTCGAGGTGCGGAACGTCCGCGTGAGCGAAGTAGTGCGCGATCCGCCCGTCGTCGACGATAAATCCCACCATGTCGACGAGCACCTTGGTGATCCCGGGCTTTTGGCCGAGCTGGTCGTACAGGGTGGCTGCGGCCGCCGGCCGGCAGGGGATGAGGACGGCTATCAGGAGAGCCGCGCCGAGAACCATCGTGATTCGTCTAACTGTGTGCATCGTGTCGTTACTCCAAAATCGCAGAAGGGGTTAGGGAAAGCTGACCTGGCCGGAGAGGAAAAGGCCGTTGGCCTGCTCCTTCGTGATGCCCGCAGCACTGATTCCGCCGGGGAAGTTACCGAGCGCGGCATAGGCTAGCGTGAACGCGAGTTGCTTGTTCGGGAAGTAGGCCAAGAACAAGTCCTTCCAGGCGTCCTCCTGAGTCGATACCAAGTTGTTCGGCATCGTCCGGTACTCGGCGCCGATTGCCGTGTTGGGGTTGAGGAAGACCGCGGCCGAGCCTTCGCCTTGCGTCGAATAGCCGCCGCCGCCCGAGCCTGCGCGGCACGCGCCCGGAGCGCAACCGAAGCCGAGCAAGCCGTCTTGGTTCGCCTCGGTTTCACGGATCGTTCCGTTCAAGAGCAGATTGAGTCCGCCCGCGCCGCCGAGGAACACCTTGGTCATCGCGAGATAGAAGTCGGTGCCCGAGGCGTTTTTCGCACCTAGCACTTCGGGAATGCCCGTTACGCCGAGAACCTGCTTGAAGTCGGTGTTGACCTTGTGCTGGGCGCCGATCGAGATTTGCGGCATCAACGAGCCCTGATCGTAAACCGCATCGCCGGCAATTTTAAGCTTCGCGCCGATGACGTCGTCGCTGATCGTCGATCCATCGAGAACGCCGAGCGGAAGACCGAGCGCCGTCACGATGGGCGTCGTGATCGCATTGCTGATCGAGAGCGTTTCGCGCGCATACGACAGTTCCAGGCGCTCGCCGATGCCGACCGCAACGCCGGCAGAATCGACGTCGTAGTTCGGGAGCGAGATGTGGGTATAGAACGCGGTGCCGCCGACTTGATCGCGCGTCTCCATGCCCGCAATGATCGCCCAGGGAACGATGCCGCCGCCTTCCGATCCTTCGAGTTCCGTGACGCCGCCTGTGGCAAGTAAGCGACCGCCCGCAAATGCCGCCTGACAGCTCAGCATGACGAACACTGTCGCCGCGATTGCGATCGGACTTAACTTCCGAAATCTCAGCATGTGGTTACTCCAGAATTGCGAGTAAAAAAAAGGTCCACGACCGAACTCCGAGCTCGTGCTTCGGAGCCGCTTGTCTGAGGGGTTCTAACGGAGGACCCCCGTCCTCGGGGAGGGCCTTTCATACGAGCTACGTCGCCGTTTCGGGTCGTGGATGCGACCTATATCGCAGGGGGTGCTGGCGCGACGTTTGTCGTTTTCGGTAAGGCTTTTCCTCCCGTTCGCCTCGAAGCCGGAAAACATTCCTCTCAGTTGCGCCCGGCCTCGCAGGGAAGCGGGCGCTAGCCGGCGGCGGCGAGTTGGCGCAGGACGTACGGGAGGATGCCGCCGTGGCGGTAGTACTCGGCTTCGTCCGGGGTGTCGATGCGGACGACCGCCTCGAACGTCTTCGTCCGGCCGCCTTGGGACGCGCTGACCTTCAGCCGGCTGCGTGGCGCGATCCGTTCCCCGAGGCCCGTGACCTCGAAGCTTTCTTCGCCGCTCAGGCCGAGCGATTCGCGCGTTTCGCCGCGGGCGTATTCGAGGGGCAGGATGCCCATGCCGATGAGGTTGCTGCGGTGGATGCGCTCGAACGACTCGGCGATGACGGCGCGCACGCCGAGCAGCATCGGACCCTTNNGCGGCGTGCCGTCGCGGCGGTAACGCATCGCCGCGTCGAAGATCGACATCTGCTCGCCGGTAGCGAGATAGCGCGTGACGCCGCCTTCGACCCCGGGGACGAGAAGATTGCGCAGACGAACGTTCGCGAACGTCCCGCGCGCCATCACCTCGTGATTGCCGCGCCGCGCCCCGTACGAATTGAAGTCGGCCGGTTCGACGCCGTGTTCGATCAGGTACTTGGCCGCCGGACTATTCTTTGCGATCGAACCCGCGGGCGAGATGTGGTCGGTCGTCACGCTGTCGCCGAGCACCGCGAGCACGCGCGCTTCGCGAATGTCGCCGGGCGGCTTCGGGTGCCGCGGCATGCCGTCGAAGTACGGCGGGCGCTTGACGTACTCGCTCTTCGGATCCCACGCGTAGCGTTCGGTCGCGCGAACGTCGAGCGCGCGCCAATTGTCGTCGCCCGAGAAAACGTCGGCGTAGCGAGAACGGAAAGCCGCCTCCGAAACCGATTCGCCGATCGCCGCCTCGATCTCGGCGTTGCTCGGCCAAAGGTCGCTCAGATACACGGGGTTGCCGCTGCGATCCGTTCCGAGCGGCTCGCTCGTGAGGTCTAGGTCCATCCGGCCCGCAAGCGCGTACGCGACCACGAGCGGCGGCGACGCGAGATAGTTCGCGCGCACCTGCGGGTGGATGCGGCCTTCGAAATTCCGATTGCCCGAGAGCACCGCGGCGACGATCATGTCGTGTTCGGCGACGGCGAGCGCGACGTCTTCTTGCAACGGGCCGCTGTTGCCGATGCAGGTCGTGCATCCGTAACCGACCAGATTGAACCCGAGCCGATCGAGATACGGCTGCAGGCCGGATTTGGTCAGGTAATCGGTGACGACTTTCGAACCGGGAGCAAGACTCGTCTTCACCCACGGCTTACGATCGAGACCGCGCTCGACGGCTTTCTTCGCGACCAGGCCCGCGCCGATCATCACGGCCGGGTTCGAGGTATTCGTGCACGACGTGATTGCGGCGATCACGACTGCGCCGTCGGATAAATCGGTCGTCGGCCGCGCGGCGACCGCGGTGCCGCCGCCGCCCTCGCCCTCGAGACGCGCGATCGCGCCGTCGCGGGTCGTCTGCCACGCTTCGAGTGCCGTTGCAAATTCCGCCTTCACATCGCTTAACGCGACGCGATCTTGGGGCCGGCGCGGGCCGGCAAGATTTGGAACGACGCTGCCCAGATCGAGTTCGAGCCGGTCGCTGAAGATNNGGCGGCCGGCCGGTCAACCGCAGATACGACAGGGTGTGGTCGTCGATCGGAAAAATCGCGACCGTCGAGCCGTACTCCGGCGACATGTTACCGATCGTCACGCGGTCCGCGACGCCGAGGTTCGAAAGACCGGTGCCGTAGAACTCGACGAACTTTCCGACGACGCCTTTCTTGCGCAGCATCTCGGTAACCGCGAGCACGAGATCGGTCGAGGTCACGCCTTCGTTCAGCTTGCCGGTCAGTTTGACGCCGATCACCTCGGGGATCAGCATCGTCACCGGCTGCCCGAGCATCGCAGCTTCAGCCTCGATCCCCCCGACACCCCACGCCAGGACGCCGAGGCCGTTCGCCATCGTGGTATGCGAATCGGTGCCGACGACGGTATCGGGATACGCGACGGGATTCGAATCCGCAGGTTCGCTCGCGCCGAAGACGACGCGCGCGAGATACTCGATGTTGACTTGGTGCACGATGCCGGTATCCGGCGGCACCGCGCGGAAACCGTCGAGCGCGTGCTGCCCCCACTTCAGGAACGCGTAGCGTTCGCGGTTGCGCTCGAATTCGAGCCTCGCATTTTCGGCGAACGCGCCCGGCGTGCCGAAGCGATCGACTTGCACCGAGTGATCGATCACGAGTTCGACCGGCTGCAGCGGGTTGATTTTCTTGGGATCGCCGCCCAGCTCGGCCATCGCGTCGCGCATCGCCGCGAGATCGACGACGCACGGCACGCCGGTGAAATCCTGCAGCAGCACGCGCGCCGGGCGATACGCAATTTCGGTATCGTTACCGGTGCCCGGACGCCAGTCGGCAAGCGCGGCGACATCGTCTTTGGTAACGCTGCGCCCGTCTTCGAAGCGGATCAGGTTCTCGAGCAGGATCTTTAAACTGAAGGGCAATCGCGAGACGTTCGCGTGCCCCGCTTGCTCGAGCGCATCGAGCCGGAAGATCGTGTACGTCCGGTCGCCGACCGCGAGGGTTGCCTTGGCCCCAAAGCTGTCCGGATGAGCGTTCTGCATAACGCTTGCGGCGTTCGCTACCCGGCTTCGGCGCCCCCGGTTTCGACGCGCGTCACGCGCGGCATTCCGCGGGCCGAGCCCTGCACCGTCAGGGCGACGTTCCCGGAGAGGAGCGCGTACAGCGGCTCTGCGACCAAACTCGCACGCCACGTGCTCGCGTCGAGCGTGCGCGCGACCTCGTCGACGCTCGTCGGGAGCTCGCGCGCGACCCGCTCGAGCGCCGAACGCGTCACGAGAAGACCGGAGGGCAAATCGTGCTCCGCAGCAATCGCGCCCACCAAGACCGCTAGGCACGACACGATCGCCTCGCGGTCGGCCCCCGCGGGCCGCGCCGGCTTCTTCGGAAGCTCGGCGTCGGGGAGCGCAAGCCCGGCGGCGACCGCTGCGACGATCCGGTCGCCGTAGGCTTTGCGCGAGCCGGCGTCGAGCCGGCGGAGTTGCGCGAGGTCGTCGCGCGACTGCGGATGCAGCGATACGATTCCGGCCATCACGTCGTCGGGGATGATGTACTTGAGTGGGACATCGCGCTCGCGCGCGAGCGTATCGCGCAGCTGCGCGAGCTCGCGCAGAATCCCAAGCTCGCGCCGGTTCATCCGCATCGCGCCCGGGACCCGCAGGTAGAGTCGCTCGGGATCGGGGCGATAACGCGCCGGATCGACGAGCGAACGCGCCTCGTCTTCGAACCAGCCCAGACGGCCCGTGCGCTCGAGCCGCTCGGTCAGCTCATCTTGCAACGCGAACAGGTGCCGCACGTCGTCGACGAGATAGTCGATTTGCAGCGCCGAAAGCGGGCGCGTGCTCCAATCGCTGACGGTCTGCGATTTGCGCAGCCGGATGCCGACGACGTCGTGCACGAGGTCGCCGAGAGAGATCGCCATGCCGTAGCCGCAAAACGCCGCGGCGAGCTGCGTATCGAACGCGCGACGCGGCAGGCGGCCGAACCGGTCCGCGAAGATTTTGAGATCGCTCTGCAGCGCGTGGCCGACGACGGTTCGTCCGGCGAGTGCGGTCGCGAGCGGCTCGAGATCGCGCACGCGCAGCGGATCGACGATCGCGACCTCATCGCCCGCGACGAGCTGAACGGCCATCAGGCGCGCGGCGTAGGACTTTTCGTTATGGAACTCCGTATCGAGAGCGACGCGCTCGACGCCTTCGAGCCGCGTGCATAGCGCGGCCAGCGCCGCCTCATCCTCGACGAGCGTGACCTTTTGGTCCGATTGCATGTCGCTCAGCGCCGGCTCTCCTCGGGCTCGGGGTGGTCGCGACGATGGTGAAAGAACTCGTTGAAGCGCTGCGGCATGTGCGGCCGGTGCGCCATGTAATAGGCGTGAACCGCGAACGACGCGCGATCGCCGAAGATTGCGAGCACGGTGCAGATCGGAATTGCGATCGCGCACATCGTCCAGACGTGGATGAAGACCGGGATCTTACACGCCGCCGCGATTTGGGTCGCAAGGGTCCCGCCGAGGCCGGGAATGACCCGCAAGGTCAACAGGAACTGGGGCGAGCCGACTTTGAAGCGCTTGACCCAGGGCGGCAGCCGCGCGATGTTCTTTTCGAGTTCCAGCAGGTGAGAGGTGCGCCGGGCGATCGCGTAACCCGCGAGCGCTGCGAAAACCAGGCCGACCGCGTTGACGAGCGAGCCCCACACCGGCCCGAAGATGACGCCGTTCATGATCGCGAGCGCATCCGTCACCGAGAACGGGGCCGATGCCACGACCGTGAAGACCAGGATCGCGAGCGGGTAAGCGACCCATGGACCCAAGGTCGACAGAAATGCTTCGACGTGCGCCTTGTGCCGAATGACCAGTGCCGCCAGCAGGAAGGAGGTCAGAAACACCAAGGCTGCCTCCGCCCGGCGTAAAGCGACGCTCACCGAGCGGTGGTCATTCGGGTCACGATCCTTCTGCTTTGCGCTGCCGCGCTATATGCCTCCGCCCGTATGGTCCGCAAGACCCGGCTCGACGTGGAAATCAACCTCGGGCTTGATCCCGCTTGCCAGCGTCTGATAAACGACGCAATACCGTTCCGTCAATTTTTGCAGGGTCGCAAGTTCGTCGGGCGTTGCATCCGCATTGAGGTCGAAGCGAAGCCGAATGTTCTTGAAACCGACCGGCGCCTCGCGGTCGGTGCCCAAGGTGCCGCGGAAGTCCAAGTCTCCCTCCGCGTGGACGGTTCCGCCCCGCAACCGGATATTTTTCGACGTAGCGACCGAGCGCAGCGTGACGCCCGCACATGCGACGAGTGCCTGTAACAACATGTCGCCGGAACAAGCCAGCGTTCCGTCGCCGCCGGTTGCCGGGTGCAGACCGGCTTTCACGAGGGCGCGTCCGGTTTCAACCGTGCAGCTAAGCCCTTCGGGATCGTCGACCCGGCCGCTTGCCCGCAGGGTGATGAGCGCGGCGGCCGGCTCGGCCCGATATCGGTCCTTAATCGGCGTCTGTAGAACGCGCAAGCTTTCACTAGTCATCCGCGGTCCCTCCCCAAAGCACAGTTACGAGTAAAGCACGCGCGACAAGAGAAGTGCGAGTGCTTGCCGGAGTTGCGTCGCAACCTCTGGTTGCTCGGCCTCGTCGATTTTATGAAGCGCCAGCTGGATCCAACGGAGCCCCTCGGCCTCGACGCCGCCATGCCACCAATACATCTGCAAGGCAACGGCAACGCAGGCGCCTAGCGCTACGTCCTGCCCCTTGACGAGTGCCCACTCCATTGCCGCGCGAAAATTTTCCAAATCCGGTTCGAATCGCGCAAGCCATTCGTTCAGGGGTATGGCGCCGAAGCGACTTTCGGGTTGGCGGGCGAAGCTGCAAAAGTAGTCCGCATGCCGGCGCGCGAGCCGCTCGTACTCGCCGCTGGTCCGTAGTTTCCCGAGCGCGTACTGGCGAGTGGACTCGAGCATGCGATAGCGCTCCTGGTTGCCGCTCGTATCGACGACCATCAGCGACTTATCGGTAAGTGAAGCAAGCAGGTCGAGCACGTCTCCCTGTTCGTCACCGTCGTCGGCGCACACGAAAGCCGCGGCGTCGTGGGTAAAGCTGCCGGCAAAAATCGCCACGCGATTGAACAGCACCCGCTCCTCGGACCCAAGTAAATCGTAGCTCCAATCGAAGAGGGCACCCAGGGTCTTCTGCCGCGGGAGAGCCGTGCGGCTTCCTCCCGTAAGAACCTTGAAGCGCTCGTCTAGGCGCTGGGCGAGGTTGCGGACGCTCATCACGTTGACGCGCGCTGCGGCGAGTTCAATCGCAAGTGGAATGCCGTCGAGCCGACGGCAGATGTCCGAGACGATGTGCGCGTTGTCGGCGCCGAGCCGAAAAGATCGATCGACGAGCGACGCGCGATCGCAAAAAAGGGCCACCGCTCCGAATTCGAGGGCTGCCGCCGGATGGACATTCGCCAGCTTATCGGGTACGGCGAGCGAGTCGAGCCGCACGACTTTTTCCCCACGGACGCCGAGTGCTTGGCGTGAGGTAGCGACAATGCGCACGTCCGGGCAATGGCAATGAATCGCATCCGCAAGCGCAGCGGCGGTCTCGAGCACGTGCTCGCAATTGTCGAGAACCAGGAGAAGCTGTCTGCTCTTGAGAGCCTGCGTTATACAGTCGTCGGTCAGGCGCACTTGCGCTTGGCTCACACCCAACGTTTTCGCAACCACACTCGTGACCACCGACTCGACGATTGGCCCAAGATCGGAAATCCATACGCCGTCCGCAAAGCGTTCGGCCACCTCGGCGCCAAGTTGTACCGCCAATCGCGTCTTGCCGACACCTCCGGCTCCCACGAGCGTGATTAAACGGTACTCGCCGAGGTGCAGCTTCAGATCTTCGAGGTCCGCTTCCCGGCCGCGGAAGCTCGTAACTTGAATCGGCAGGTTATTGGGCAGCGCGTCCAGCGACTTTAGCGGCGGGAAATCGCTCTTGTGACCGTTGAGGGTTACCTGCCACACGCGTTCGGGCTGGGCGAGGTCCTTGAGCCGGTGCACGCCGAGGTCGGTGAATATCGTATCGGGCGGCGCCTCATTTTGCACGAGCGCGCGGGTGGCATCCGACAGGAGTACCTGTGCACCGTGACCGATGGACATCAGCCGCATGACGCGGTTGACGGCCGGACCGAAATAATCGGAGTCGCGTTCGTCCGCGTATCCCGTGTGCAAACCGATTCGGACGCGCAGGCCGCGCACCGCTGAGAAGTCTTCCGTGCCGAGCGCTCGCTGCGCATCGAGTGCGGCGCTGAGGGCGCTTGGTGCTGTAGCGAATGCGGCGCAAAATGCATCGCCGAGCGTCTTGAAGATATAGCCGTCATAGCGTGAGATCGCTTGCCGAACCAGCTCTTCATGGCGGGCGATGGCGGTCTTCATCGCGTCGCCGTGGGTTTCCCAACGCTCGGTGCTGCCTTCAATGTCGGAAAATAGGAAAGTAACCGTGCCCGTGGGCAACACCGCACGCTCTCCACCGTCAGCCGTTGGAGCCCTAGCCATGCTTGCCAAGACCGAGGCGCAACCCGTCCGCCTACGAACTACTGATGGTAAAAGTACGGATCTAAAACCGTGACTTCGCTAATCGCGTCGACGGGGAGTCCGTTACGTTCGGCAGCTTTGCGGATAGAATCGTCACTCGGACCATCGTAGATGCAATACGTCTTCTTATGATCTTTTGAGACGTAAGAATGGACCCATGTCACGCCGAGCTCCGCATTTGTGCCGACGACGCCGCGGCACGCGTTGGCTCCCTCGCTTGTGGCTGGAATCGCTAATCCGTCCTTGAACGTACGTTCGACGACGTATCGAGGCATGTCTCGTACTCCTTTGAAGTGACCTCCCGCGGCGTCGTACTGACGGGCCAGGATCGGCCGGGCCGGGCTCATTTTAGCGACCGGTCGGCCTCGCGCCTTCGGCCGATTTACCTAGTTTGCCCTCGGCGGCTGCCTATTTTTCATGCCCGGGGTCGCGAGTGGGTAAGACATTCCCGGACCCACGGTCGACGGGAACGCTTCGACGTGCGCCTTGTGCCGAGTGACCAGTGCCGCCGGGAGGAATGACGTGAGAAACACCAAGGCTGCTTCCGCCGGGCGTAAAACGACGCTGACCGAGCGGTGATCGTTCGGATCGCGATCCTTCTGCTTTGCGCCGGCGGGCTCTATGCCTCAGCCTTCATGTTCCGCAAGAGCCTGCGGGCCCGCCACGGCGAGATCGCAGGACCGACCGTCGTCAAGACGCCCCGTGCCCACGTCATCGCCGGGATCCCGAACTCGGCTTTTGGCCTGGCCTACTACGCGGCGCTCGCCGTCGCCACGCCGTTCCTGCACGTCGCCCCGCTCTTTTGGTGCGCGTTCGCCGGGGCGCTCGGGGCAGCGGCCTTCTCCCTGTATCTCGCCTACAGCCTGCTGTTCGTAACCCGCATGTCGTGCCCGTATTGCTGGTCGAGCCACGCGATCAACTGGAGTCTCGTGCTCCTGCTCTGGTTGGCGCGACCACAGTGAAGGGCGGAACGCCGGAGTCGGAGTGGTCCTTCGACTTCGGCGCTTCGCGCCTGCGCTCAGGATGACAACGAAAGCGAAGGAATCGCGTTGTTAATTACGGAGAAGGATCTGATGTTCAGAGCTCAGGTTGCTCGGGGGTTTGCACTTGCGGGGTGCTTTGCGAGCGCGGCTTGCAACTCGGGAACGGCGAGCGTACCGCTCGCGGCGATTTCGAATATCTCGGGGGATTACTCCGGTACGATGCACGACGCGCAAGGCGGCAGCGGCACGGCGACTGCGACCTTCGCGCAGCACGGCTCCTCCGCGGGCGGCGCGATCACCGATACGGAAGCCGGCGCTACGATAACGGCGCAGGTCTCGCTCACGATCGCGCGGTCGAATGCGGTGAGCGGTGCGATGGTGATCGACTATGCGGACGGGACGACCTGCACGTTCAGGACGAGCGGCACGTACGACGCGGGCACGAACGTGCTCAGCGGCTCGTATTCCGCGGTGACGAACTGCGCGGGGGACACCGGGACGTATTCTCTGACCCAGCAGTGCATCGACACCGTTACGAGCGGCGACCGGCGCACGATGGGCATCCCCGCGCACTGCTGAACGCCGCCCACGCGCGTGTCATCCCGAGCTTGTCGAGGGGCGAACGGGGGCGCGGTCACGACTTCAGAACCGCAACGGCCTGCGCTTCGGTCCACGCGCTCCCGCGCTCGAGCAGCATCGCGAATTCGCTCCCTCCGAGCGCGCGTTCGATCGCGCGCGAGGCGTTGTCAAACGTAAGCCCGCCGTCGCGACGCCAATCCCACTCGAGTTCCGCTAGTCGCGCCGTCGCGTAACCGAACAGCATCGCGGCCTGCTTCGGATCGCGAGCGGCTATCTGCGGCGCGCAGTACGCGATGGCGTGGGCGCGAAACAACGGATTGTCGGCTTTCAGGGAACGCGCGAACGCTTGGCGAGCGTGCGGGGCCGCTTCGTCGAGCCGGTCGAGGGCGAGCATCCAGCCGGCAATGTGGTTCTCCAAGAACATGCCGGAGTTGCGGCCGGCGCAAGCGAGCCCTTCGGTCGCAAGCTCGATCGCACGCGAAAACGATCCGGCGGCGGCTTCGCGGTCGGCCCACCATTCCAGCACGATGCAGGCCTCTTCCGGATCTTCGACCGCGCGCGCGATGCCGAGCGCTTCGGAGAAGTACGCTCGCGCCGTCTCGATCTCGGTCAGCGGCAGCGAATATCCGCAGCGCCGAAGCACCGAAACGAGCACGCGGGGTTCGCCGAGAGCTCGCGCGCGCCGGATCGCCTCGGCGGCCGGTGCTATCGCTTCATCAAAGCGTCCGGCGCGCGCGTACTGCTGGGCGACCTGCGAGAGCGCACGAACCAAACCGCGCTCGTCACGCGAGCGTTCGTAGAACCAGACCGCACGCTCGGCGCAGTCGAGCGCCCGGCGGTGACCCAAATTGTTGTGCAGCATCGACGCGATGTATTCTATTCTTCCCGCCGTCGCGTCCGGAAGCGGCACAACGCCGCGCGCGGCTTCGCACCAACGCAGCCCTTCGCCGAGGAGGTCCATTCGCACGAACATCGGGCCGCAATCGGCGGCGAGTTGCGCCCCGGCCTGGCGATTGCCGTCGCCGGCCAGCGTCCATTCGAGCGCGGCGCGGAGATCGTCGAGATCGAGCGCCAGCCGTTCGAGCCAGTCGGGCGGCAAACGTGAATCGAAT
>PMHP01000211.1:3133-3458 GCA_003158195.1 Vulcanimicrobiota bacterium | reverse complement strand
GCATGCTCCCAAGCAGCGTTTACGGTTCCGTGTCCGTGAGGTGTCCGCCTTGTAACCGCGAAGCTCGAAGGCGTGCCAAAACTTACGAGGATCTACACGCGAACGGGTGACGACGGGACGACCGGGCTCGTCGGCGGGCAGCGCGTCAAGAAGAATGCGCTGCGCATCGACACGTACGGAACGGTCGACGAGCTTTCGAGCGTCATTGGGCTCGCACGCACGGCGCTCCAGGGTGCGGCCCACAGGAGCTTGGCCGCCGGCGCGGCTGCCGCCGATCTCGACGCGTGGCTTGCGTGGACGCAAGACGTGCTGTTCAACCTCGGCA
>PMHP01000211.1:2825-3124 GCA_003158195.1 Vulcanimicrobiota bacterium | reverse complement strand
GCGCGCACGATTTCGCGCCGCGTGGAGCGCCTGCTCGTCACCCTGTCCGCCGACGAGCCGCTGTCGCGCGACGTGATGCGCTACGTCAACCGGCTCTCCGACGCACTCTTCGTTTGGTCGCGCTGGATCAATCATTTCTTTGGGCAGCCCGAGCATCTCTGGAATCCAAAGACCGCACCGCCCGACACGGTGGACGCTCCCACGTAGGTCCGCGCGAGCGAGGCGGCCAACGCCCGGCGCAATGGTAAAAACGGACCCTTTTTCGTCCTTTTTCGGTAAGCTGATCGCGACGACGTCGA
>PMHP01000211.1:0-2808 GCA_003158195.1 Vulcanimicrobiota bacterium | reverse complement strand
CGGCCCTCTGCTACGCGGAACTCGGTGCGATGGTACCGATCGCCGGCAGCGCGTACACCTACGCCTACGCGACGCTCGGACAGCTCGTTGCGTGGATCATCGGCTTCAGCCTGCTCTTCGAGTACGGCGTCAGTGCGGCGCCGGTCGCCCAGCAGTTTTCGGCCGCATTTCAAAACGTGTTGCGCATGGCCGGGATCAGCCTACCCGCTTGGGCACAGACCTCGCACTTCATCGCGCGCGGCGCATGGTGGGACGTCTCGCAGTGGGACTTCGCGCACTCGCAGTACGACGTCGTAGGTGCGGCGTTCGTGCTGCTGCTCTCGGCCCTGCTCGCGGTCGGGATCCGCGAAACAGCGACCGTCAACAACACGTTCGTCGTGCTCAAGATCCTGGCGCTCGTCGTCTTCGTGATTGCGGCGATCCCGCTCTTTCATCCGCAGAACCTCGTGCCGTTCATTCCGCTCGGCTGGGGCACGCTCACACCGTTTTCGGGCGGCAACGGAAGCGGGATCATCCCGGCTGCCGCGCTCGTCTTCTTCAGTTATATCGGATTCGACGCCGCGACGACGACCGCCGAAGAGTGCCGCAACCCGCAGCGCGACGTGCCGGTCGGGGTCATCGGAGCGCTGCTGATCGGCACGGTAATCTACTGCGTAACGGCCGTCATGCTCGTCGGAGTCGTGCCGTGGCAGCGCGTCGACGAGAATCAGGCCCTTGCCGCCGCCGTCGCGCCGCTGCACAACGCGTTCGTCAACTGGGCGATCACGGTCGGGGTCATGGCCGGTACGACGAGCGTCGCGCTCGCCTCGCTCCTCGGCCAGACGCGCATCTTCTACGTGATGGCGCGCGACAAGATGCTGCCGCCGGGCGTCGCAAAGGTGAACCCGCGTTTCAAGACGCCGGTCCTCATGACGATGATTACGGGATTCGGGGCCGCCGTCCTGACGCTGATCGTACCCCTCGTCGTCTTGCTGGACCTCGTCAACATCGGAACGCTGTCCGCGTTCGCGATCGTCTGCGCGGGCGTGCTGTACCTGCGCTATCGCCGCCCGGACTTACCCCGAGCCTTCCGCGTTCCGTTCGTGCCGCTCTTTCCGATCCTCGGAATCTTCTCTTCGGCGTTCCTCGCGGTCTTCGGCTTAACGACGCTGACGTGGGAGCGCTTCGTCATCTCGCTCGCGATTGGCCTGGTCATCTACTTCGCCTACGGCTTCCGAAAATCGCGCCCCGAACGAGAACTCATCGGCGTCACCTCCGACTAGGGTCATGTCACGCTCAGCTTGTCGAAGCGCCGACGGGATATGGCCATACTCCGTTGGTCCTTCGACTGCGCGCCTTCGGCGCTCCGCTCAGGATGACAGGGTTAAGATAACGTTAGGCTACGGCGTTTGGGTGACGTCTTGCGACGAGGTGTCGTCGGAACCGGTCATGACGTCGATTTGGGCGTGGCCGGTGTCGTAATGGACGTGGGTGCGAAAGGCGCTCGCGATCACTTGTAGCGGAACCATCGTGCGGCCACGTACCGAGAACGGGGCGTACTTCAAGGTCAACTTCTTGCCGTTGAGGCTGGCGCTACGGTCGCCCACGCGCAGGCGCATCGTGTCATCGTTGCGGATGAGTTCGATCGATCCGGTCTTCGCATCGTAGTTCGCAGTGGCGCCGAGCGTCTCGGCGATGGCGCGCAGCGGAACGTACGCCGTCTTCGCCGTGGTTACCGGAGGCACGTCCGCGATCATGCGGTGTCCGTCGACGCGCACCGCGGCCGGATGGGAGAGCGACGTGAGCGCAGCGGCGAGCGCGGCAATGCCGGCGGTCGCGGCGACGGTACTCGCCTTAGGTAACCGGAGTGAGATCTTTGCCATGCGCGGTCTCGTGAATGAAGTCGGGATATAGGTCGACGATGACTTTTTCAATCTCTAAGCGCAACGCGCCCAGAAGTTCGGCCTCGGGGAACGTCCCGACCAATTCGCCTTTCCGAAAAATCGCGCCCTTGCCCTTGCCGCCTGCGACGCCGACGTCGGCCATTTTGCTTTCGCCTGGGCCATTGACAACGCAGCCCATCACGGCGACCTTCACCGGCGCTTGGTACTCTTTGGCGATCGTCTCGACGGCGCGGGCCAACTCAACGACCTCGATCTCCGCGCGGCCGCACGACGGACACGCGGTGATGTCGAAGCCCTTCTCGCGAATCCCAAGCGCTTTGAGGATGCCCCAGCACACGGGAACTTCTTCGATTGGATCGGCCGCAAGCGAACAGCGTAAGGTGTCGCCGATCCCTTCCCAGAGTAAAATCCCCATACCGATCGAGGATTTGATCGTTCCTTCGCGCGGCAGCCCCGCCTCGGTCACGCCCAGGTGCAGGGCGTAGGGGGTCTTGCGCTCGCGCAGGCGCTGATCCATGAGCCGGTAGGCGTAGATCGTCATCGGGGCGTCGTGGGCCTTGAGCGAGATCACGATGTCGGTGTGTCCGAGTTCTTCGAGGATCTCGACGTGACGCAGCGCGGATAAGACCATCGCCTCGGGCGTGTGACCGTACTTCTCCTCGAGATCCCGCGCCAGCGATCCCATGTTGACGCCGATGCGAATCGGCGTGCCCATGGATTTCGCGAGGGTCACGACTTCGCGCGTCTTCTTCGGGTCGGTGATGTTGCCGGGATTCAAACGCAGCTTGGCGACCCCGGCTTCGAGCGCAGCGAGCGCCATCTTGTGATCGAAATGGATGTCGGCCACGATCGGCACGGGGGACCGCGCCACGATCCCCGGCATGCCTTCGGCATCGGGCTGATCCTTGACCGTGACGCGCACGAC
>PMHP01000247.1 GCA_003158195.1 Vulcanimicrobiota bacterium | reverse complement strand
CGAGCGGGCGGTCCGCGGTTTTGAAGCAGTCGTCACGGGCCGCGCAGACGACCCCCGTGTCGTCGTCGAGCTAGCAACCGCGGCGGGTGCCTGAAGGCCTGGTGCGAGGCCTGAAACGAACAGGATTGGGTTGCCGCCGCGGGCAACGAGGCTGAGGCTTCGCCTGACGGCGGCGCACTCGTAGAACTTTCTCAAGGAGTTCTCTTTCATGCGTAGTGTTCTCGCTCGACTTGCCTTCTGGGGGTTAGTCGGTTTCTCACTTACCGGATGCGGAGGCAACGGGACGGCGCTTCCGACCGGCGGTCTTCCGAACAACAACGGCGGCGGATCGGTCAACGTATCGACGCAAAATCCGCCCGGCGCCGACATCGCCGGTGTGCTCATCGACGGCGGCATCGTCGCGACGGCAAAATACACCGGAACGAATACGACGGCGGCCGACGCGCAGAGTGCCAACGACGCGGGCACGGATCCCAAGACCGAGGGCTCCGGCACGCCGCCGGCCGATCCGCTCGGTTCGCATTTGATTACGTTCAACGGCAGCGGCGTACCTCAAGTTATCTTCGCGTACAGCGGCGCGCTGCCGGCGCTCTATTACACCTCAACGATACCGGGGCAGATTCAACCGGTCGATTTTGGCGCGGTCGTTCTGTACGCGACCCCCGTGACCCCCGGCGCGACGGCGCCGGCAACGGGGACACCGTCGGTTGCGATCGAGCTGACGGGTGGCAGCAACTTCTCCAGCTACGACGTGCGTTCGACCTGCGGGCCGCTTGCGGCGAAGGGCGCGACGCCGACCGGTGGCCTCGTGCGCTACGTATGCGCGTTGCCGGCGTACGGTGCGACGAGCGGGACCACCGGGACCGTAACCCTCGCCGCAAAAACGGCGACCGCCGCGGCGATAACGAGCGTCTACAACGTCGATACGAACATCGGCAATCCGCGGACGGCCAATCCAACGGGCTCGTTCGTGCCGGTCAGCGGTGCAAAGTTGTATTTCGAACTGATTTATGGATCGCCGACGACGACGGCATCGACCGGGAACACCGTCGGCGTCGATTACGTCTACGCGGAAGCCGGAACGCACTAGCCGGACGTACGCACGACCTGGGAGCCGAGCACGTCGCTGCTCGGCTCTTTTTTTGTGCGAGCCGGAGGCGCAGCCTGCACGCAGGCGAACACCCCAACAGGAGATGGACGAAACGAGATACGCGTCTCCGTTTTCGTGGCGATACGGCCGGGCCGAACTGCGCGAACTGTTTTCTGAGGGTGAGCGGCGGCGGCTGTGGCGGGCGGTCTGGGTCGCGCTCGCGCGCTCGCAAGAACGCAGCGGTCTTCTGAGCAAGGCCGAAGTCGATGATCTCGCGGCTCATCAGAACGAGATCGACCTCGAAGCCGCACTCGCGGTCGAGCGGGAGATCGGGCACGACTTGATGGCCGAGATTCGCGTGTTCGCTTCGCAGGCGACGATCGGCGGCCCGAAGCTCCATCTTGGCGCGACGTCAATGGACGTCGAGGACACCGTCGAGATCTACCGCATGCGCCGGGCGTTGGGGCTAATCGGCGAGAGCCTCCACGCGTTGCTTGCGGCGTTTGCCGTGCGAATCGAGCAGTACCACGATCTTGTCTGCATGGGTTACACCCATCTGCAACCCGCCGAGCCCACGACGGTCGGTTACCGGTTGGCCATCTACGCAGCGGATTTGCTGATCGACGAGCAGCAGTTCCGAACGGCATACGACGCGCTCGCCGCCAAGGGGATTCGCGGTGCCGTCGGAACCTCGGCGTCATTCGAGCGCCTCTTGCGCGGCAGCGGCCGGCGCGCGCGCGATCAAGAAGACGACGTGCTCGCGCATTTCGATCTGGTCGCAAGCGACGTTTCCACGCAAACCTACGCGCGCAAACTCGACTATCTCCTCCTGGCAGCGCTCGCGGGCCTGGGTGCGTCGCTTTCGAAGTTTGCAGCCGACGTGCGAATTCTCTCATCGGCCGGTTTTGGCGAGCTTTTCGAACCGTTCGGCTCGAAGCAAGTCGGCAGCTCGTCGATGCCGTTCAAGCGCAACCCCGTCCTCTCCGAGCGAATCTGTTCGCTCGCGCGGCTGCTCCCGGGTTACGCCGGCACGGCTTGGCAAAACGCGGCGACGAATTACTTGGAACGGACCCTCGATGATAGTGCGAACCGCCGTGCGATTCTGCCCGAAGCGTTGTTGTGTTCGGATGAGTTGCTCACCCTTGCGCGCCGAATCGTCGAGGGGTTACGCGTCGACAAGCGCCGGATCGCGCAGAACCTGCGCACCTTTGGACCGTTCGCCGGCACGGAGGCGGTCCTGATGGAAGCGGTCAAGGCCGGCGGCGACCGCCAAGCGTTGCATGAGTCGCTGCGCGAGGCCGCCATGGTCGCCTACGAGCGTCTTGCCGCGGGCGGCGATAATCCGCTCGCGCAGCTGCTCGTCGATGACGAGCGGCTTGCGAAGGTCCTCGATCCGGCCGAGATTCGCGCGCTTCTGGATCCAACCGACCACATCGGCGACGCCCCCGAACGAGCGCTCGCGCTGGCCGCGCGGGTACGCGGCTTAGCGCCGTTTCCGCGCCCGCGCTCCTTGACGGAATCGGCATGAACAAAGGCCTCGAGGTTGCGCGCGGCAAGACGAAGGTGCTTTACGAAAAGCCCGGGCAACCAGACGTTCTCGTGGTCGTGGCGACGGATAACATCACCGCGGGCGACGGCGCGCGCCGCGACGAGATTCCGGGCAAGGGCCGGATCGCGGCCAAGACGGCGGCGCGCGTCTTCCGCTTGCTGAATCTGTGCGGGCTGCCGACCCATTATCTTTCGGGCGGTGAAGACGACGACGACAACGAGATGCTCGTGCGCCGGTGCGCGATGATTCCGCTCGAAGTCGTGGTGCGCGGCGTTGCGGCGGGTTCGCTCGTCCGGCGCAAGCCCGGGATCACGCGCGGTGCGATCATCGCGCCGCGACTGGTCGAGTACTTCTTGAAGGACGACGCGAACCACGACCCGCTGATCGAAACGGAAGAGATCGTCCATCGCGGGATCGCGACGCCGCAAGAGCTCGGCATGATGAGCGAGGTCGCGCGCATCACCTACGAGATTCTGGCGCATGCCTGGCGGCGGCACGAGACGCTCCTTGTCGATCTCAAACTCGAATTCGGTCGCGTCATCGCGGGCGACGGCCGCGGCTCGCTCGTGATCGCCGACGTGATCGACAACGATTCATGGCGCGTGTGGCCGCAGGGCCGCGAAGACCTCATGCTCGACAAGCAGGTCTACCGCAACCTGGCCGAAGCGACCCCGGCGGACCTCGAGAAAGTCCGCGAGAATTACGAGCGGGTAGCCGAGATCGTCGGAACCTTTCCGACGATGCGGCCGGCGATGGTCGGGTTCCTCGCGGATGGTCCGCAGGCGGTCGCACTGCTCGATCCGATCGTGCGCGCGATCAATGCGTTCGGCCTGCAGAGCCTGCGCCGGGTCGTCTCGTCGCATCTGATGCCGGGCTACGTCTTGCAGGCCGTGCAGCAGCTCGATGCGACCTTCGCGCGGCTCGTCTATGTCGCCTCGGGTCCACAACTGGCGGCGATGACGTCGGCGACGACGCCGACCCCCGTGTTCGATGCGACCGAATACGAGCCGGACGAACTGGCGCTTGCGATTGCCAAGTCGCTCGCGCTCGAGGATACCGTCATGTTCGGTCGCGTCATGCTCGTGCAAGCGAACGCGCGCTCCGCAATCGTGCAAGCCGACTCGCAGCTGAACAGTCCGCCGCCGCAGCCGACCACCCTTGGCTGAGGGAACGCTCGCAGACCCCGCGTTGCGCGTGAACGGCACGAGCGACACGGAACTGGAACGCGAACTCCGGCGCCACGGCGTCGCTTTGAAGGTCGCGGAGCTGCGTCGCATCGCCGAACGGCTGGGACGCGATCCGACGCTCGTCGAGGTCCACGCATTCGACGCACAGTGGAGCGAACATTGTTCGTATAAGAGCTCGCGGCACTTCTTGAAGCGCTTGCCGACCGAAGGCCCGACGGTGATGCAAGGACCGCAGGAAGACGCCGGCATCGTCCACCTCGGCGTTTGGAACGGAAAGCACTACGGCGTCGTCATCGCGCACGAATCCCATAACCATCCCTCGCAGGTCGTGCCGTTCGAAGGCGCCGCAACCGGCATCGGAGGTATCGTGCGCGACGTGCTCTGCATGGGCGCGCGCGTCATCGCGCTTGCGGATCCGCTGCGCTTCGGGCCGCAGGACGACCCGCATTGCCGCTACGTCGCACAGAGCGTCGTCGACGGAATCGCCGCGTACGGCAACGCGATCGGCGTACCGACTATCGCGGGCGACGTCTACTTTCACGACGGCTTTCGCGACAATTGCCTGGTGAACGTGGTCGCGCTCGGCATCCTCGAACAATCCGAAATCATCCACAGCGCCGCGCCCCCGGACGCCGCGGGCTGGGACATCGTCCTGGTCGGGAAGGCGACCGATCGCAGCGGCTTCGGCGGTGCGGCATTCTCGTCGCTCGTGCTCGATGAAGAAGATGCCGAGCAGAACAAAGGCGCCGTCCAAGTTCCCGATCCGTTCCTCAAGAACGTGATCATGCGCGCCTCGTACCGGGTCTTCGACGTTCTGCGCGAACGCGGGCTTGCCGTCGGCTTTAAAGATCTCGGCGCGGGCGGAATCGCCGGCTGCACCGCAGAGCTCGCGGCGAGCGGCGGCTTCGGCGCTTGCATCGACCTCGATCTCGCACCGACGTCGCAGGAGCTGCCACCGGCAGTTATTGCGGTCGGCGAAACGCAGGAGCGGCTGGCATGGGTCGTGCCCCCGGCGTTCACCCCCGAGCTGCTCGCGATCTATAACGACGAGTTCTCGCTACCGGCGATCGCGCGCGGCGCGCAAGCGGCGGTCATCGGAAAAGTGACCGCCGAACGAAATTACGTGCTGCGCTACGGTGGGGAAGAGGTCATGCGCGTCGACGTCGACTTCTTGACCGGCGGCATCCGTTACGACCGTCCCTTCGAGCTGCCGTCCCAAGATGAGCGCCGCCCGCTCGAAGCGCTTGAGACGTCCGAACGGTACGACGAACTCCTCAAGGGCGTCCTCGCACATCGCGACGTGTGCTCGCGCAAACCGATCTACGAGCGTTACGATTCGGTCGTGCGGGGAACCACGTCGATCCCGTGCGGGTATGCGGACGCGGGCCTGATCGTGCCGGTCCCGGGTGCGCCGCTCGGGTGCGCGCTCGCGGTCGACGGCAACCCGCGCTACGCCGCCGTCGATCCGGGNNGCCCGTTGGCCTTACGGATTGCCTCAACTACGGCAACCCGGAGGACCCGCGGCAGTTCGGGGAGTTCGTCGCGGGCGTCGAGGGCATCGCGCGTGCCGCGCGCGAACTCGGCGTGCCATTCGTTTCGGGCAACGTCAGCCTCTACAATCAGTCGACGACGGGGCGCGCGATACCGGCATCGCCGATCGTCGCCTGCGTCGGAGCGCTCGCGGACGTTTCGCACAGCGCGACGGCGGCGTTCAAGCAGGTCGGCTCGGCACTCTATCGCTTGGGCCACGTACCGTCGTCGCTCGGCGGCAGCGCACTCGCCGAAACCCTCGGTGCAGCGCAACCCGCGGCCTTGCCCGCGATCGACTACACCGCCCTGCGAGCCGATATTGACTCCCTCCTGGCGGCGCACGCAAGCGGGCTCGTGCTCGCGGCGCACGACGTTTCCGACGGCGGAACGCTCGTTGCGCTCGCCGAGATGGCATTCGCGGCCGATCTCGAGATCGGCGTGCGGCTCGACGCGGACCTCACGCTGCGCGCGGCGTTCGGCGAAGCGGGCTCGTTCATCGTCGAAACTCGCGACGGCGCCGCATTCGAGCGGCTCTGTCGCGAGCGCGGCGCGGGCGTCGAACTCCTTGGGGTAACCGTTGCCGAGCCCGTTCTGCGCGGCACGCGGGGCCTCGACGCCCCGTTGCGCGCGCTGCACGACGCGTGGTCGGCGCCACTCGCCGATTTTTACGGCGACGCAGTCGCGGAGACGGGATGAGCGCCGCCCGGGTCGGCATCCTGATTTTCCCCGGAACGAATTCGGAGGACGAGACGTTGCGCGCGTGCCGCGCCGCCGGATTGGATACGGCGCTCGTGCATTGGAACGCCGACATCGAGTCGGTGCGAGCCTTCGATGCGTACGTGCTTCCGGGCGGATTCGCCTACGAAGATCGCGTTCGCGCGGGCGCGATCGCCGCGCACGATCGTTTGATGAGCGCGGTGCGCGACGGCGCCGAGGACGGCAAGCTCGTGCTCGGCATCTGCAACGGTGCGCAGATCCTGCTCGAGAGCGGTTTGGCCCCGCAGCTCGACGGGACAACGCGCCCGCAGGCCGGCTTCGCGCGCAACGCGCCGCTCGGAAAGTTCCGCTCGACCCACGTGCACGTCAAGCTCGCGATCGAGCCGGAGCGCTGCGCGATCACGGCGGGGCTGCCGCCCGGTGTCGTCATTCCATGTTGGGCTTCGCATGCCGAGGGTCGCCTTGCCGCCCATCCCGACGTTCTCGCGCGCATGGAACGCGAGGGCCGCATCGCCTTCGTTTACTGCGACGCGCGCGGCGAGCCGTCGAGCGAGGCGGTTCCAAATGGTTCTGCGCTCGGCGCCGCGGGGATCGTCAACGGCCGCGGCAACGTGCTTGCGATCATGCCGCACCCGGAGCGCGACGCGTGGACGTTCATGCATCACGATGCGGCCCGCGAACGCGCGCGTGGCAGCGCGAGCGCGATGCTCGAGCCCTCGGGCGGCATCGCGCTCTTCCAAGGTTTGGCCGCGGCGCTCGCCGCGCCGGTTAGGGTTCCGGCGGCCAAACGCGAAGAGGGCGGCAGATGATCCGTTGTATCGAGGTTTCGCTTGCCATCCCCGACAACGAGGCGCGGACGGCGCTCGATACGCTGCGACGGCTGGGCATCACACTCTCGGCCCTCGACCGGTCGGACCTCTATCGTTGCGAGGTCGACGACGAGGATGCGGAGCGGCTGGTTGCGACCTTCAGCGGCTTGGAGACGGTGTATAATCCCAACAAACACATGCTGCGCGTTCGCGAGAGCGCGCGGCCGGGGGCCGGGGAAGTGTGGATCGATGAAATCACAGCGGGCCGCGCGGACGCCGCGGGCGGGTTCGTGCGCGTCGCAGGGCGGACGCTCGGGGGGGTGCGCTCTCTCGAACGATTCACGGCCTGGCGCTTGAGCGTCGCGCCCGGGCGACCCGCCGCAGACGACGTCGTCACCGCGGCAACCGAGACGCTCCTGTGTAACGGGGCGTTCCAGAAGGCGCTACGAGCGTGATTGCACCCGAACTCCTACGGACACCGGCCCAAGCGAAGTCGAGCGACTTCTACACGATCTGCACGCTCGGTTCGCACTCGGCGTTGCAGATCCTCAAGGGCGCGCACGACGAGGGTTTTCGCACGCTCGCGATTGCGAACCACGAAACCGAACGGCTCTACCGTTCCTATGCGTTCGTTAATGAAGTGATCGGCATCGACCACTACGGTCAGTTCATGGATCTCGTCCCGGAGCTCGAGTCACGCAAGATCATCATCGTTCCGCACGGCTCGTTCGTCGCATACCTTTCGCTCGAGCAGCACAAGCAGATGGCGATCCCGTACTTCGGGAACAAGGCCGTCCTCGACTGGGAGGCGAGCCGCGAACTGCAGCGCCAGTGGCTTACCCGGGCCGGCCTGACGGTTCCGCGTCAATTCAAGACCGGCGCCGAGATCGACCGGCCGGTGATCGTGAAGCTCTACGGCGCGGCCGGCGGCAAAGGCTATTTGTTCGTGCGCGACGCGCAGGCGTTCGAGGAACGGGCCGCTTCGCTCGCGCGGCAAAATTACATTCTGCAAGAGTATATTATCGGCGTTCCCGCCTACATTCACTATTTCTACTCGCCGCTGAACGGCAAGCTCGAGATCATGAGCATGGACCGGCGCTATGAGACTAACGTCGATTCGCTCGGGCGCATCCCGGCGGCCGCGCAAGAGCACATGAACATCGAGCCGAGCTACGTCGTGGTCGGCAACGCGCCGCTGGTCCTGCGCGAGTCGATGCTCGCGGAGGCCTACCGGATGGGCGAGGACGTCGTCCGCGTCAGCCAGGAAATCTGCGGCCCGAAGGGCCTCTTCGGCGCCTTCTGCATTGAGACGATCATCACGTCCGAGGCGAAATTTTTCATCATGGAGATTTCGGCGCGCATCGTGGCGGGTACGAACCCGTTTATCGACGGCTCTCCGTACTCGTACCTGAACTACAGCGAGCCGATGTCGAC
>PMHP01000096.1 GCA_003158195.1 Vulcanimicrobiota bacterium | reverse complement strand
TTCGAATCTCCCCCTCTCCGTTGATATGGGGGGTACCCCCCCAAACCCCCGGCGCGGACTCCCGCGCCTCTCCACGAGCTAACCGCCGCGCGCGTTACGGCGCTTGACCGTGCGCCGACGCGCGTGCGCCGCTTTGCGGCGCGGTGGAATTGGAATTTAAAGACTCGGTGGTGGGACTTGGCCGGCGGGCGGATAGGCGGGCACGGCGGGAGGCGGCGGCGGAAGCCGGGTTGGATGGCGCTTCAGTTGCGCGGACAGGTACTTTACCGCCGCTTCGATTTGATCGTCGTGTCCCGCCATGAGTTGGGCGGGATCGGTTTCAACTTCGATGTCGGGGTCGACCCCGTGGTTCTCGATGACCCACTGGGATTGCAGTCCATAGATGGCGTTTTCGGGAATGGTAATGTAGCCGCCGTCAAGCAGAGGCCAGAAGCCGCGGATGCCGCGTACGCCGCCCCAGGTTCGCGTGCCGATCAGCGGACCGAGGCCGTATTTTCGGAAGTAGAACGGGAAGATATCGCCGTCGGATGCCGCGTAGTGATTGATCAGGCAAACTTTCGGTCCGTCGATTAATTGCGTCGGGATCGCCACCCCGGCGCCTTCGCGATTCGTCGCCATGCCGACAAGGATGCGCCGCAGACGTTCGAGCACGATCTGATCGATGTTGCCGCCGCCGTTCCAGCGATCGTCGACGATCAGCGCCTGCTTGTCGATCTGCGGATAGAACTGCTGGACGAACTGCTCCATGCCGAGCGCCCCCATGTCCGACAGATAGACGTAGGCAATCTTTCCGCCGGAGAGCTTGTCGACGACCTGGCGGTTGTGGTCGATCCAATCCTGCGAGCGTATGGAGATTTCGGATCGAAGGGTTTGCACCATCACTTGCCTGCGCGCGCCCTCCGGGCTGCCGGCTACGGTCAAGCTCACTGGCTGCTCGGCAAGTCCGACGAAGAGGCTGTCGGGGTCGACCGGGGCCTGGAGTTCTCGGCCGTTGACCGCGAGCAGATAGTCGCCTTCGCGCACGTCGACACCCGGTTCGCTCAGCGGACTGCGATAGCCGGACCGGGTGTTATCGCCGCGATAGATCTTTTCGAATTTGTAACGGCCCGAGGCAGCATCGAGCGTGAAGTCCGCGCCGAGCAGTCCGGTCGGTACGTCGGCGGTCGGATCCGCGTCGTCGCCGTCACCGACGTAGGTATGTGAGTTGCTGAGTTCGCCGAGCATCTCGCCGATCAGGTAGGTGAGGTCCTCGCGCGAACCGAGCAGCGGCAACAGTTTGGCATAGGCGTCGTGCACTTTCTGCCATGCGACGCCGTTCATTGCGGGGTTGACGAAAAGATCGCGTTCGAGCCGCCAGGCGTTATCGAACATCTCGCCCCACTCTTGCGGCGGGTCGATGCGCGTTCGCATGTCCGAGAGGTTGAGCTGCGCGGGGCCCTTCGACGCATCGGCGCCGCCCGGCTCGGCGTCGGCAATCGTGTAGGTCCGATCTTTCTTGAAGAGGACTTTCTTCCCGTCGGCGGAGAGGCTGTAGCTATCCAATTCCTCGATCGCGACCGCGTCCTTGCGCGCATCGAGATCGTACACGTGCAACGCCGTCTTCTCTCCGGGCAGAGGCCCGGCGAATGTCTGCGGCGGAGTCGTCTCGTAAAAAATCTTCGCACCTCGCGCATCGAGCGTAACGATGTCGGCCGCCGGGATCGGCAGCGCAACGGCGCGTCCCATCAGCCCGTCGAGATCGATCGCGATCGGTTTGATCGCTTCGGGCTTCGGGCTCGCGGGCTTTTCGCTTTCTTCCGGTTCGACGGCGCCTTCGTCCGAGCGCGGTGCGAACGGCGAGTGCTCGGTCTTGCGCAAGGTCGCGACGTAGATTCCGGTCATCTTCAGGGTCGCGATGTTGAATTCGCTTTCGCTGAGCGTGGGATTCTCGTGGCGCGTGGAGAGAAAGTAAAGATACTTGCCGTCCGGCGAAAACACCGGATTGAAGTCGTTGGCGAGGGATTCCGATACTTCGGTCGCCTTGCGCTCGTCGATGTCGTACAGGCGAATGCCGGTCAGCTGGTTGGCTCCCGTGATGCTATACGCGAGCCACCGCCCGTCGGGCGAGAAGTTCTCGTCGTGAATCTCCGCGTATCGATCCGCCGCGACCTCCCAGGCCTTGGCGCTTGCGATATCGAGCAGCCAAAGGCGGTGGTTCCCGTCGGAGAAGGCGAGGCGCTTGCCGTCGGGCGACCACCGCGGTGTATAGAAAAAGCCGGAAAGAAAATGCGTGAGGATCCTCTGCGCACCGCCTTCGGCCGGGCGGATCGCAATCTGTTGTTCGCCCGTAGCGTCGGTCGTATAGGCGACGGTCTTGCCGTCGGGCGACCAGCTCGGATGGTCCTCATCCGCATCGCTCGTGTTCGTGAGGTCGCGCGTCGGCCCGTATTTGGCGGGTACCGTAAAGAGATCGCCGCGCGCCGTGAACGCCGCGCGCTTGCCGTTTGGCGAGAGGGCGTAGTCGGTCAGTCCGGCGGTGTCGGAATCGCGGACGAGGCCGGCGGCATCGACGTAGCGCGGCTGGGTGCGCGTGCCGTCGTCGGGCACGCTGACGTCGAGCCGGTGCAACTGTTCCGACGGAAGGTCGAGCACGTAGAGCGAGCCGCCTTGTTGGAAGACGATGCCGTCGTTTCCGAGGCTCGGAAAGTCGATGTCGTAATCGGTAAAATGCGTAACCTCGCGAAACTTTCGCGTACCGAGATTGCACACCCAGATGTTCTCGCGCCGGTTCTTGTCGCGGTCCGAGAGGAAATAGATGTCTTTGCCGTACCACATCGGCGCCGTATCGGTACCCTTCCAATCGGTGATTTGCTCGAGTTTTTTCGCGGCGAAGTCGTACGTGTAGACTTTTTGCGCCAGGCCGCCGTCGTAGCGCTTCCAGGTGCGGAAGTTCCGGAAGATGCGGTTGTAGGCGATCGATCCCCCGTCCGGGCTGTAGGTCAAGAGGCCGCCGCTGTCGAGCGGCAAGGCTGCCGGCAGCCCGCCCGAGACCGGCACCCGGAACAGCCGCCCGTACCAATCGTTCCAGGCGACGCGCCGCGACAGGAAGACGACGTCTTTCGAGTCCGGCGTCCAGGTCACGACCATGTTGTCGGGACCCCAGCGGGTCGGAGCCCGGTCGACGACGTCGGAGTGAAAGCTAAGCCGCCGCGCCGTGCCGCCGCCGGCCGGCATCACGTAAACGTCTTGATTTCCTTGATAGCTCGCGGTGAAGGCGATCTGCCCGCCGTCCGGCGAGAACCGGGGCATGAGGTCGTACCCGGGCTCGGAGGTCAGCCGGGCGGCGACGCCTCCGGTGCGCGCCACCTGCCACAAGTTCCCGTGAGCCTCAAAGACGACCGTGCCGCCGAAAAGCGTCGGGAAGCGCATCAGCGTGCGCTCTCGGGCAAGCGCCGCCTGCGGCAGCGACACGAAAAGAGCCAGCAGCGCTGCAGGCAGGATCCGCCTAACAACCATTGGTTACCCCTTCTCGAAAGCTCTCAAAGAAACCGGATCGTTGTCCCGAACGCGAACCAGCGTATCGGCCTCATATCAACGGCGCAGAGGCAAAGGAGTTTCACCGTGGCAAGACACGAAGCGCAAAACTACGTCATCGTGGCAGAACACGTAGCGGTGTCATCCTGAGCGGAGGCGCGAAGCGCCGGAGTCGAAGGACAGCCGGAGAACTCGTACGCGCCGTTGGGCCTTCGACCGGGCGCCGGTGGTCCTTCGACTGCGCGCCTGCGGCGCTCCGCTCAGGATGACATGAGCTCGGTCGGATGGCGCTCCGCTAAAAGTATGAATGGAAAATGCACCTAGCTTTCGAAACGCTGACGGCTATGTCTGATGGAGGGACGGTCGTCGACCGGGGGTTGGAAGGCGTCGTCGTCGGGTCGACGGAGCTGAGCCGGGTCGATGGCGAGGCCGGGCGGCTCACCTACCGCGGCTTCGACATTCACGATCTCGCGCCGAATGCGACCTTTGAAGAGGTCTGTTATTTGCTGCTCTTCGGCCAGCTGCCCAATGCGTACCAGCTCGAGGATCTGCGCGTGCGGCTGGCGGCGAACCGGGCGCTTCCGCCGGCAATCGTCGATTGGATGCGGGCGACGCCCAAAGACGCGCCGCCGATGGCGGTGCTGCGCACGATGGTTTCGGGGCTCGCCTTGTTCGCGCCGCACGTCGAAGACGGGGTCCACCCCTCGAATCCGCGCGCGGCGATCCATCTGATCGCAAAGACGCCTTCGATCGTGGCCGCGTGGGACCGCATCCGGCGGGGCCTCGAGCCGATCGCGCCGCTCCCGAATCTGTCGACCGCGGCAAATTTTCTGTACATGCGCTCGGGAAGGGCGCCGATTCCGGAAGCGGAGCGCGCGCTCGACACGTATCTCGTGTTGCTCGCCGATCATTCCTACAACGCCTCGACGTTTGCGGCGCGGGTGACGGCGTCGACGCGCGCGGATATCTTCGGGGCCGCGACCTCGGCGATCGCAACCCTCGAAGGGGATCTGCACGGCGGCGCTCCGGGGAAGGTCATGAAGATGATCCGCGAGATCGGAGCACCGGAGCGCGCCGGCGCCTACGTCAGCGAGTTGCTCGCGCGAGGCGAGCGCGTCATGGGGATGGGGCATCGCGAATACAACGTGCGCGATCCGCGCGCGCAACATCTCGAAGCGATGGCGAAGGTGCTCGCCGAAGCGTCGGGGACGAAATGGTACGCGATCGCGCGCGCGCTCGAAGACGCGGCGACCGTCGCGCTCGCCGAGGCGAAGCCGGGGCGGCGCATCTACGCCAACGTCGAGTTTTACACGGCGCCGACGCTCTATTCGCTCGGCCTGCAGCCCGACGAGTTCACCTGCATGTTCGCGTGCGCCCGGATGGCCGGCTGGACGGCGCACGTGCTCGAACAGCTCCGCGACAACCGGCTGATTCGGCCACGGGCGACCTACACGGGACCCCAGGCTTCGCCGTGGATTCCGCTCGAACGGCGCGCGAGCGGCAAGAGCGTTGCGACATCCGCCGCGGCAGGGAGCTGACGTTGGCCGCACGGCGAGCGACGATCTCGCGCGAAACCAAAGAGACCGCGATCGATCTCGAACTCGACCTCGACGGGGGCGAGCGCGCGATCGCGACCGACGTGAAATTCCTCGACCATATGCTCGACGCGTTCGCAAAACATTCGGGCTGCGGGCTGACGTTGCGGGCGCGCGGCGACGGGATGGACCACCATCACCTGATCGAAGACGTCGGGATCGCGCTCGGAAGCGCGATCGCGCAGGCGCTCGGGGAGAAACACGGTATCTCTCGCTTCGGTTCGATGGCCGTGCCGCTCGACGACGCGCTCGTTCTGGGGAGCGTCGATCTCTCCGGGCGAGCCTGGTCGAATTTCTCGGTGAAGTTCTCGGTCGAGAACCTCGGGGACCTCAAGACCGAGCTCGTGCCGCATTTCTTCCACAGCCTGAGCGAAAACGGGCGCTTCAACCTCCATCTCGTGCAACTTGGGGGACACAACTCCCACCATCTTTGCGAGGCCTCGTTTAAAGCGTTTGCTCGCGCGTTCGCGCAGGCCAAGGCCCCGACGGGCGACAGCTCGGTCCCTTCGACGAAAGGATTGCTCGCGTAGCTCACATGGCCGATTACACGTTGCACGACGACGCGGGTAAAGAGATCGCGCGTTTGCCCCTGCTTCACGGGACCCTCGGCTCGGCCGCGGCCGACGTGCGCCGCCTGCTCGACGACAGTGGGATTACGACCTACGATCCCGGCTTCTCGAGTACCGCGAGCTGCAGCTCTGCGATCACGTTCATCGACGGCGACCAGGGCGTGCTCCTCTATCGCGGCTATCCGATCGACGACCTTGTCGAAAAAAGCGACTTCGTCGAGGTCGCATACCTGTTGCTGTTTGGCGAATTGCCGTCCGACGCCGAGCTGAGAAACTTCTCGCGCGACGTCACCCTTCACACGATGGTGCACGAGCAGCTCTCGACGTTCTATCGCGGCTTCCGGCGCGACGCACACCCGATGGCGGTGTTGCTCGGCGTCGTCGGCGCGCTCTCCGCGTTCTATCCCGACTCGATCGACGTGTTCGATCCGCTGCAGCGCTTGATCTCGATCGAGCGCTTGATCGCGAAGATGCCGACGATCACGGCGATGGCGTACAAGTATACGATCGGGCAGCCGTTCGTCTATCCGCGCAACGACCTCGACTACTGTTCGAACTTTCTGCACATGATGTTCTCGGTTCCGGCCGAACCGTACACCGTCAACCCGCTGCTCGCGAAGGCGATGAACGCCCTGCTCATCGTCATGGCCGATCACGAGCAGAATGCCTCGACCTCGACCGTGCGAACCGTCGGCTCGAGCCGGGCGAATCCGTTTGCCTGCATCGCCGCGGGAATCTCGTCGCTGTGGGGACCGATTCACGGCGGGGCCAACGAAGCGGTCGTCGCGATGCTGGTCGGGATCGGGACCAAGGCGAATCTCGCAGACGCCATCCGGCGCGCCAAGGATAAGGACGATCCGTTCCGCTTGATGGGTTTCGGCCACCGCGTCTACAAGAGCTACGACCCGCGTGCGAAGGTCATGCGGCGCATCTACGAAGAGCTGCTCGCGGAACTCGATCTCGCCGACGATCCGCTCTTCGAGCTTGCCAAGGAACTCGAGCGGCGCGCACTCGAGGACGATTACTTCGTCTCGCGCAAGCTGTACCCGAACGTCGACTTCTATTCCGGCCTCGTGATGAAGGCACTCGGAATCCCGCTGAACATGTTCACCGCGATCTTTGCGCTTTCGCGGACGGTCGGGTGGCTCTCGCACTGGAAGGAAATGATCGAAGACCAGGACCAGCGGATCGCGCGGCCGCGCCAAATCTACGTCGGCGCGACGCAGCGGCCGTACGTCGGCATCGCGCAGCGCCGGCTGGACGGGGCAGCCCCGAAGATGCCGACGGGCCGGCCGATGCCGAGCGAACCTTCAATCGTCGGCGGGTAAGCGGTGATCGCCGTCGTCGACTACGGGGGCGGTAATCTCGGCTCGCTGATCTCGGCCCTCGAGCGGCGCGCCGCGCGTTTCGTCGTGACGTCGGATCCGGAAGAGGTCGCACGAGCGGAGGCCGCGATTCTGCCGGGCGACGGCGCGTTCGGTGCGACGATGGAGGCGCTGCGCGAGCGCGGGCTCGATCGCGCCGTAATGGCAACGATCGAAGCGGGCCGCCCGTTTCTCGGCATCTGCGTCGGAATGCAGCTGCTCTACGAGGGCAGCAACGAATTCGGCGACCACGCCGGCCTCGGCGCATTCCGCGGGAAGGTCGAGCGCTTCACCAGCGCACCGCGCGTGCCGCACATGGGCTGGAACAAGCTCGAGATCCTGCGCGATCATCCGTTCGTGCGCGGGCTCGGCCCCGATTCGTACGCGTATTTCCTGCACAGCTACCGAGCCGCGATCGACGCGGATACCTTGGCGGCCTGCGAGCACGGGGACCGCTTTGCGGCGATCGCCGCACGCGACAACGTAATGGCGACGCAATTCCATCCCGAAAAAAGCCAAGCGACGGGTGCGCGCTTGCTGGACAATTTCATCGGCCTCTGCGCGTGCTGATCGTCCCCGCGATCGACTTGCGCGGCGGCCGCTGCGTGCGCCTCGTGCACGGCGATCCGGCGCGCGAGACGCGCTACGACGGCGATCCGGTCGCGCGCGCACGCGCCTTCGTTCGCGCCGGGGCGCGGCGCATCCACGTCGTCGACCTCGATGGGGCGCTTGGAACCGGCGAAAATCTCGCGGCGTTTCGCGCGATCTGCGCGGGCGCCGGCGTGCCGATTCAGACCGGCGGCGGAATCCGCAGCTTCGAGGACGCGCGCGCGCGGTTCGATGCCGGCGCGTCGTTCGTCGTTCTCGGCACGCTGCTCGCCGAACAGACGCACGTTGCGCGCGAGATCGTCGACGTGTACGGCGATCGGATCATCGCCGGGATCGACGCGCGCGGCGAAAGCGTGATGATTCACGGCTGGCAATCCGCGGCGCCGATGCCGCGCGATGCGTTCGTGCGCGAGATCTTTTCCTGGGGCATCCCACGGATCGTCTATACGGAAATCGCGCGTGACGGGGCGGGGACCGGTTTCGACGTGGCCGCCCTAGCGCACGTCGCGGGGCTTGCGCCGCTGCGCGTCACCGCGAGCGGCGGAGCGAAAACGCTCGACGATCTGCGCGCGCTCGTGGCCGGGACGCCGCCCAACGTCGATAGTGCGATCGTCGGCCGCGCGCTCTACGAAGAAACGATCGACCTCGCCGCGGCGATTGCCGCCGTCTCGGTTTCGACGTAGCGGCGCGGGATCTCAGACGGAAGCCGAGCGACCAATTCGTAACCGATCGTTCCGGCGGCTTCGGCAACGTCGTTCGGGTCGATCGACCCATCGCCGTCGCGACCCACGAGGGTGACGCAGGTGCCCGGCGCGGCTTCGGGGACGTCGGTCACGTCGATGAAGCACATGTTCATGCAGATGCGTCCGACAAACGGAGCCTTGCGCCCCGCGACGAGCGCCACTCCCGAGCCCGATAGTGCCCGCGGAATTCCCTCGGCATAGCCGATCGGCAAAACGCCGATGCGCGAGGCGCGTGAGGTGTGGAAGCTGCAGCCGTAACCGACCGAGCGTCCGGCTTCGACCGCGCGCACGACGACGAGTTTCGTCGTCCAACGGAGCGCCGGTTCGAGTTCGAGCGCGCCGGCCACCGCCGCTCGCGTTTCGTTGGAAGGCCAGATCCCGTAGGTAGCGATCCCTGCGCGGATCAGGTCGAGTCGCAGGTTCGGAAAGAGCATCGCGGCCGCCGACGCCGCGGCGTGGCGTACGACGCCGCGACTTGCGAGAATCCCCTCGAGCGGCCCGAGGGCCCGGGTGAAGCGTTCGAGCTGCAGGAGCGTAAACTCGGATTCGAGTTCTTCGGCGGCGGCGAGATGGGTGAAAACGCCGCGTACGTCGAGATGCGGATCGGCGAGATAGTTTGCGATAACGGCACTTGCGCGATCGCGGTCGAGCCCGAGACGCGTGACGCCGGTGTCGATCTTTGCGTGTACGCCGAAACGGTCGCCCGAAGCCGATGCCGTGCGCCGCAGGTCGTCCAAGAACGGACCGTCACTCCAGAGCGCGATCGACGTGCGCGGGTCGCACGCGCCGTGGAGTTCAGCGGGATCGATCGGCCCTAAGATGAGAATCGGCGTTGCGATGCCGGCCTCGCGCAACGTCGCCGCCTCGTCGGCGCGGTAGACGCAGAGTGCCGCAACGTCGCTCGCGAGCGCCTGCGCGACCGGGACGAGCCCATGCCCGTAGGCGTTGGCTTTGACGACGGCGGCGTAACCCGCCGGCGCGACAAACGCGGCGAGCCGCGCGACGTTGCGCCGGATCGCGCCGAGATCGATCGTGAGTTCGGCGATCACGCCGCGCGGCCGAGCCCGCGAGCCACGACGTAGGCGACCGGGATTCCGAAGAAGACGACGTGCGCGACGAGCGCGTTTGCAAGCGAGAGCGTGTCGGGCAAGCGATAGATGTTTGCGGCAACCTCGACCAACTGCATCGCAAGCATCACGACCACGCCGAAGACCGCGCCCGAGACGAGTGGCTGCGCACGCACCTGCGGCGTGCTCTGCGCAACCAACGCATAGCCGATCCCCCAGGCGAGGCTCACCACGAGGTGGATCGCCGCGCCGAGCAGCGCGCCGGCGCTCCCCTCGTAGGCGGCTTTACCGATCGCCCCGGACGCGACGTATTGGTAGAAAGGGACGATGCCGATGTGCCGCGCGAGCGCGACCGTAACGATCAAATACGCGTCGATCGATACCGCCCCAACCAGTCCCGCCGCCGCGCCCGGAAGGACCACGGCCCGCAGTGGAAGTGTCCCACGTTGCATTTTCGCGCCTTCGACGGGATCCGGGCGCCTGCCCGCGAAGCACGTATCTCGTGTCTTGGCATCCTCCGTCCGCGCGTCCAAAACCGCTCCACGACGATAAACCATTTTGGCTTATCAGCTTCATCCAGACGCTGATGATCGCAATTGTCGCCTACGTTGTCGCGCTCTTCCTCTGGCTCGTGTTGATCCGGATCTCGAACATCCCGAAGGGACCGCTCTGGGTCCCGGAGTTCCACGCCCCGTTCCTGTTCATCATCACGCTCGCGGTCGTCGTCCTCCTGTCGATCCCGTACTGGATGAAGGAATGGGACCCGAGTTTACGCACCTTCTCGATGTTCAGCTCGGCGCTCTTGATCGCGATGGGCGTCTTTACGATGACCGGGCAATTCGACCCAAACCTGCCGCTCGTCTACGTAACCGCCCACATCCTTCGGCCGTTGGCGCTTAAGCTCGGCCTCCATATGTAGCGCTACGCCCGCGCGCGGTCCGGGCAGGGTTCCAAGCCCTGCGCCAGCCGGATCAGAAGCCGCGCGAGCGTGCGCCGCGAACGCGTGACCGGCCCCGGGCCGAACTTTAAGTTCGCCCCTTCGGTCATCAAGCGATACAGTTCCGCCTCGCGGAGCATCTTTTCCCGACGCTCGCGCGCGAGGACGTCAATAAGCTGTTCGTGGATGTTCGTCATCGCTAACATTCTTTCTGTAACCAGTGAAAGCTGTAACCTGCCATAAGTTTACACCGGTTACGGTAACTTGTCAAGACGAATGACTAGTGTTATGATGGGGTTCGTGAGCAAGATTCCAGCGGCCCAACCGGCCCTTCTCGAGGGCCAACTGGAGCTGGTCCGCCCGCCCGCCCCCGGGGGCCTCGAGCTCGTCCGGCGATTCCTGAACACCTACGACGTGCAGCGCTCGACCGAGGAGCTCGGATCGGCCGAAGCCGTGGCCGGGTGGGCGCGCGAGCAGGGTCTCCTGGGCCGAAAGACGCCGTTGCGGGCGACCCCGGCCGAGATCGCGCGGCTGCGTGAGATCCGCGAGGACTTGCGCGCGCTGGCGCGCCGCAATAACGGCATCCTGTGCGACTGCGCGCTGGGTTCGCTCGAGGATGCAAGTGCCCGGAGTAGTTTTTCGATGGCATTCGACCCGGCCGGCAACAGCGCGCGTCTCAAATCGACGGCGAGCGGCATCGATGGGATCGTCGGCGCGATTCTCGCCGCGATGCACCAGAGCATGGCTGACAAGTCGTGGTCGCGGCTCAAGGCGTGCGCCGACGACAGCTGTGCCTGGGCCTACTACGATCATTCCAAGAACGGTTGCAGCCGCTGGTGTTCGGCCGAAACATGCGGCAACCGCAGCAAAGTCAAGCGCTACCGCGAACGCCAAGCCAAANNAAAGGGGGGGTTCCCTAGCTCGAGTTTGAGTTGGAATTTGGCGGGTCGTCGGGATCTCCGACGGCGATGTACGTCACGACATCCCACGCGTTGTGAATTCCGATGAGGATCAACAGCGCGACGCCGCCGGCGAAAGCGAACGGCGCTTGTGCGGGCAGGCGGAAGAACATGCCGGCACCCGAGGTGATGGCGCCGTACGCAACGAGCGGAAGGACCGTATACCAGGTCCAGTCCTCGAGATCGGGGCTGTAAACTTGCAGATGTCTCGTCTTATGCATCACGCGCACGACGTACCCGACACCGAACAGGCCGGTGATCGCAAGCAAGATCGCGGGACCACCGAGCGTGCGCCAAGGCGCGCTGAGAATCNNAATGCCATGGAGAAGTGCAGGACCGTCGGCGTGCTGAAGGTCGATATGCCGTCCGGGTTCTTCCGCATGCGCTCGCCGGTGACGAGCGTAATGACGACGAACATCAACCCGGTCAGCGACGCAGCCGCCGCGCCGGTCATCGCGTAGAAGGCGGACCACGGCCCGAGGATNNCCGTTCACCGTGCCGCCTTGGCCGTCGTTCGACGTCGCCTCGCCGGCGAAGAACAGCGTGTCGTCGACCGGCGCGGCAAGCACCGCGCGCGCGTCGCCGCCGCCGACTGCGACGTAACTATAGACCCCGCGCGCAAACGGATCGCGGCCCCAATCGTGCATGGTTCCACCTTCGAACTCGTTACGCACGAGCGCCGGCTCGCCAAGCAACTTCCCGAAGCCGTCGAGTGCGCGCCCGAGGATTTCTTCTCGTGCGAGGCCGCTTAGCGCTGTCGCCTTCGGGCCGCCTGCCCACGCGACGACGAGTTCGCTCCGCACCGGGACCTGCGTCCAATACACGGGAAACGGCCCTTCGGGACAGCGGAAGAAACCGGCGTCCCGGTAGCGTCCCCCCTCGAGCTGCTCCCAGAACGCGGTTCGAAACCAAAGCATCACCTTGACCGCGTGTCCCATCTCGAGGAATCCGAGCGCCTCGCGCTTGCCCGCGGGCAACCCCGGATCGAACACGACCTCGGTCTCGTCGCTGTTGTGCCGCAGGACGCCGACCGGGAGGGCGACGATCGCGGCGCGCGCGCGGAACGGACGCGATTGTCCCCAAGCGCTTTTCGTCTCGACGGTGACCGCGCCGCGGCGCCACGCGATGCGCCGCACCGCCGTCGACAAGCAGATCATCGCACCCGCGGTTGCACATCCATCGCGCAGACGCTCGAACATCAGCCGGTAACCGCCGAGCGGTCGCGCGGATTCCGAATCGACCCCCGAGCGCAGCTCGCTTGCGATGGCCTGGGCGCTGGCGATCGCGGGATCGGCGGCCTCGAACCCCTCGACGAACACCCGCGCTGAACGCACCGTTTCGCGCATCGTCTCGTCGCCCTCGCAGCGCCGCAGGAACCGGTCGACGCTCTCGTCGTTGCGTAGCGCGCGGGCGCCGTCCAAAATACCGGCGGCTTCCCAGAAGTCCCGCTCCTCGTGGCGCAGGTCTCCGTCCGAGGCGCAGACCCACGCCTCGCCGCCGGTATCGATAGCCGCCATCCCGGCGTCGCGGAGCAAGGCCCGCGTCTCCGGGGCCCGGCCGTGGATGAACTCGGCCCCGAATTCGACCGCCACCGCAGCCCGCGGCGACGGCTCCGACCANNGCGAGGCTCCGCGCAGCCGCCAACCCCGCCGCCCCCGCGCCGATTACGATGACGTCCGCGTCCATTCCTAACGCTGCCGTTTCGGCCGATTCAATCCTTCCGCGCGCAAAGTCCCCGTGCGCTAATTTGTTTAATGCCCAAGCAAGCGTGGGAATGTAAGCGGGATGCCTGCTACCTCGCTGACGGAGCTTGCTCGGATCCTGGAAGCCCTCGGCGTGCCGGCGTTGTGGGCGCGCGGACCATCCGGCAACGAGATTGTGGTCAATGAAGAGTTTCGCGCATTGATCGGCGCGGACTCTGCGCCACAAGATCGAAACCCGGCTTCTTTTTTCGAAGACGGCAAGCTCCGCGCCGCCGAGGAAGTCTTGGCGCGTTCGCTGTCAGGAACGCCGGTCGTCGCGGTGCACGTCGAATTCGAGCGCTGTGACGGATTGTCGCGCACGGCCGTCATGAGTGCGATTCCGCTCCACGACGAAGACGGCGCGATAACGGGCGCTTTTGCCGTTCTGCACGACGCGGAAGAACCGGCGGTTCCCGGGATGCTGCGCGAGATCTCGATCAACACCCCTGCACTCCTCTTCACGACCGACGCCGCGGGCAGAGTCGATTCGGTAAACGCGCGCTGGACGAGTTTCATCGGAGCGGCGGCGGACGAACTCTTGGGTTCGGGTTGGACGACATTCGTTCATCCCGAAGACGTGTCGCGCGTCGTGGCGGAATGGTCGCGCAACCTCGCCGGCGGGGAACCGTATCGATCGCAGTGGCGCTTTCGCCGCGCCGACGGAACGTACCGGTGGACGGAAATTCACGCCGAGGCGCAGCGCGATGCGCGTGGGAACATCAAGCGATGGTTCGGTTCGGGCACCGACGTCGACTCACAGCGGCGCGCGATCGACGCGCTCGAGTTTCTCGCCCAAAGCGGAGCCACGGTCGCAGGAGCGCAGGACGTTTCGGCCGTGCTCGACCGGTTGGCCCATGCGTCGCTCGAGGGTCTAGCCGACATTTCGATCTTCGATTTGCAGGAGGAGGACGGAACGTTCCGGCGTCAAGTCGTTGCTTCCCCGAACGTACCGCATTCTGCGGTCGACGTCACGTTGGCGTTCCAAGCCCCTGGGCGGGACGAGCCGCATCCGATCGCTCAAGCGATGGCCGCCGGCAAAACGATTCACGTTCCGTACGTCGACGAAGCGTTCATCGTGNNTCGAGGAGGTCGCACGGCGTGCGGCCGTTGCGATCGAGAACCTTCGCTTGAAGGAACGAGAACGGCGCGCCGCGCGCAACCTGCAGGCGTTCGCGGATCTCGGCGAGTCGTTCTCCGGATCCTCGGGCGTTCAGGCGACCATGGATGCGGCGATGCACGTCGTCATTCCCAGTCGTGCTGATTGGGCGATCGTCAACCTCATGGACGAGCGCAACATGCTACGGCTGGCCGCGGCGTACCATCCGGACGATGCCAAACGTCGCCGGGTTTTGGCGCACGCCGGAGAGTATTACGATTCCGCCGGCGGTGACGGCGTTTCGCCGGCAATCGTGCGGACGCGCGCGCCGGTTTTTCGCGAACGGGTCGCGTATGCGGAGGCCGTTCGTAACGTGAGCGGCCCGATTCTCGAGACGACCTGGAGCATCGGGATGAGGAGTGCCGTCGTCGTACCGCTCTTAGCCGGCTCGGTCGTCCGCGGAACGCTTCACCTGTACATGCAAAACGACGAGCGCGCCTTTACGCACCACGACGTGGATTTCTTCGTCGAGGTCGCACGCCGGCTGGCTCCGGCGATTGCGAGCGCCGAGCTTTTCGAGCGGGAGCGCCGCGTCGCGCAGTCGTTCCAAGCGGCGGCTCTCCCCGCGTCGTTGCCCGACGTGCCGGGGTTCGTCTTTCGTGCGATCTACGAAGCCGGCAAAGCGGAGGCTCTTGTCGGCGGCGATTGGTACGACGCGTTCGAACTGGCCGACGGACGGATCGCCGTATCGATCGGCGACGTCGCGGGATCCGGCCTCTCCGCCGCGGTTGCCATGGCTCGTATACGCCAGGCGATTCGCAGTGCCGCGCGCGTCCGGGCGGACCCGGGCGTGATCCTCGACGTTGCCGATCGCGCGGTGCTGGAGGACAAAGAAGGGCGCTTCGTTACCGCCTTCGTCGGCGTACTCGATCCGGCAACGTCCACGATCGAATACCAATCGGCCGGTCATCCGCCGCCGGTCCTGCGCCTGCCCGACGGGACGCTAACGGAGTTGCACGGCGAAGGGACGATGCTCGGCTTGCGAACGGGCCGGGAAGGGCGTGGGAGAATCCAAAACTTGCCCCGCGGCTCGCTCCTCGCACTCTACACCGACGGCCTTACCGAGTCGACCCGCGACGTCCTCGAAGGTGAGCAGCGCTTACGAGCTGCCCTGCGCGACGGCGCGATCCAAGACGCCGAAAATCCCGCGCAGATGCTGCATGACCTCGTCCTCACCGAAGGCTCCCGAGACGACGTCGCGATCCTCACAATCAAGGCCGTGTGATGGTATTCTTTCGGCCTTACGGGAAGAAGCGCTCACCACGAGTGCCCCGCTGCACGAAGTGCGGAGGAACCTCGCCGCGTATCTTGCCGCGACCGGCGACCTCGCGGCGGCCGTCGAGGCGCCCCGCGAATGCGTCGGGATGCTCGCGAACCGGACCGCGTGGTAGTTTCGTGCGGCTCGAGATCTTCGCGCTCGGGGTGCGTTCCGAGCGCATCTGCAGCGTGCGGCCGGTTTCGCTAGTTAGCCGATGCTCGGCGCTGCAATCGGGTGGCGAACGGAAACCGTTGCGGTTAACGAGCGATAGATCCGTACGGAAAGGATCGTGACAAACGCGCCTTCGAGCGTATGGCTTCGATGAAAAAGTTGAACCAACCAAAAACGCTTGAGAACACTAATGGCGTGATCGCCGCAATGCGGGTCCGGGCTAAGGTTAGGGCTTTGCCAATTCCCTCAATTGCAGACAAATCGTCGAGTACGATGGCGGGCGTAATGTAGAATGTCCCAACAAAGATAAGGCGAGCCGATTCTCGGCAAAGACGTAGTACTTGAGTCACGTTTACGGGGGCGCCCAAGCGTCGATCGCTTTCAGGCCTAATCGGCCCCCGACGGCGGGATTGCCGAAAACTCTCGCTTGCACTTGCTCGCTACTGCGCTGTTCCGACGCCGGGTTAGCCACCGCGCGCAGAGACGAAAAGAAAAGTACGGCGCCGCTCAGGCCGGGAGCATGCATCATCGAGTTCCTCCCTTGGGGGGTTTTTCGCGGGAAAGAGCGAGGAATGCTGGTAGCCATGCCTGTTCCTTCCAGTGGTCACCGGCGCTCACGAGCCGCCACAACAGTCACTGAATCGTCCCATAGTAGATTGCGATCGGGACATCAAACCAGACCATCCCCGTAACCCAGAGATAGGTCCCGAGCAGAACTGTCCCGATGGTCAAGCTTACGGCGCTAACGGTGCACGTCGCGTTCTTCCCGAATCGCAAGAGAAACGTCAAGAAACGTCAAGAAACAACGGCTACCGGCCAAAGTAGATAGTGCTTAGCCTTCCCTAAAGTATTACAAACGAAGGGATATCGCGATGGAACAGGTTTCGGTGGCAACGCCGCTTTTCATAGTCGGCGCGGTCGTGCTCGCCGTCATCGTCTTTATGTTCGTAGTCTTTCGCGGCGCGTGGCAGGTCGCATCGCCGAACGAAGCCCTCATCATCTCGGGCATGGGCGGCGGGAAAGGCGGCCGGAGTTTCAAGATTGCCGTCGGTCAGGGCAGCCTCGTCATACCGGGCTTCCAAACGGCGAAGCGGCTAGCGCTCGTTCTGCACGAGGCTCAGTTGCGCGTCGATTGCGTCACCGTTCAGGGTATTCCGGTGACCGTCCAGGGCGTTTGCATCTACAAGGTTGCCGCGGACCCGGAGTCGATAACGAATGCGGCGCAGCGCTTCCTCGGTCAAGAAGATACGATGGAGAGCAACATCCAAACGTTCGGCGACGGACATCTTCGCAGCATCGTCGGCAAACTCACCGTCGAACAGCTGATCTCGGATCGAGCGGCGCTGACCGATCAGACCCGCGAAGCGATGAAGGTCGACATGGCCGCACTCGGGTTACAGTGCGAATCGCTCCAAATCAAAGAGATTACCGATCCGACGAACTACATCCAGAATCTCGCGAAGCCGCATATTGCGGACGTTCAGAAAGCGGCGCGCATCGCGCAGGCGGCGGCGGATCAAGCCGCGACGATCGCCGAACAACAGGCAAATGCTGCGAAAGCTCAGGCAGCGTCGGAGTCGGCCGTCAAACAGGCGCAATACGCGGCGGATACCGCGAAAGCGCAGGCAACCGCCGACCAATCGGGCCCCCTCGCCGACGCCCAAGCACAACAGAACGTCGTCGTTGAGGAAACGAAGCTCGTCGAACTGCGAGCCGCGCAAAAAGAGCGGCAACTCGATGTCGACGTTCGCAAAGTTGCCGACGCGACCGCCTATCAAACGCAAACCGTCGCGCAAGGTGAGGCTGCGGCAACGATCGCGAAGGCAAACGCCGACGCCACCCGGATCAAAGTCGCGGCGGCTGCGGACGCGGAGGCTAAGACCGTCGTCGGCACGGCCGAAGGCTCCGCGATTGCTGCGCGCGGTAACGCCGAAGCGGCCGTCGTTCAAGCGAAAGCACTCGCAGAGGCCGCCGGTAAGAAAGCGATGGCTGAGGCGCTCGGCACGAATCAAGAAGCCGTCATCAGTCAGAATATCGCCGAACGCATGCCGGAAATCGTGGCTGCGGCCGCGGCCCCGTTCGCAGCGATCAAGGACCTGGTGGTGGTAAACGGGGGCGCCGGAATGAACGATATGCTCGGCGCGGTGATCGCGGCAACATGGAAGTTTCTCCCCGCGATCCGCGAAGGCATGAAGTCCATTACTAAAGGACAAGAGTAAATATGCAGGATGAGAACCCGGGCGAACAGCCTGCGCTGCCGGCCACCCACCCTCCGGTCGTTCAACAGGACGCACCGCCGGCCACGCAGGGACTCGATTGGAAAGGCTTCTGGGATGGCGTTAAGGGCCTCATCCACGGCGGTAAGAAGCTCGGCGAACAGTTGGATGAGACGACGCAGACCCCAGCCGACGACGCTCTCGTCGGCAAGGTCGGCATCATCACCGCGAAGGTCGGAGCCGGAAAAACGGGCGAAATCCGGCTTCCGGTTCGCGGGGGAACCCAAGACTACTTAGCGTGCGCGGAAGCCGAATCTAGCGAAACGATCGAGATCAACTCGAGGGCCGAAGTCGTCGCATACCTCCCGCCAAATACTGTTTTCGTGAAGCCCGCATGAAGAATAACGAGCATTCTACTACTCTTCGCAGCGGCCGATCGTGCCGAGCGTCCGGCGAGAGCGGGCTGGGGATACGCCGTTGGCTCGCGTGAACGCCTTTGTGAACGCGCTTTGATCCGCATACCCGATCGACCGTGACCGCGCCGTGACCCCACGCGATGCGCCGTACCGCCGTCGACAAGCAGATCGTAGCACCCGCCGTCGCGCATCCATCGCGCAGCCGCTCGAACATCAGCCGGTAACCGCCGAGCGGCCGCGCAGATTCCGAATCGACCCCCGATCGCAGCTCGCGTGCGATTGCCTGGGCGCTCGCGATCGCGGGATCGGCAGCCTCGAAACCCTCGACCAATGCCCGCGCCGAACGCACCGTTTCGCGGATCGTCTCGTTGCTCTCGCAGCGCCGCAGGAATCGGTCGACGCTAGACGCTGAAAATCCGGCGCAGATGCTGCACGACCTCATCGTTACCGAAGGCTCCCGCGACGACGTCGCGATCCTCACCATCAAGGCCGTCTAACGGTATTCTACCGGCATTGCCGGAAGAGCGCAGACCATGAGTACCCTGCCGCACGAGGCTTCGGCGGTGATCCCCAGTGGAACGGTCACGTTCGCGTTTACCGATATCGAGGGTAGTACGCAGCGTTGGGATCGGGATCGCAGCGCGATGCAGGACGCGGTGCGCCGTCACGATTCGTTGATGCGCGCGGCGATCGCGGCGTATCGAGGCCATGTCTTCAAGACGATCGGTGATGCATTCTGCGCAGCCTTCGGGAAACCAGAAGATGCCGTCGCAGCGATGTTCGAGGCGCAACGGAAGCTCGCAGAGGAAGATTTCTCGGCGATCGGTGGTCTTCGCGTGCGCGCGGCGATCCATTCCGGCACGGCTGACGAGCGGGATCGCGATTACTTCGGCCCGGCCGTCAATCGCGTCGCACGGCTCCTGGCGATCACCTACGGTGGCCAGGTCCTTCTATCGGGCGTCACGACCGAGCTCGTGCAGGGTTCGCTGCCGCCGCAGGTCTCGCTGCGCGACCTCGGCGAGCATCGTCTGCGCGATCTCTCGCGACCGGAGCACGTCTACCAACTGCTCGCCCCGAATCTCATCGCGGACTTTCCCCCGCTCAAATCGCTCGGCGCGCAGCCGAACAACCTCCCGCGATACCTTACCTCGTTCGTGGGACGCGCCGAGGAGATCGCGGAAATCACATCCCTGATCGCGGAGCACCGCCTTGTAACCCTAGTCGGCTCGGGCGGGATCGGCAAGACGCGCGCGTCGCTGCAGGTCGCCGCTAATCTGCTCGATGGTTGGAGCGACGGCGTGTGGTTCGCCGAACTCGCGCCGCTCTCACGGGGCGAGTACATTCCGTCGGTCGTCGCGCAGGCCATGGGGTTAACGCTCGCTTCGGAAGGCGATCCCACCCTCAACCTCGTGCGCGTCCTCGCGTCGAAGCGGGCGCTTCTCGTCTTCGATAACTGCGAGCATCTCGTTGAGGAGAGCGCGAAGCTCGTCTCCGCGATCTTAAACCGGTGTCCCGATATTCGCGTGCTGGCCTCGAGCCGTCAGGCGCTTGGCATCGCGGGCGAGAGAACGTACCGCATGCCGTCGCTCGAGCTTCCGAGTGTTGCCGACGCCGCAGCATTAACCGCCCACGGTGCGAAGCGGTACGCGGCGCTCGCGCTGTTCGTCGACCGCGCGAGCGCTTCGGACAACCGATTCCAACTAACCGATGACGATGCACCGATCGTGGGCGACATCTGCCGGAGGCTCGACGGAATCGCGCTCGCGATCGAACTAGCGGCCGCGCGCGTGAAGATCCTCAGCCCGAAGCAATTGCACGATCGGCTCGACGAACGCTTCCGCCTCCTCTGTGCAGGCAGGCGCGACGCGTTGCCGCGGCAGCAGACATTGCGAGCACTGATCGATTGGAGCCACGACCTCCTAGACGAGCGCGAACGCGCGCTCTTTCGCCGCGCCGCCGTCTTCGTCAACGGCTTCACGCT
>PMHP01000049.1:221-48174 GCA_003158195.1 Vulcanimicrobiota bacterium | reverse complement strand
ACATGTGGTGCGCTTCCTCGGTGAGCATGAAGCGCGTCGTTCGGGAGAGCGGATCGAATCCCGATTCGGCGAGTGCAGACAGTTGGAACTTCCCGTCGCGATCCGTGAAGAAGGTGAACATGTAGAAGGAGAGCCAGTCCGGCGTCTTCTCGTTGAACGCGCCCAGGATGCGCGGGTTGTCNNCGAAATACGCGTGGAGGAGGTAGACCATCGCCCACAGATGGCGGCCCTCTTCGACATTGACCTGATAGAGGTTGCGCAGGTCGTAGAGCGAGGGAGCCGTGTGGCCCAGGTGCCGCTGCTGTTCGACCGAGGCCGGTTCGGTGTCGCCTTGCGTGACGATGATGCGCCGCAAGTTGCTGCGATGTTCGCCCGGCACGCTCTGCCATGCCGGCTGTCCCTTGTGCGCGCCGAAATTCACCTTGCGATCGGGTTCTTGCGGGGCGAGGAAAATGCCCCAGCGGTACTCGGGCATCTTGACGTAATCGAAGTGCGCCCAGCCGCCTTTGCCGACGCTGATCGCGGTGCGCAAGTAGATGTCGAGGGAGCGCGAGTTTTCGGGACCCATGTCGCCCCACCAATCAAGGAACTCCGGCTGCCAGTGCTCGAGCGCGCGCTGCAGCGCCTTGTTCTCCGCGAGGCCGACGTTGTTGGGTATCCGGTCGTTATAGGTTATGTCCATGTCGTCTCCGTCGAACGCAACGTTAGACCCGTTCCCGGTCGAATTTCGCTTTGCTGCCCTTACCAAAGACCTTGAGGGCACCGGCCTCGCCGGCGGCATTGGGGCGAGAGAATATCCAGTTCTGCCACGCCGAGAGCCGGCCGAAGATCCGCGTCTCGATCGTTTCAACAATCGGGAAACGCAGATTGGCCTCGAGTCCGGATAGCGCGTCGGGCGAAAGGCTCGCCCGCTCCTCGAGCGCGAGGCGCAGTTCCTCATCCCAATCGAGCTCGTCGGGGGCGACCGTGACCAGTCCGAGTGCGTGCGAAGCGCGCGCATCGAGCCGTTCTTCGATACGGGCACGGCACGCGGCAATGGCATTCCGGTCGCCGCAGAAACGCGTCTCGAGGCGCGAAAGCCCGTTGACTTGCGGGTAGAATCCCAAGTTCGCGTCGGACAGCGTCAGCTCCGGGCCCTCGCCGTTGCTTGGGTCGAGCATGTACGCGCGATCGGCGGCCAGCGCCAACTCCAGCAGCGTCCCGGCAAAACACGAGCCTCGGTCGACGATCGCAAACAGCGAGCGCGACGACACCTCAAGCCGTGCGAGCGTGCGCCGCAGCATCCCGGCGACCTCGCGCACGAACCAGTTCGTTTGGTTCGCGATCAGTGCTGCGTCGGCCGCCAGCACGAGGCTTGGGTCGCCGCGCGTCTGCAACTGCCACATCCCGATCTCGAGGTCGTTCGTGCGCAGCAAAAGAATCGCATCGTCCAGTTCGCGCGCCATCTGGAACGGCCACCACGCGGTTCCGAGCGCGAAGATGCCGTCGGCATCGGCCGGCGGCGCCTGCGCCGGCCCGGAGACCTCGATTGTCGCGTTGCGCGCATCACGGTCGATCCGGACGTCGACGTAGCGATAGTGGTAGCCGCTGCCGTCGATCGAACGCTCGAGCGGCGTTAGTTCGACGCCCCGAGCGCCGGCCGGGCGATCGCTGGTCGCGGCGAGCTCGGCCGCGCGGCGTTTGACGACTGCACCGAACTCATGCGACTTCGCGGCGACGTCGACGAGCTTCCACTCCTTGGCACGCGGTGCGCGCACGCCTTCACTCGTCGTGCAGAAGATGTCGGCGTGGTCGCGCCGGACCTTGCGCTTGTCGGTGATCCGCGTCAGGCCGCCGGTTCCCGGGAGGACGCCGAGCAGCGGGACCTCGGGGAGGCTGACGGTGCTCGACCGATCGTCGATCAGGACGATCTCGTCGCACGCGAGCGCTAACTCGTACCCGCCGCCGGCCGTCGTACCGTTGCAGGCTGCGAGAAAGCGCAGACCCGAGTGGCGGCTCGAGTCCTCGATACCGTTACGGGTTTCATTCGTAAACTTACAGAAGTTGACTTTCCACGCGTGCGTTGACGTGCCGAGCATGAAGATGTTCGCGCCGGAGCAGAAGACGCGCTCCTTCGCGCTCGTAACGATGACGGTGCGCACGGTTGGATGCTCGAAGCGAATGCGTTGCAAGGCGTCGTGCAGTTCGATATCGACGCCGAGGTCGTACGAGTTCAACTTGAGCCGGTAGCCGGGCTTGATCCCGGCGTCTTCGGCGACGTCGAGCGCGAGCGTCGCAATCGGGCCGTCGAGCGAAAGTTTCCAGTGCCGGTAGCGATCCGGATGGGTGTCAAAACGGATCGGGGGTTCGAGCGTTATCATCCCGGAGAACCAACTTTCTGGCGCGGACGCTTACGAACGGCGGCCGTCTTCGCGCGTCGAATGCGGCTAGGCGGCCGCTCGCCGGACGTCTCGCTAACAACTTTGCGCGCGAGCAGCTTCGCGCTCTCCGCCACGCTACGCCCGCTCGAATCGAAGACGAGGTCGGCTTCCTGGTAGAGTCCCTCGCGCGTCGCCAAGATACGTCGCAGATCGGCCATCGCTGCCGAATCGCCGCCCATCGGCCGCATGTCGCCCTGGGCGATGACGCGCTCCATGTGTTCTTTCGGAGTTGCACGCAACCAAACCGTGAAGCACGCCGTCCGCAATTGTTGGAACGTCGCCGGCTCGGCGACGATGCCGCCGCCGGTCGCCAGCACGAAGCGCTCGCGCGTCGCGAGGATCCGATCGAGGCTCTGCCGCTCGAAGCGCCTGAAACCGGCTTGGCCGTAGAGATCGAAGATCGCACCGAGCGAGAGGCCGCGGTCGCGCTCGATCTCGCGGTCGAGTTCGATAAATTGCACGCCAAGCGCCCTGGCGAGCCGCGCACCGAGCGTGCTTTTCCCCGCCCCGCGCAAGCCGATAAGCGCGATTCTTCCGGCGCGCGTTTGCCGGTCGACGGCACCGAACGTCGCGACGAGCGTACCGTACGCGCCCCGCAGTTGCTCGTCGCTCAGGCGGCGCAAGAACTCGACTGCGTCCGTGAACGCAATCGATTCGTCGGGGCCGTCGGCGAGCAGCCGGCCGAGCGGAACGTCTAGCGCGCGCGCGACTTGCCGTAAGAGCAGAACCGACCCGTTGCCGCTGCCCGATTCCAGGAGCGCGAGGTAACGCTCCGAGACGCCTGAGTCCTTGGCCAGGCTCTTACGGGTCATGCCGCGCCGCGCGCGCGCCTCTCGTACCCGCTCCCCCAAATTGCGCAGGTACCTCGACTCCCCGTGAGCGCCGCCCGGCCGCGACTTCGGACCGGGGGCCCGGCTCGTCGATTTCGCTGTCACTGCAGTATACTACACTGTCAATGGCCTCTAAGGCAATATGTTACAGGAACGGGCAACGCATCGCAACCAGAATGTGCTAGGCTTGCTGCTCCAATAGCGATGAAATATAGGCTTCGAAGCGGTTGACCGACTGCGACCATCCGGTGCGTGCACCTTCAACTGCCGTGGCGGCGGCAGCCGCCGTCATCTTCGAATAAGCCTGATGCACCGTGACCGTCGTCTTCCCGTCGTGCTCTTCGAACGTTACGCTCGTCCGAATTTCAAAAGCGGGTTCGCCCGGCCGTTCCAGCTGTCCGGATGTCACGAGGCGCTCCGGCGCAATAACCTCCTCGTTGATTCCCGCACTCCGGACGATCGTGCCGTCCGGTGCACGCATGTGCCGCACGAGCGCGCCGCCGGGGCGCAGGTCCGATTCATAGACCGTCGTCGTGAAGCCGTTCGGACCCCACCAGTGCTTTGCATGGGCGGGNNGGATTCGTCGTCATCGGATTCTCCATGTTGGATGCGTTGCAGATAGGTATCTAGGCGATCGAAACGTTCGGCCCACGCGCGTTGGTGCTGGGCAAGCCATTCGACGGCTTCGTCGATCGGTTTGTTCGCGAGAGTGACGGCGACGCTGCGTCCCGTCTTGGTGCGATTGACGAGCCCAGCTTGCGCGAGCACGTCGAGATGCTTCATAACGGCTTGTAGCGAGATCGGGAACGGCTCCGCCAGCGCACTGATGGAAAGGCTTCCGCCTCGCAGCCGGGCGATGATAGCTCTCCGGGTGGGATCCGCCAGAGCCGAAAAGGTGCGGTCGAGCGTGATATCGGAATACTCAACCATGTGGTTGAGTATAGGAGTTCACGAACGGGCTGTCAAGGCCGCTGCACCTCGCCCGTAACGCCCGTTGCAGCGTCGATTGCCGCGCTCAGCGCCGGCGAAATTGTCTGCGCCCTGGGCGACTTCGACCACGACGCCGTATTGCTGAGTTCGTGGAGCATCCGTAAGGTGACGGCGGCGCCGGAGGTCCTTCTCGTCGGGGCTGTAGCCGGCGTTGGCGTTTTGCACACAATGGTGCCGGACCATTGGGCGCCGATTACGCTCATCGCCCGGCAACGACGGTGGAGTCGCGGCGAGGTCACGCGCGCTGCCGTCATCGCCGGAACGGGGCACACGATATCGACATTGCTTATCGGCGGCGTCGTTTGGGCTGCGGGCGTTGCCTTTGCAACGAGATTCGGCAACCTCATCTCGATCGCTTCGAGTATCGCGCTCATCGCCTTTGGCGGCTGGTTTGCCATCTCGTCGTTCCGAGAACTGCAGTCGGGCGGCGACTGTCACGACCATAGCCGGGAACTGCAAGAACCAGCCGCCCAATCATCGCGCACGACGTTGCTCCTCATCCTTGGGTCGTCGCCAATGGTCGAAGGCATCCCCGCATTCTTCGCAGCCGGAAAATATGGACCGGGGCTTATCGCCGTCATGGCCGGCGTCTTTGCCGTCGCTACGATCGCCACGTACGTCATTCTTTGCGACTCTTCGTTTGCGGGGCTGCGCCTCGTAAAACTCGGGCCTCTGGAACGCTACGGTGAGGTACTCAGTGGTGCGTTTATCGCACTCATCGGTTGCGTGTTCTTGGCTTTTCCCGTGTTGTAATTTTGCCGGCCTCGCTAGCGCAGGCCGCGACACGCTCGTCGCGTATTATCGCCGCGGCGACGTCGGTAGGCACGTTCACCGCCGGCACGGCTTGCCATGACCGAGGTTAGCGCGATTCCCACAAGTACTCGCATCACAGCCCCGCCTTCGTGTTAAGAGCCCCCGCTGGCCGCCTGGTCCTCCTGAGCTTCCTGATGCTTTTCGTTGAGTTGGCGCTCATCCGGTGGGCCGGCTCGAACGTCATTTACCTTTCGTACTTCTCGAACTTCGTGTTGCTGGGCAGCTTTCTCGGGATCGGAATCGGGTTTCTGCGAGTTCGGGCCCAGGTCGATCTGTTTGCGTGGACGCCGGTCGTGCTCGCGCTTTTCATCGGATTCGTCCGCGTCTTCCCGGTTGTTACCGTGGATTGTACGGGAAGCCAGCTCATCTATTTCGGCTGCACGCCAAGCGGGCTTCCGATGTGGGTGACCCTGCCGGTTGTGTTCGTCGCAGTCGCGGTCGTTATGGCCTCGATCGCTCAGGGCGTCGCCCGCTCGTTTGCCGCGTTCGAGCCGCTCGAGGCGTACCGGCTGGACATCCTCGGCAGTCTCGCCGGTATCGCGGGCTTCACGCTCCTCTCGTTCTTGGGTGCTCCGCCGATCGCGTGGGGCTGCGTCGTATCGGCTGCGCTGCTTGTCCTCTACAACCCGTCGTTTGGGCGCGTCCAAGTCGTCGCCATGACGGCGATGATCCTCATGCTCGGCATGGAGTCGATCAAAGCCGGCGACAGCTGGTCGCCCTACTACAAAGTGTCGGTGTTCCCGATTAGCCCGGTCATGCTCGAGTTGAACGTCAACGGCATCCCCCATCAGATGATCGAATCGATGACGGAGCGCAGGCGGACGGAGCCGGTCTATTTTCGGCCCTACGCGCGCATCCCGTCCAATCCCCTGCGGAACGTTCTCATCGTCGGTGCCGGGAACGGGGGTGATGTAGCGATCGCGCTCGCCGCCGGCGCCAAGCACGTCGACGCCGTCGAGATCGACCCGCGCATCTACCAAATCGGGCGCGAGATGAACTCCGACCACCCGTACCAACGGCCGGAGGTGAGCGTGCACATCGACGACGGCCGGGCCTTCCTCGAGCGAACCCGCAACCAGTACGACCTGATTCTCTTCGCGCTGCCCGATTCGCTAGCGCTCGTTTCGGGGCAATCCTCGCTGCGCCTCGAGAGCTACCTGTTCACGGCCGAAGCGATGCGCGCCGCACGACGGCACCTGAACCCGGGCGGGGCGTTTGGAATGTACAATTACTACCGGCAGGACTGGCTGCGCGACCGCCTCGCCGGAACTCTCGAGGCCACCTACGGGCAACGGCCATGCATCGACTCCTCAATCGGCAACGCCGGGAAGTTTTCGCTCTTGATCGTCGCGAACGCCAAGGACGACGTCAAGTGCGCGACGACGTGGAGTCCGGCGGCGCTACCCGTGCCGGATCCGGTCGACGACGATCATCCGTTCCTGTATCTGCGGACGCGGTCGATTCCGTGGCTCTATCTGATCGCGATCGCGACGATTTTGCTCGCCTCGTTCCTTCTGATCCGGGCAGCCGCCGGGCCGCTCGGACAGATGCGCACCTACCTCGACCTGTCCTTCATGGGCGCGGCGTTCTTGCTGCTGGAGACGAAGAACGTCGTGCAGTTCGCGCTCCTGTTCGGAACGACGTGGTTCGTGAACGCGCTTGTTTTCTTCGGCATCTTGCTTTCCGTATTCGCTGCAGTCGAACTCGCAAGCCACGTTCGTATCCGGCGCCCGGTTTATCTGTATGTCGCGCTGTTCGCCGCGCTCGCCGTGGCCTGGCTGATCCCGCCGGAACGCCTGTTGGCGCTCGACTTTCCGCTGCGGTTCGGCGCCGCCGTCGGGCTCGCATTCGCCCCGATCTTCCTCGCGAATCTCATTTTCGCCGAGCGATTCCGGGACGTCGGATCGTCAACCGTCGCATTCGCCGCAAATTTGCTTGGCGCGATGGTGGGCGGCATCCTCGAATACTCATCGCTGATCGTCGGCTACCGGAGTCTGCTCCCCCTCGTCGGCCTCCTCTACGCGCTTGCGTTCGTCTTCGGGCGCGCGACCCAAGCGAAGCGGCCGGATAGCCACTCGCAGATGCTACCGTCCTTCATCACGAACGATTCGCAGCCGTCGACTTCGGGGCTGAAGTCGGCGTTGAGGGTTTTCGTGCGCGGCCAGTCGACGTCGGGATCCTGACGAGCGGCTGCGCGCGCCTTCGTGTTGGAAAATTGAGGCGATTTCGTAAGTGCGTTGAGGGCGCGAACGAGCGTCTGCGCTTGCATGCCGAGCGCTTCGCGCGCCCGGCTCAAAACTACTTGAGCCCCGGCGGAACCAGCGCGCTTCCGCCCTTCGGCCAGATGACCGAGAATTTCAGCTTCGTGCGGTCGGCATAGGCCGCTTGTAGCGTCGTCATGCGCTCCGCAACGCACGGGAGCTTCGCAAGCTCTTTGAAGGCGCGCTTCGGATTCGAGGTCTCAAACCAAAAGGAAAGTTCGTTATGCCCGGGCTCGATTTTGTCGAGCACGAGGTCCTCGATCGCTGCCGAGCGGATCGCTTCCTCAACGGCGGCGAACTCGTCTCGCTCGGCGCGCGTACGGACCGTCCACTTAAAGCCCATCACGTATGGAAGTTGGCCCGGTGCACCCGGCTTCGGCTGCGGTCCGCGAACGATCCGATCGAGCAGCGGTATCACGATCGTCCTACTTGATCCGGAAGGTCAGCGCGCGGGCGATCAGGTTGTTGACGATGTCGACCGTTGTCGACGTAGCAGCGGCTGCCGGCGGTGCGGCGGGCGCCGTGACCGGCGTGTTGTCGATGTGTCCGTTGGTCGCGGGCTCATCGTGCATTGCGACCGGAGCCTCCGTTCCAACAGGCGCCTCTTCGTGCATCGCGACCGGCGCGTCGTCGTGGAACGTGACGGGAGTTTCGTCGTGCGCGATCGGCGCTGCGTCGTGCGCGGGGGCGAATTCGTCCGGCGATAGCGAGAAGGAGACGCTTCCCTTTGGCGCGGTCTCCGCCTCTGCGGTTGGGCTGTGCGACAGCGAAATCGAGATGCCGGCGGGCATCGCGTCGTGCGCGGCCTCTGCGTGTTCGGAATGGTCGTCGACGGTCGTAACGAGCGTCGCCGGCTGCCGGGTCGCGTCGTCGTGATGATAGCCGTTCGTCGACAGCGCCGCAGGGTCGGGGTCGCCGAACGAAAGCGAAACGCCATTGCGCTCGGGCGCATCGTGCACCGCTTCGCCGGCCTCGGAATGTTGCCCAACGAGATCGGCGACGGTTTGTGCCGCGGTCATCTCGGGCTCGGCATGCGCCGTCGACAGATCTGCCGCATACTCCGCAATCGGCTCTTCGTGGTGATAGCTGGGAGCCGCTACTTCATAGTGATACTGCGCGACCGGTTCTTCGTGCTGTTCCGCGACGACCGGCTCTTCATGTTGAGCTTCGGCGACCGGTTCTTCGTGGTGATATTCTTCGGCGGCGACTTCATAGTGATAGTGTGCGATCGGCTCGTCGGGCTGGTGCTCCGCGATCGGCTCGTCGTGCTGGTGCTCCGCGACCGGCTCGTCGTGCTGGTATTCCGCGACCGGCTCGTCGTGCTGGTACTCCGCGACCGGTTGTGCCTCTTCGTGCGAAACGAACGGCGCCGGCTCGGCGGCTGGAGCCTCGAGCATCCACGACGGCACGGGCGTTTCGTACGCGGCCAGACCGTCCGAGGTCGAAAAGTAATTGCCGTGCGTGGGGGTATCGGCGTACGCCGGCTCGGCGACCGCGGTCTGCGCTTGCGCGACGGATTCGTCATCGGCGGGTGCAGGTACGCCCGACCAACGGCAGTACTCGTCGTGCGACATCGCGACCACGCGCACGAGGCCTGCAGCCTCGCTCTCGTCCACGAATTGGAGTGCATCCGCGAGCGCAATTCCGCAGACCATGGCGACGTCGCGCAACTCGGCGCGATCGTCGAGCGCGTACAAGAAGCGCCACTGCCAGGGGCGAAGCTCGTAGCGGGCGGCCGCGGTTTCGAATTCGGAACTGCGGGCGATGACGTCCAAGCCGGACACGGTCATGATGCGATCTCCTTGAGCATCTCCGGATCGAAAGTCGGCGGCTCTTTCTCGTCTTTCTTGAGACACAGGATGAGCGACGAGCGATGCCCGTTCCAGAGAATCGGAATGACGAACGCGGGCGCGTCGTGCGGGAAGCGGACATCTTCGGCGCGACCGCGGAAGACGACGGGAACGGAAATCATGAAGCCGGGGCCGAGGTACTCGCGGGCGTTGCCGGAGATCGTGTTCGCGATCTCGCCCACGCAGTCGGCGTAGAGATCGTCGCTCGCTTCGGTCTCGCCGTAGTGCGTGACCAGTTCCCGGATCATCTCACGCGGCGCGCTGTAGTAGACGCAGCCCCGCTGCGTGCCCGAGATCCCGATGACTGCGGAAAAATCGTCGATGACCTTGTCGCTCGCCTCTTTGATAAACGGCGTGCTGACTTCGGCCCGGCTCGAAGTGACTTGAAGGAAAAAATACTCGGTGCCTTTGACGAAGACTCGGAGGTCGTCCTCAGGCATGGTATCGACTTCTTGCTGCGTGATCATGCGGTGCGGCGTCTACCTTCTGCTAATCCACAAAGAGTTCGGTGATTTCCGTTGCGAGCGTTTCGCTCGTGAACGGTTTCAGGAGAAATCCCGTCGCGCCGCGCTTAACGGCCTCGACGGCCGTGCCTTTGTCGGCCAGAGCAGAGATGACGAGAATACGTGTCTGTGCGTTTTTCTGCAGAATGTGCTCGACGCACGACAGCCCATCCATATTGGGCATCGTGATATCCATCGTCACGATGTCCGGCTTGAATTCGTCGAAGACTTTGAGCGCTTCGATCCCGTCGCCGGCGGTCCGAATCTCGTGGTTTTGATCGCCGATCTCGCGCTGGATGGAACGGCGGATGATGTTGGAGTCGTCGACGATGAGGAGTCGCATTGCTGTCGTTTCGTTTCGGCTCTTAGTTGTACGCAAGCGCTGCAACGCCGTCCGCCGTTAGCTTTGCGGCCTTCACCGGCAAGGTGAAGGTGAACTCGGTGAACTTGCCGGGTTCCGAATTGAGGCTCAGGCGTCCGCCGAGCTTGTCGACGATCGCTTCCTTAATGACGTTCATGCCGATGCCACGGCCGGCATCCATCGTCGTCTCTTCGGCGGTGGAAAATCCGGGGCGGAAGATCTGCGCGACGATCTGCTCGTCCGTCATCGACGCCGCCTGATCAGCTGCGATCAGGCCTTTGGCGACGGCGCGTTCGCGAATGTGCTGCGGATCGAGGCCGCGGCCGTCGTCGCGGAAACTGAAAACGAAGGCGTCGTTCGGCGTCCGCGCGAAGCCGCGGATCGCGAGCGTGCCGTAGCGCGCCTTCCCGAGCGATTGCCTTGCGTCGGCGTTTTCGATCCCGTGCGTAACGCTGTTGCGCGCCAGCTGAATGACGACGTCCTTGATCGTGCGCTGCACGAAGTCGGGTAATCCGTCCGTACTGAAACCGTCGGCCGTGACCCGCACTTCCTTGCCGAGTGCGCCCGCCATCTGGTTGGCGAACGCAGCGATCTGCGTGACCAGTTCGCTCTGCTGCGGCACGGGGGCGGAAGCCGCCGGAGCGAAAGCCGCCGGAGCGAATGCCGTCGGAGCATTGCGCTCCGGAAGGCGGCCCGCATGCCCGAGGCCGACAAACCGCTCGCGCAGTTCTTGGAGTTCCTCGAGATCTTGTCGCAGCTCGGCCTGAGCCATGACGATCGAGAGGAAGTCGTCGCCGCCGAGGGCGCGACGGTCCCGTAGTTGCACGATTTTGCTCTCGAAACCGTCGCAAACTTTCATGAAGTACGTCAACTGCAGCATCGAGGCGTTGCCCTTGACCGTATGGACGGCCCGGTAGACGACCTCAAGGCGCTGGCGCAGCAAGTCCATGCGGCCTGCCGACGACGTCGCGAAATCGGACGCGCGCAAGGCATCGTTCATTACGTCGACCTGCTCGCTCGCCGTCGCTAGGAAATCGTCGAGCGACTTCGGCTCTACGTGCAGGACGCCGAGCAAAAACTCGAATTGGCGTTCCTTGCGCGCTTCCGAGTCGCGGAGTTGACGTTCGAGGCGGACGCGATCGGTGATGTCTGAGACGGCGACGAATACGCGGCTGACGTCATTGCCCGTAACGATGCGCCGGAACGTGAAGTTGATGAACTTCGTGTCGAAGCCGCCTGCGGGATTTGGAAAGTGTGCTTCGACTTCGGCCAGCGGGTTGACGCGGAGAACCGTGCGCTCTTTCTTCGATTTGTCAAAAAGCAGCGCGAGATAATCGCGCGAGATGTCGAACATCCGCTCCGTCAGAAGACGCTGAAGGATGTTGACGAAATTGTAGCCGCCGAGTTCCGGCGTGCGGAAGATGCGCTCGAGTTCGCCCGAGTATTCGCCGGCGATCCGGTAGTCGGGGCCGATCAAGAAGAGGCCGCGGTCGACCGTCGACATGATGAGATCGGTGCCGGCCTTGGCCTCGGCGAGTTGCTTGTGGGCTTCCTCGGCTTCGTCGGTGCGCTGGACGAGCGTTTGCGCGTACTTTTGGAGCTGCTTGCGGCCGCGGTCGACGCTCGAGAACAGGGTTACGACCATTGCGATGACGATGCCGATCGCGAGCAGCTCGAGCCAGAAGCGCAGCCGGTTTTCGCCCTGCCCGATGGTCAGCCCGTTGGTTTCGCTGACGATCGTGGTGAAGTCGTCGGAGATATCGGGTGCCGAAATCGAAGCCTCGCGCACGGCCTCGGCGAGGGTCGCTCGAGAACCGTGACTCGTGGCTGCGTCGATTGCGCTCTTGAGCGAACTCCAGGAGCGGTCCGCCTCCTGCAAGCTCTGCGCGGCGGTCGGCGAGGTCAGTTGTGGAATTTGAATCGTCGCGCCGGACAAACCGACCGTCTGGCCGCCGTTCTTCATCGCGGCGAGGGTCTCGGCGAAAACGGTCTCCGAAGCGGCGAGATCTTTAGCGGGGACTGCGTCGCGAATCGCGTCGTTCGGAGTGACTGCAATCTGCGATAGATCGGCCGAGATGCGTTGGATGAGCGAGACTTGACGCTCGGCGATCGTGGCGAGCGTCCGAGCCTGTCCGTTCGCTTTTGCGGCGAGCGAGTCGGTCAATGCGAAACCGAAGACCGCGCCCATGAAAGCGAACACCTCGAGCAGCAGGACGATCGTCATGACGACCGTGTTGTGAGACTTACTCTGCTGCAGCGGCTCTACCGTTGCTTGATCCGACATGAACCCTCTGTGAACCTCACGGACGAAAAAGGCTCGACCGAGCCACTTACAAAGGGTATCGGCGCGCATATACCGGGACTGAACCTACGTGTCAGGGGCGTGCGTGCCGACAACCTTTTTGATGATGCGTTGGATCGTGGCTGTTGCCGGCATTCTGGCCGTAGTCGGCCCGGGGGCCGTGTATTCGTTCAGCTTGCTCGGCGGGCCGCTCGCAGCCGCCTTCGGCTGGCTCCCGAGCGAAGTGACGTGGGCGTTCGCGATCGCGAACTTCAGCCTGGCCGTCGGCGGATTGCTCGGAGGGCTGCTCTCGGATCGCAAGGGCCCGCGCCTGCCGGGTGTGATCGGCGTCGCACTATGGGCCGGGGGAAACGCGCTATGCGCCCTCCTCGCCGGCACGCACAGCATCGTGCTGCTCTACCTCTGTTACGGCGTCGTGGGTGGCTTTGGCTGCGGGATGGTCTACATGGCCGTTCTCAATTCGGTCATTCGTTGGTTTCCGCAGGCGCGCGGCTTCGGCGGCGGCCTCGTCATCATGGGCTTTGGCCTGGGCTCCTTCGTCTATAGCGCGGTCGTGAAGTCTTGGGCACCGTTCGCCTCGATCAGCGCCGGGACACAGGCGTACACGTCAGCTCTGGCAAGCGCCGTCGCGGCGCACACGCCGTTTGCGGCGTCGCAATATCTGTTGTCGGGCGACGATACCGCCCGGCTGATGGGGCTGTTCTTGTGGTCGGGTGTCGCCTTCGCCGTCCTCGGCGGGGCAGCGATCATGCTGCTCGAGCATCCGCCGGTGAGCGATCCGAAGTATGCCGCCCAGTACGAAGGGAGGCAGTTCACTCTGCCGGAGATGGTCGGCGACGCGCGGTTCTACATCTTGTGGGCAATGTTATTCGTCAACGTTTTCGGCGGCGTCGCAATCATCTCGAACGCCGTGCCGCTGATGCGCGAACTGACCGGGATGCCCGCCGCCGATGCTGCGGGCCTGTACGCGATGCTTGCGATCTGCAACGGCCTTGGCCGGCTTTTCTGGGGCACGCTTTCCGACCGCCTTGGGCGACGCCTGACGTTCGCAATCCTGTTCGGCGCTCAGACGCTTGCGTTCGTTGCGCTCGACAGCAGCGGCAAAGATATCACCCTGGTCGCCGCCTCGATGGCGCTGCTCTTGCTCTGCTACGGCGGCGGTTTCGGCGTGATGCCGGCCTTCAACGTGGATTTCTTCGGCGTCAAGAACTTCGGCGGCAATTACGGCATGCAGATCTCCGCCTGGGGCATGGCGGCGGTCGTCGGGACCGCCTTCATCTCGACCCTGAAAGACGCGACCGGTTCGTTTGCCGGGATGATGCAGCCGATCGCGGTCGTCGTGTTGGTCGCGATGTTCCTGCCGCTGATCCTGGGCGAGACGCACAAAGACGGCGAGGCTTCTCAGAGAGCGCTCAGCCTCAAGGCGTAAAATAGGGTCATGAGACCTGTCACAATTCTCGCTTTTGCTTTTGCGATGGCTCCGACGTTGGCCGCTGCGCAGCAGTCGCCCGCTCCGGACGTCCAACCATTCCCTCATCCGAACATGGCGGCGATGGAGCAGATGCACGCCCAGATGAAGCAGCTCCACCTCCAGGCACGTGCGCAGATCCTGGGAGCACTGACGCCTGCGCATCGCGCCCTGCTGGCGAATATTGCCGGCCAGCTTGCGATCGCACCGAATCCCAATCGCGAAGCGGCCGCCGCGGCGCTGGACCGCGCGCTGACCCCAGCTGAGGGGCGGACGATCTTGGCCGCCCAGGCAAACGAACGTACGCAAGTACACGCGATGATGGAGTCGGCCCGAGCCCAGTTTGAAGCGTCGCTAACCCCCGCTCAGAAAGCGGCGATGAGCGCGCGGATGGCAAATCGCCCGCAAATTCGCACGGAAAGCCACATGGAAGAACACGGCGCATCCACGGATCCGGGCCGGACACTCCTCAACGTCGCGCTCGGTCACGGCGGCGACCGGATGTTCTTCGGCATGCGTGCCGGGCCGGGCGGCGCGCTTCCGCCGCCGCAGTAGCCCCTTTGCAATGAGCCGAAGCCGCTTCCCATGCGGGAGGCGGCCGATCGGCTTTACCGGCGCGCTCAGAAACTCGCGACGACGTACCGCGAGCACAATGCGCCGCGCATCCTTGCACTCTTAGAAGAGGCGGCCGAGTTCGATCATCCCGAAGCGCTCTTTGAGCTTGGGAACTGGCGTCATCATGGCATCGGCGCCGAGCGCGACGACGCGCGAGCAGCGTATTTCTGGGAGCGCGCTTCGGCCTGCGGCCACGTCGAGGCCCGCTTTTTGCTTGCAATTGCTTGCGAGCGCGGGGCCGGGATCCAACGCGACACCGAGCGCGCCTTCGGACTCTACGAATCGTGCGCTCGCGCGGGCCACCTCGACGCGCTCTACGAATGCGGGCGCTGCCATTACTACGGCCTCGGCACGAGCGTCGACCGAGGCGCGGCGGCCGAGTACTTTACTGGCGCCCGCGCCCACGGGCATGCCGAAGCGAACGCGGACGCAGCTGAAAGCGACGGCCCGCGCCGCATGTCACGGCGCACCTGGTGATCGTCGGGATCGTCGGGCCGGGCGCCCTCGGGACGGTGTTCGGGGCGGCGCTCGCGGAGCGGAGCGACGTCCGCGTCCTGGCGCGCGATAATCGAAGCGCGCGCGCGATTGCAAGTCGCGGCGGTCTCGTCGTCGACGAGGAGTCGCCGAAGGCGGTGCGCGTCTCGCACGATCCCGAGGTCTTGGCCGGGGCCGAAATCGTCCTCGTGAGCGTGAAGACCTACGCAACCATCGAAGCGCTCGAGCCGCTGCGTCCGGTGCTGGCCGGCACGGTAGCGTTCGTTTCCGTCCAGAACGGAATTGATGCGATAGCGCAGATCGAGTTTGCGCTCGGCCATCGCTGCTGCGTCGCGCTCGGGCCGACGACCGAAGCCGCAGAGCGATTGGAAGCCGGTCGCGCGCGCCGGACCGCGCGCGGAATGACGCGCCTCGGGTGGGCAGCCGGGCACGAGGGTGGGAGCGTCCTCGACCAGTTCGCGCGAGCACTCGTATCCGGCGGCATCGCTGCCGAACTCGTGCGACCGGTCGAGCCCTACGTTTGGGCCAAGCTCGTCGCCAATGCGGCGATCAACCCGCTTACGGCGCTCGCCGGCGTCACCAACGGCGAACTCCTTGTGCGCCCCGAACTGCGCGAACGCGCCGCCCGCATCGCGCGCGAGGTTGCCGCGGTGGCGCAAGCAACGAAGATTACGTTGCCGTTCGAGGATCCGGCCGCTTTCGCCCTGGACGTTGCGCTGGCGACGGGGGCGAACCGCTCGTCAATGCTCCAGGATCTGACGGCGGGACGCGAAACCGAGATCGACGCCATTAACGGTGCGGTCGTGCGCAGTGCGTCGGCGCTGTCGGTCCCGGTCCCCGAGAACCTTCGGGTCCTCGACGAGGTGCGCGCCCGCGCGAGCGCGTAGCGCGCCCTCATGGCAGCCATCCGCCGTCTTACCTCGCCCGCGATACGCGAGCCGGCCTAGCTGGTCAAACAGATCGTCGCCGCCGGCGGCGCGCTGCTCGCGCCCGACACCGGCAACGTCAAGCTCGTGCGCTACATCCTCGATGCAAGCGGCAAGCCGAAGCCGCGCGTCTGTTTCGTGCCGACCGCGAGCGGCGAGTCGCTGCCGGTCGTCCTGGCCTTCTACGAGACGTACGCACGCTTTGGACTCGAACTCGACGTCTTGCACTTCTTTCGCAGAACGCCACAAGACTTGCGCGCGTATCTCTTCACGTTCGACGTCGTTCATGTCGGCGGCGGCAATACACGCAGCATGCTTGCGGTTTGGAAACATTGGGGTTTTGATGCGGTCTTGCGCGAAGCGTGGGAGCGCGGCATCGTGCTGTGCGGCTCGAGCGCCGGCTCGATCTGCTGGTTCGAGGAAGGCTTAACCGATTCGGTCGCCGGGGACTTGCTTCCGATGGAGTGCCTTGGTTTCGTGGGCGGCAGCAACTGCCCGCACTACGACGGCGAAAAGGATCGGCGGCCGTCGTATCAACGTCTGGTAGGATCGGGCGCAATGCGCGCCGGCATTGCATGCGACGACGGCGTCGCGCTTCACTATAAGGACGAAGCGTTGCACGCGATCGTCAGCTCCCGTCCCCCCGCGCGCGCCTACCGCGTCGAGCAAGCCGGCGGCGCCCCCAAAGAAACCCCCCTCGACGCGCTCGCACTAATCCGCAACTAACGTGTCACGCTCAGCTCGTCGAAGCGCAGACGGGATTTGGCCATGCTCCGTTGCCCTTTCGACTGCGCGCCTGCGGCGCTTCGCTCAAGGTGACAATGCGGCTAGAATAACAGCGTTGCGAACTCTCCGACGCGTTCGAAACCTACGCGCTCGTAGAGGGCGATTGCGGGGCGGTTGAAATCGTTGACGTAGAGGGACAGCGTCGGATGCTTGTCGAGCAGGTGGTCGCAAATTGCACCGAGCCCGCGGGTGGCAAAGCCCTGGCCGCGCATTGCGGGCGGCGTCCAGACACCCTGGAGCTGTGCGGTCGACGGGGATGCGGCGCCGATGTTGCACATGAACGCGAGCTTGCCGTCAACGCGATAACGCCACCACCAACCGGCATCGATGATGCGCGCCGTCCGCGCGTGAAAATCGGCATTGGTTTCCTGGGGGTCGAGGCCGATTTCGCCCGCGATCATTTGCGCCGATTCCGGGACGATTTCCTCGAGTTCGGCGCGCGTCACCCGCCCCACGTCTGCATCGGCGCGCGAGAATCGAAGCTGCGATCGCTCGAGTGCGAACAGCGGCTGGCTCGCGCGAACGGCGCGCGGCCGCGGCAACGAGCGTTCGGCGTGCGACCAGAGTCCTTCGACCGCTGCGCGCGGTCCCGCGATCATGCTTGCGCGGGGACTGCGCGTTGCGCGCTCGGCAAAGGCCGCGAGCGCCGCGTTGCAATCGCCGCACGGTACGATCTGCCGCCCGAGATAGCAGAAGCCGTCGATCGCACCGCCCGCATCGCGCCAGGCGACGGCGGTGCCGGCGCGTTCGGCTTGACCGCTCGCCACAAGCCAATGCACGAAGACGTTCTCGTAGGGCCGTTTCGAGAGATAGGCAAGCGCCTCGGCGGCGTTGGCCGCGCAGAGCGCTTCGAGGCGCCCCATCGGACTAGGAAAGCGGCCGAACGAAAGCCGGCGTCGACGTCGGTGCTTTGCTTCCGCCCACGGGCTCGACGCTGAGGGCAACCGCGGCGAGATTCGCCACCGGTTCCGGAAGTTCGACGATCGTAACGCCGCTTGGATCGGGGCTGAAGGTGATGCTCGGCGCGACGGCTTTCTCGCCCCGCTGCAAGGTCCAAGCTTGATAGACTTTTCCCTGCGGCGGGTCCGCTAGGCCGCGCAAAGCGAGATAGACGCGGCCGCCGCTGGTAACGACCTCTCCGAGCGGAACCGAGAAGTGTTTGCTTCCCGGCGCGACGATGTCTGCGAGTTGCGCGTCGCGAGTCGCGTTTGCAGCGAGCCGTCCCCGTAACGCAATGTCGTTCGCGCCGGTCGCGATCGCGACGATGAGTGCGGCGGCGGCTGCCGCGTACGCGAACCACAGCCTGCGGTCGCGCGCGGCCCCGATGCGATCCGGGAGGGCGACGACCTTCGCTCCGCCGCTTGCGACCGGCGCCGCGCCCGAGGCGCGAACGGCGTCCATCACGCGCGATTTGAGCCGCGCCGCGTCCGCTCCGCGGAACGAAGGACGCAGCTCAGCGTCGTATCCGATTGCGTCGGCCGCGGTCCGCAGTTCGGCGTACTCGGCGCGGCATTCGGCGCAACCCTGCGCGTGTTCGGCGACGGCTTGCGCCTCCGCCTCCGGCAACACACCAAGCGCGAGCAGCGCGATCGAATCGATCATCTCCGCGTGCTCGCTCATCCGGCCATGCTCGCTTCCAAGGCCGAACGCAGCTTGCGCAGGCCGGTGCGGATGCGCGTCTTTACCGTTCCAAGGGGCATCGCCGTTCGACGCGCGATCTCTTCATGGGTAANNATGAGCGCGAAGACGGCGTCGTCCAGCGCACCCTCGACCGGCACGTCAACCGGCATCTCACCCTCGGGATGAAGGGCCCGGCTGCGCAAGGCATCGAGTGCCCGGTTTCGCGTGACGCGGGCAAGCCACGCGCCGAGGTTTCCCTCCCGGAACGTATCGGGCGTGGTCCACACTTTCAAGAAGACGGCCTGCGTGAGGTCCTCGGCCGCCATCGTGTCCTCAAGCATCTTCAGGGCGATGCCGTGGACGAGACGGTGGTATGCGTCGTACACGGCTTCAAAGGCCGCGACATCCCGTTCGCGTACCCGTGCCATGAGCCGGTTTCCCTGATCCACACCTTTGGCTTCGTCCCATCCGGAAAGCGGCCCTCGACGGGCCCGCATCTGACGAACGGCCGTTTGGCCGTCGCGGATGTTCAGAGGGGACCAAAGGGCCACCCGTCACACAACCGGCGCTAAAGCTTTAGAACGGCGGTTACCTCGCAGTTAAAGCGCGGCGTGCGCTCGACGGTCAACTTGGTCGCGATCGCCTTGACGATGTGCAGACCTCTGCCCCCTTCCTGATCGGGCGGCTTGCGCATCGCTTGCCCGAGGTCGAAGCACCCACCCGAGTCGTCGACCTTGATTCGAAGGCTGTCCGGGGCGATCTGTACGTCGACGTACATCGGCTCGGTCCCGTATTTCATCGCGTTGGTCATGAGCTCGCCGAATACCAATTCGCAGACCGGGGCCTTCGCCTGGAGGCCGTTCGACGAAAGAAGCTCGCGGAATGCCGCTCGCTGCGCGGGTGCGCTCGCGTAGTCGCCTCGTTTGATTCGCCACCGCTTTCTCATCAACTTGAACCTACCGTCAGTAGCGCTACTTCTAACGCAGAATGCAAGCTGAAGCATGCACTCGGTGCGTACGGGGAGCCGCTCCCTTAACCGCTACTCGTGTAATTCAGCCCGCAATCACGCATTCGTGGGTAAGCGCTGAAGCGACAGCGTCGCTGTGACGCGGCATCCCGAGGAGAGTGCCTTGGCAAAAGCTCCGGCAAACAGAAAAAAGTCCCCGAGCGGCGCCAAGGCGCCGAAGAAACCAGCTTCGGCCGGCGCGGCCGCGTCATCGGCAAAGATCGATGCGCTCGCGCCTTTTCGCGCTGCACCGCACGGAACGACGCTGACGACCAATCAAGGCGTCCCGATAGCGGATAACGACAATTCGCTGCGGGCCGGCGATCGCGGCGCGACGCTGCTCGAAGATTTCATCATGCGCGAGAAGCTCACGCATTTCGATCACGAGCGAATCCCCGAACGGGTCGTGCACGCGCGCGGAGCGGCCGCCCACGGGTATTTCCAGGTGTACAAGTCGATGGCGAAGGTGACGCGCGCGGCCTTTCTCCAGGATCCGAACGTGAAGACGCCGGTATTCGTCCGGTTTTCGACGGTCGGCGGCTCGCGCGGGTCGGCGGATACGCCGCGCGACGTCCGCGGCTTCGCGGTCAAATTTTACACGCCCGACGGCAATTTCGATCTCGTCGGCAACAACATGCCGGTATTTTTCATTCAAGATGCGATCAAGTTTCCCGATTTCGTGCACGCCGTCAAGCCCGAGCCGCATAACGAGATTCCGCAAGCTTCATCGGCACACGACACGCTCTGGGATTTCGCTTCGTTAACGCTCGAGTCCAGCCACATGATGATGTGGCTGATGTCCGATCGTGCGCTGCCCCGCTCGTACGCGATGATGGAAGGGTTCGGCGTGCACACCTTCCGCTTCATCAACGCGAAGGACGAATCGCGCTTCGTGAAGTTCCATTGGAAGCCGATACTCGGCGCACATTCGCTGATCTGGGATGAAGCGCAGAAGATCATGGGCAAGGATCCCGACTTTAACCGGCGCGACATGTACGAGCGCATCGAAAAGGGTCAGCCGCTGGAATTCGAGCTGGGCGTTCAGCTCTTCGGGGACGAGGAAGCGGACGGGTTCGACTTCGACATCTTGGACCCAACCAAGCTGATCCCCGAGGAGCTGATTCCCGTGCAACGCATCGGGAAGATGGTGCTCGATCGCAACCCCGAGAGCTTTTTTGCGGAAACGGAACAGGTCGCGTTCTGCACGAGCCACATCGTTCCCGGCATCGGCTTCACGAACGATCCGCTGCTCCAAGGTCGCAACTTCTCGTATCTCGACACGCAGCTCTCGCGGCTTGGCGGACCAAATTTCCACGAGATTCCGATCAACCGTCCGGTCTGTCCGTTCAGCAACGGTCAGCGCGACGGACTGCACCGCATGACGATCGATACGGGCGAAACGTCGTACGGGCCGAACTCGCTCGACGAGAACTTCCCTGCGGAGAAAGATCCGAAGAGCGGCGGGTTCTCCACGTATCCGGCGCCCGTCGACGGAGTGACGCGCCGCGTGCGCGCTGAGTCGTTCAACGACCACTTCTCGCAAGCGACGATGTTTTGGAACAGCATGTCACCCCTCGAGCGCGAGCACATCGCGACCGCCTTTTCATTCGAGCTTGCGAAGGTCAATCGCGTTGAGGTCCGGCAGCGCGTCGTGAACGAGATGCTGGCGAACATCGATGCGGACTTGGCGAGCGCCGTGGCGACGAATATCGGGCTGCCTGCCCCGGCCGCTGCCTCAAACGGGAAAGCCGCTTCCAAGCGAAACGGCAGAACGCAGAAAAGCCGCAACGGGCGCGGGTTGTCCCCGGTGCTCAGCCTGCTCGATCCGCGAACGGGGGTCACCGGAGACATCACGGGCCGCAAGGTCGCGATCCTCGCCGCGGACGGTACGTCGGCGCGCGACGTGAAGACGATGAAGGCCGCGCTCGAACGAGCGGGCGCGCAAGGGCTCGTCGTCGCGGGAAAGCTCGGAGTGCTTAAGGGCGCGGGCGGTCAGATCGAGGTCGACCACACGAGCCTGACGATGCCGTCGGTCGTGTTCGATGCGCTCTACGTGCCCGGCGGCGCAGCCGCCGCCACGACGCTCGCCGGCTCCGGGTTGATTTTGAGTTACATCGCCGAGGCGTACAAGCATCTCAAGGCGCTCGCGTTCGGTGAAGAGGCCGCGGCACTTATCGAGAAAGCCGGCATCGAGTTGGACTCTCTCGACGCGGGCGTGCTGATCGGCGACGCCGCCGCGATCGCCGAAGCCTTTATCGAAGCGATTGGTCGTCACCGCGTTTGGTCGAGAAAGAACCTGGAGCCCGTCCCGGCCTAACGGCACCGCGCACACCGCCCATGGGGTGTTAGGATTGCCCCATGGGCGATTTTGAGGAGGCGTGCGCGCGGTTGCGCCGGACCGATTCCCTGTTCGTGCTCACGGGCTCCGGCATCTCGCAAGAGAGCGGTCTGCCGACGTTCCGCGGCGTCAATGGCCTGTGGCGCACGCATCGCGTCGAGGAGCTCGCATCGCCCCAGGGATTCGCGCGCGATCCGGTCCTGGTCTGGACGTGGTACAACGAGCGTCGCGCGGCGCATCGCGACGTCCAGCCGAACGCGGGTCACGTCGCCATCGCGCAACTCGAGGAACGCTACGCCGACTTCACGCTTGCGACGCAGAACGTCGATTCGCTTCATCTGCGGGCCGGTTCGAAGAACGTGCTTGAATTGCACGGGCACTTGCGCGAAGCGCGCTGCGACCGGTGCGGCGCGCGTCGCCCGCTCGAGGGCGCGCTGCAGCCGGACGAGATCGGCCACACCTGCGGCGGACGATTCCGGCCCGACATCGTCTGGTTCGGCGAGCCGTTACCCGAGAACATCTGGGCGCGCGCCGCGGCTGCCGCCGCGCGAGCCGAGGTCGTCCTCGTCGTCGGCACGTCGGGCGTGGTCGAGCCGGCCGCGTCGCTCGCAACGCGGGCGCCGCGGCGCGAGGCGTTCGTCATCGAAGTCAATCCGGAAGAAACGGCGATCACGCCGCGCGCCGACGCCATCTTGCGCGGCCCCGCCGCAACAGTGTTACCAAGGCTCTACGAAACCGTCGCTGGAAGGGGCGTGTCGTGCGGTCCAACATGAGCGACGACCTCGACTACGTACGCCAGCGTATTCCGACGTATCGCGGCTACGTCGATGAACCTTCCCGGCACGACAGCGACAAACGCGTGCGCGCGATCGTGGGCGAGGCGCTCAGCGACGCACAGGTGCGCTTCGGCGCTTCGTTCGATGCGGCAACGAGTGCCGCGTTCGACGAGCTCTTGATGCAATGCATGTTCACGGATCAGACCATCGTCCGCAGGCTCGAACACGCGAAGCTCGACGAGCCGGCGATCGGCGCACTGGTCGCCTCCGACCGGGTTCTCGTCGAGCTCGAGGAGGACGTGATGAACGCATCCTCGGTCGAAGAGCTAAAGTCGCTGATCGCGGCGATTCACGAACAGTTCGCCCTCCGCCACGCCCCCACGCAACTCGCCGGCTAAAGCTCGGAAGCGGCTGTCGGTAACAGCACGCGGTCGGCGCGTTCGGTGCGGATGACGTTGTAGGTGATGACGGCGCCGCAGGCCGCCGCCGCGATAAGCGCGAGGGCGCCGGGGACCACATCGCCGAGCACGATCTTTCCTATTCCGAAAAGCGTCCCGTACACGAGGCCGCAACCGGCGACCCAGTCGATCGCATTGACGCCGAGTGGTTCCACGCCGGCCCCCGGGGCCGCGACCCGCGCGACGCGGGCCCACCCGAACGCGCTCGGGCGAACGCGCTCGTAAAAGCGCACGAGCGTCTCCTCGGGCTCCGGTTTGGTCAGATAGGTGACCGCGATCCAAACCAGCGTCGTCACCGGCACGGTCACGAGCAGCACCTCGGCGTTCGCGTTCGGATCGGTGAAGACGTGGAGCACGATCAGCAGATTCGAAACGAGCGCCGACGCACACAGCGCCGAGATCTCGCTCCACGCGCTGACCCGCCACCAGTACCAGCGCAGGATCATCACGAGCCCGACGCCGGCCGTCAAATTATAGAGGTACACCCAGGCCCCGCCGACCGAATTGTTCGCGTACGCACCGACGATCGCGAGCCCCATCACGACGAGCGTCGCCACCCGCGAGACCCAGACGTAGTGTCGTTCCGAGGCCGTGCCGTTCACGAAGCGCCGGTAGATGTCGTTCGTAAGGTAGGACGCGCCGAGGTTGAGATGCGTGCCGATCGTCGACATGTACGCGGCGAGGAAGCCCGCGATCATGAGGCCGCGCAGCCACGCCGGAAGGTAGTCGATCATCGTTTGGATGTAGCCGAGCTCGGCGTCGACCTTGCCGTCGGGCCCGCGCACGCCGTGCGGGTAAAGCACGAGCGCCGCCAGCGCCACGAGGATCCACGGCCACGGCCGGAGCGCGTAGTGGGCGACATTGAAGAACAGGGTCGCGAGCAGCGAATCGTTCTCGCTCTTCGCGCTGAAGATGCGCTGCGCGATGTAGCCGCCGCCGCCCGGCTCCGCGCCGGGATACGACGAGGCCCACCACTGCACGCCGATGTACGTCACGAACGTCAAGAGTGGGAGCCACGCCTCGTTCGTCGTCGGGAAAAACGCAAGGATGGAGCCGCTGTGACCGATGCGGTGCGCGGCATCGAGGAGCGCGAGCTTCGCCTCGAGCGTCCCGATCCCGCCGACGGCGGCCACGGCCGCGACCGCGAGCACGATCGCCATCGTCATCTTCACGACAAACTGCAAGAGGTCGGTAACGAGCACGCCCCAGAGGCCGCCGAGCGTCACGTAGATGCCGGTGAACAGCAGACACGCGCCGAGCGCCTCAAGTTTTGGCACGTGCAAGGTCAGCTCGAGAATCTTCGCCATCGCGAGGTTAACCCACCCCATGATGATCGTGTTGACGAACACGCCCTGAAAGAGTGCCCGCACGAGCCGCAGCGCCGCCGCCGGCTTCCCGCTGTAGCGCAATTCGATGAACTCGACGTCGGTGAGCACGCCCGAGCGCCGCCACAGTTTCGCAAAGAAGAACACGGTCAGGATGCCCGACATCACCGAGCTCCACCAAACCCAGTTCCCCGCGATCCCATGCTGGGTGACGAACCCCGTCACCGCCAGCGGCGTATCGGCCGCAAATGTCGTCGCGACCATCGAAATGCCGGCCAGCCACCACGGCACGTTCCGCCCCGAGAGGAAGAACTCGCCCAAACTCTTCCCCCCGCGCCGCGCAAAGTAGAGCCCGATCCCAAGATTGACGGCGAAGAACGCCGCGATCACGGCGTAGTCGGCGGAGGAGAGCGTCACCGGGCCCGGCTTCGGGGCCCCCACCCCGCCTCCCGCGCCGGGCTTCAGCGGACCTCGTACCGGGAGGAGTCGAAGCTGCCTGTGACCAAGGTCACTGAGCCTTCGCACGGGATTGCAGGGTGCCGGCAGGCCGATGCAGTGAGTGAAGCGAGCGCTCCCGTCAGTAGGACGGGGGCGCTTTCGTTTCTCGCGAACGGCGCGAGCGTGATGCCCCTCGCGCTGGTTATGGCGGCGGCCGCACTCCATCTCGTACCGCAACCGGCGAGCGTCACGGTCACGGCGGGTTGTCGCGTGCCGGCCGGCGGCGTGCTTGCGGCGCTCGAGCGCGTCCGCCTCGACGAAGGTGGACTGCAGATCGTTTCGGAGCGTTGGAGGGCGCTTGGGATCGTGCCCCGGCCTTTGACGCTGCGCGTCGACCTCGCGGCAGAATCTGCGCCGGCGGCCCCTTCGGGCCGGTACGAACTGCGGGTCGACGGCACCGGCATCCTCATCCGCCACAAGTCCGACGACGGCGGCGAGGGCGTTTTCGACGCCTACGCGACGCTGGCGCAACTCGCCGAGCGGGACGGCGCGGGCTGGTCCATTCCGTGCGTCGAGGTTCGCGACCAGCCGGCGCTGCGCTGGCGGATCCTCTCCGACGACGTCTCGCGCGGGCCGCTGCCGACGATGCGCTATTTCAAAGAGCGCATTCGCACGATCGCGAGCTTTAAGATGAACGGCTACTCGCCGTACATGGAGCACGTCTTCGTCGATCCCAAGCATCCGCTGCCGGCGCCGCTCGACGGCATCACCCCGCGCGAGCTCGGCGAGCTTGCGACGTACGCCGCCCGGTTTCACGTTGCATTTGTCCCAGAGCAGCAAACGTTCGCGCACATGCACGGGACCTTGAAACTGGAAACCTATGCGCCGCTTGCGGAATTGCCGCACGGCTATCTGCTCTCGCCTGCGAATCCGGGGAGCGAGGCGTACGTGCGTGACCTGATCGAAGACGAACTGGCGGCGCTGCCCGGCGAGCCGGCGTTCTTCCACATCGGCTCGGACGAACCGTCGGACCTCGGGCGCGGCCTTTCGAAGGCGCTCGTCGCGGCGCAAGGAGAGGGACCGGTCTACGTACGGCACGTCGTCGAGACTGCCGACTTCGTGATCGCTCACCACGGTGGCCGCCCGCTGATTTGGGACGATGCGCTGGCAAAGCATCCCGACCTGTTCGCGCAGCTTCCCAAACAACTGGTTTTCGTGAATTGGCACTACGAGCGCGAACCGACGTACCAACCCTACATCGACCGGATCGCGCGCGGCGGGTTCGATCAACTCGTTGCGCCGGGGGCACTGAACTGGGACGAGATCTATCCGAACGTCGACGCGGCTTTGCCGAACATCGACCGTTTCGTCTCCGAGGGCAAGGCCGCGCACGTTCTCGGGCTCTTTCAAACCGTGTGGCACGACGACGGCGAGACGCTCTTCGAAGCGACGTGGTATCCGGTCGTGTACGCGGCCGCGAGCGCGTGGGAGAACGGCTCGGTCGACCGCGAGCGCTTCGCGAACGACTTCCCTGCGGCGTTCTTCGGCAGCGACGACGCGCGCTACGCGAGCGACATCGCCGCGCTTGGCCGGTGCCGAACGCTGCTCGATGGCAATCCGCGCGAATACGGCGACTATCTCTTCTGGGCGGATCCGCTCTCGCCGGACCTCGCGAACGTTCCCGACACGCTCGATCTTTCGGCGCTGCGGCTTGCGGCCGAAGGCGTGATGACGCACCTCCGGCTTGCCCCGCCTCCGCCGCTGCATGCCAACGCTGCGGCCGTCATTGCGCTCGCCGCGCGCCGCTACGATGCGCTCGGGCGTGAATACCAAATCCCGCGCGAGGCGCGCGGCTACTACGACGACGCTCGCGCAAACGCCGGCGTGCACGACAACCTCGTTTACCGCGGACTTGACGTCGCCAAATACCTGTTTCTCGAGCAGCGCGATGCGCTGCTCGCCCTCGAACCGCAGGTCGAGCGCGCGTGGGAATACGAGAACCGGCCGAGCCACGAGCTGAGCGTGCTGGAACGATATCATCTCGCCGCGCAGCGTGCGATCGAGCGTGCCGATCGCCTCAGCGACGCCGTGTACCGCGACTATCGGGCGACGAAAAAACTCCCGCCGTTCGACGTGACGCTCGGCATCGCACCGCAGGCGGCGACCACTCCTTGACCGGCCTTGCAGGCCTGGGGATGCTCGCAATCTTCGCGCTTGCGGCCGCCCTGATGTACGCGCGCGTACTCCCGGCGCTGCTCGCCGTTCCGCTGATGGCGCTCGGCATCGCCGCCGTCGCCGGAGCCGGACTCGCAGGCTTGCAGACGACGATCGTCGAGGGCAGCGTCCGGCTGGCGCCGGTGATCGTAACCGTGATCTTCGGGGCGCTGCTCTCGCGCGTGACGCTCGCCACCGGCATCGCTGAGACGATCGTCTCGTATGCGGCCGAGTTCGGCGGAGACCGGCCCGCGCTGCTCGCGCTCGCGCTGTGCGCGGCCGTCGCATTCTTGTTCACCTCTCTGACCGGCTTGGGCGCGATCATCATGGTCGGCTCGATCGTTCTGCCGATCATGTTGACGCTCGGCATCCCGCGCAAGACTGCAGCCACGCTCTTCTTGCTCGCGTTTGCACTCGGTTTCATCTTCAACATCTCGCAGTGGACGTTTTACACGCAGACCTTCGGCGTCGCGCGCTCCCAGATGCAACCGTACGCGTACGTGCTCGCCGCGATCGATCTCGCGGCGCTCGTCCTGTTCGCGGCCGTGCGTTTCCGCGCGACGCGCGGTTCGGCGACCTGGGCCGTGGCCGCGGACGAGCCGCTCGCGCGAAAACGTGCGCCCTTGTACGCGCTCGCAACGCCGGCNNCGCGGCGTCGAGGACGTCGCACCGGCGATCTTGCTGTTCATGGGGATCGGGATGCTGCTGGTCGCGACCGGCCTGCCGAGCGTGAAAGCTGCGCTCGCGCCGCTCGTTTCGGCCGTCGCACCGCGTTCGTGGATCGGTTACGTCGCGTTGTTCGGCGTGTTCTCGCCGCTCGCACTCTACCGCGGCCCGCTCAACCCATTTGGGGTCGGTATCGCCGTCTANNACGAACACGCAAAACGTTTGGGTCGCGAACTTCACCGGCGTCCCGGTCGACGAAATCACGAAGCTCACGTTGCCGTTTCAGACCGCCGTTGCAATCGTTGCGACGATCGCGGTCGTGATCTTCGGGGGCTCGCTGCTCGGGGTGCAGCCGTTTCGCTCCGGCGCGGCCGCAAACGCCGCGGAAATCGCTCCGCCGCCGGGATTGTTTGCGCCGCCGGCTGCGGCGGATACGGTCGCGGTCGCGGCAGGCCCCGGCGGCGACGCGGCGCCGGCGGCACGCGAGATCGCAGAAAACCTCGCTCGCAGTTGGAACGGGGTGAAGACGGTTCCTTACGACGGCGACCCGGGAGGTTCGGACTGTTCGCACAAGCCGTTTACCGCGTACGTGCGCGTCACCGACATCGCCGGCGAGATCGGTCTCGAGCTTTCCGATTGCGCGGGCTGGCCCGTCGACCAGTGGTACGTGCCCCATCAAGGCGACGTCCGCGCGAGCGCGCTTGCGGTGCTCTTGCGGATGCGCACCTGGACGGTGTTTAATCCGCGGCTCGCGGAGACGCTCTTCGGCTCGGGGCTTGCCTACGATCCGGCGCACGCGCAGCCGTCCTATTACTATAGCTTGTTCCGCACGGCCGACGGCGAGATGCGCGCCTACGTCCGCCCCGGCGGCCCCGCCTACGTCGCGGGTCTGCGCACGGACGACATCGTCGAAAAAATCGACGGCCAATTTTGGTGGGATTACGGCACCTTCCAAGCGCAAGCCCGCGCAAACGACGGCAAGCCCCACACCTACGTCATAAAAGGCCGCACCACCGACCGCACGATCCAACTCGGCGCCCCGTTCACGCCATGACTGCTACTTTGGCCATACTCCGTTGCCCCTTCGACTGCGCGCCTGCGGCGCTCCGCTCAGGATGACACAGGTGCTTCGGGTCGGGATTGACGTTGGCGGGACGTTTACGGACGTTGTCGTCGTCGAGGCGGGGACGCAGGCGATCGTCGCGCGCGTGAAAGTGCCGACGACACACGCCGCACCCGAGGGTGTGGCGGCCGGAATCGTCGAGGGGCTGCGGCGCGCGCTCGAGGCGCCGGGAGTCGATCCGTCGCGGATCGCGTTCATCGCGCACTCGACGACCCAGGCGACGAACGCGCTCCTGGAAGGCGACGTCGCGCGCGTCGGGATCGTCGGTTTGCACGGCCCCTTCGGTTGGCTCGAGCGCGCGCACGAGCGGGTGCCGCCGATCGCGCTCGGTCCGAACGCGACGCTCGCGCCGCAGATCGCCTACGCGCGCGCCGGCGATTCGGGGGCGATCGCACGCGCGGTCGAAGGTCTGCTCGCGAGCGGAGCCGAGGCGATCGTCGCCAGCGAAGCGTTCGGCGTCGACCGGCCCGCAGCCGAACTGCGCGTCGTCGCCGCGGCGCGCGAACGCGGCGCAATTGCGACCGCCGGACACGAGGTTGCGACGACCTACGGCTTGCGTGCGCGAACGCGCACGGCCGCGCTCAATGCGGCGATCTTGCCGCGGATGCTGCGGACCTCGCAAATGACCGCAGGCGCGGTCGAACGCGCCGGGATCGGCGTTCCGCTGATGATCATGCGCAGCGACGGCGGCGTGATGGACGTCGCCGAGGTCGCGCGCCGCCCGATCCTCACGATGCTCTCGGGTCCTGCCGCGGGGATCGCGGGAGCGCTCCTGCACGAAAACGTCACCGACGGGATCTTCATCGAGGTCGGCGGGACCAGCGCCGACTGCTCGGTGATCCGCCGCGGCCTGCCGCAGATGCGCCCCGCGAAGGTCGGCGGCCATCGCACGATGCTGCGCACGCTCGACGTGCGAACCCTCGCGATCGCCGGCGGCAGCCTGCTGCGCCTCGATCCGGACGGACGCGGTTTGCGCGCCGTGCGCGACGTCGGCCCGCGCTCGGCGCACATCGCGGGTTTGGGCTACGCGTGCTTCACGCCGCCGAACGAGCTCGACACTGCCCGCGTCACGTTCGTGCGTCCGCAGCCCGGCGATCCAGCCGATTACGTCGTTCTCGAGTCGCCAAGCGGCATCCGAGTTGGTCTCACCCCGACCTGCGCTGCCAATTTGCTCGGCTATGTTGCGCAGAGCGATTTCGCGCACGGCGAGCGGCAGAGTGCCGAGCGCGGATTTGCGCTTGCGGGCGAACGGATTGGGTGCGGTCCCGAAGCGCTCGCACGCGCCGTTCTCGAACGCGCGGCGGAGAAACTGCGCGTCGCGATCGACGAATTGATCGCCGATTACGATCTGGCAAAAGACGACGTCGAGCTGGTCGGCGGCGGCGGAGCGGCCGCGGCGCTCGTCCCGTTCACGGCCGAGCGCCTCGGGTTGCGGCACCGGATCGCGCGCGACGCGGAGGTGATCTCACCGCTCGGCGTCGCGCTCGCGCTCGTCCGCGACGTCGTCGAACGAACGATCGTCGCGCCCACGCCCGAGGACGTCGTGCGGGTGCGCCGCGAGGCATTCGAGCGAGTCGTCGCAGCCGGGGCGGCTGCGGAATTCGTCGAGGTGACGGTCGAGATCGACGCGCGCCGCAACCTCGTGCGCGCGACCGCTTCCGGTGCGACAGCGGCCGTTGCGCGCGAAGTCGAGGGCGTCATCGCAAGCGTTGACGAACGCCGAGCCGCCGCCGCGCGCAGCCTGCGCGTGCGCGCCTCGTCTTTGCCGCCCCTACTGGAGATCGGCAGCTTCGCGCTCTACCAAACGTCCGGCACACCGGGCGATGTTTGCGCGGTCGACGCGCGCGCCGTCGTGCGTCTCGTCAGTCGCCGGGCGTACTTGCGCCTTACGACGGTCGCGCGCATCGAGCGCGATCTCGCCGCGTTGCTCGAGGACGCGACGGCATTCGGCGACGTCGGCCGCGCGCTGCCCGGCATGCACCTCGTCTACGGCACGCACGTCGCGGAATTGGGCACGCTCGCGGAAGTGCCGCAGGTCGTCGCCCTCGCGCTCGAGGAAACGCGCGGCCTCGATCCTGCTACGGCCGTCGCGCTCGTCGCTGCGGCGCGCGGCTAAAGAAAGCGCGAGGTCAGGCCGCTTTCGACATCGGCGGCTGTGTCTGCGTACGCTCGCGCGACCTCAAGCGCGGCAGCGCGAGCACCATCCGCGCGAGCTTGGGCAGGACGGTCGGGACGCGCAAGCCGGCCGGCATCTCTGCGAGATAGCGATCGTTCTCGGAGACGCACGACGCGAGGAAACTCCGCCAGGTCACGTCCTCGAGGATCGCAAACGCGCCCTCGGCCGCGAAGCCGACTTGCGTCTTCGGGCCGCTCGCGGCCGGTGCGAAGGTCGTAACGATGCGTTTGACCGCGCGCGCGTAACCGAGGGCGGTGGCGGCAGCTTGCAGGGGCATCGCTCCCCGGCCGCGTCGAATGCGCTCGTAGGCGATCCAATTGACGAAGAACGTCACGTGGCGGGCCTCTTCGAGCAGGACGACCTCGAAGATGTCGGTCAATTCGGGAACGAAGAGTTGGATCTGGCGGGCCAAGCCGAATATCCCGAAGCCGAAGAAGGAGTCGATGCATTCTTCATAACCGAAGTCGAGGAATGCGCGCTCTGAGGCGTCGAGCGGCGGCAGCGGCTTCTCCGCGACGGGGATGCCGTAGCGGCGCAGCATCTCATCGAGCAGTTCCGCGTGGCGCGTTTCCTCGATACCCTGGAGCGCGAGCGCTTGCGCAATCAGCGGATCGGTCAACGTTTTCGCGTACGCCGTCACCATCCGGCCGGCGTTGCGCTCGGCCATGACCGCGACGCTCCAAAAGGGAATCGNNCAGAAGAGGGTCTTGTGGGCTTGCGAGCCGTCGGTCATGAGGTCGCTTCATCCCGGAAGCTAGCGAGTGAATCCTTCAGCATCGATGCGACGTGGGTCGCCGCCGCGTTGATTTGCATTGCGACATTTGTCTTGCACTTCGCACGGGCCGGCGCCTACGGGTATCAGCGGGACGAGCTGTACTTCATCAGTTGCGCGCGGCACCTGGCGTGGGGGTACGTCGACCAACCTCCGCTGATCGCGCTGATCGCGAAGGCTGCGCTCTGGCTCTTCGGTGACTCGCTCTACGGGCTGCGTTTGCTGCCCGCGATCGCCGCGACCGCGACGGTACTCGTGACGGGCCGGCTCGCACGGCGCCTGGGTGGCGGCGTTTTCGCCCAAGTCCTCGCAATGCTCGGGATTGCGCTAGCGCCGTTCTATCTCGCCGTCGGCAATCTCTTGACGATGAACGCCTTCGAACCGCTGCTCTGGACCGGGGCGGCCTATCTCTTCGTGAAGGCGGACGAGTCTGACTCAATGCCCCTGTGGCTTGCGCTTGGTGCCACCTCCGGTCTTGGCCTCGTCAACAAGTACACGATGTTCTTTTTTCTCGGCGCATGCGTCGTCGCGATCGCGGTGACGCCGGCGCGGCGGTCGCTCGTGCGTCCGGGGTTCGCGCTTGCCGTCGCGGTCGCGCTTGCCATCGTGGCGCCGACCCTTGGGTGGCAGGCGCAGCACGGCTGGCCTCAGCTCGACGTCTTGCGCGCGGCCGCGGCCCACAAAAACGTCGTCGTCGGACCGCTCACGTTCTACCTGCAGCAGATCTTGATGATGAATCCGCTGGCCGCGCCGATCTGGATCGCGGGGCTTGCGTCGCTGCTGCTCGGCCGGTCGCAACTGCGCTGGTACGGCTTCGCTTACGTCTTGCTCTCGATCGTCTATCTCGTGCTGGGGGCGAAGGTCTACTATTTGGCGCCGATCTATCCCGTACTGTTTGCGGCCGGTGCGACCGCGCTTGCCGAGCGCCTGGAACGCGTGCGTTGGGCCACCGTTGCTTACCCGGCGTTGCTTGTGATCGGCGGGCTCGCGATCGCTCCCGAGGCCTACCCGTTGCTTCCGCTTCCGGAGTTCCTGCGCTACGAGAGCGTCCTCGACGTCCGCGGCATCAAGATGGAGAAGCACCCCGAAGGGGTGGTACCGCAAAACTTCGCCGACATGCTCGGCTGGAATACGCTCGTAACGACCGTTGCCGGCGCGTACGACCGGTTGACGCCGGCCGAGCAGCGCGAGGCGGTGATCCTCACGCACGACTACGGGCAAGCTTCCGCAATTGATTTCTTCGGTCCGAAGTACGGTCTCCCGCCCGCCATCAGCGGCCACAACAACTACTATCTGTACGGCACGGGCGGCGCCTCCGGCAAGGTCGTCCTCGCGATCGGCTACGATCGCTCGCTGCTGCGCACCGAGTTCCGCAACGTCGAACAAGTCGCGATCTATCGAGACCGCTACGTCCTCCCCGACTTCAACAACCTGCCGATCTACAAGTGCACCGCGCCGATCGAGCCGCTCGCCACGTGGTGGCCCGCCGCGAAGCGTTATATCTAACGGAACTCGCTTAGAGAAACCGCACGGCCGCGCCGACGCTGGGCGGGATCGGCAACGCAATGTGGTATCTGCTGCCGCCGATCAACGTTCTCGCGCCGGGCAAACCTTCTCTTGCGGCCTCGGGAATGAGTTGCGTGAAGAGCGGGCCGGGCAGTCCCCAGACGGTGTAGGTCGTGTCCGACTCGTCGGACATCTGTATCCCGCTCTTCTTGTCCCCTTTCTCCACGATGTACGCGCCGTAGTGGTCCTCGTCGAGCGTCCGCAAAATAACGGCGACGATCGGTGCGACACCAAGTGCGTTGACGTCGGCGTCGTGCATTGCGAGGTACAAGTGACTGCCTTCCGGCGCATTGCCGGGGCACTTCCCGTCGCCGCTCCCGAGGAACGGCGCGGGGAGCGGCCCCGGCCCGGGGCACGCGATCGCGATTGCAATCGCTTGTGGAAGCGTACCGCCGCGCTGGACCGCGGCGAGTAAGTCCGTCGCACGAATTAAGCCCTGCGAGATCGGCGCGCCGGCGGCTTGCGCCACGCAACCGGCATTCCAACGCCTCCCGGAATACGATGGATTGGTAAACCCGTTGCCCGAAAGCGCACAGCGGCCGGCCCAATTCGCCGTGAGAACACCGCCGCTCGGAGGCCACGACACGCCCCAGAAGTCGTACTCGTAACCCGCGACTGGATCGATGAGGGTGAAGTGGTCGTCTTCACCGGGCGCGTCGCCGTTTTGCGGTATCTCACGCGGGTCGATGTAGACGGTCATCCCCTCGTCGTTGCATGGAATATGCCCGTAGTTTTTCGTGCAGTGGATTGCGACCGGCGTGTTGCTGCCCGCATGGTTGAAGTAGATTGGGAAGCCGTGGTCGTGTAGAACGTCGGCGGGGCTAAACGCCGATATGTCGTTGAGCGAAAAGTTCCCCAGGCCCGCGACCCATGCTGCACTATTGACGTTGGGGGTCGGCGGGTTCGGAATTCTCTGCGAAAATGGGCTCGCGGGAAAGTAGGGCGCGTCGCCGGGTGGCGGATCGTACGCCCCGATCGTCTGCGCAGACGACGGCGCGGCCAGGGTTGCGATCGCTAAGGCGATCGCGGCGCTCGAACGGTACTTCATGCAAGTGATTTTCGAGCGGCGAGCAGCGAGCCATTGCCGACGCAAGCGAGCACGGCGTTCGCGCCTAGAAGAGTTTGAGTTGGACGCGCTGCGGCTGCGCGGCAATCGTTTCGCGCGGGCGCAGCGTGTTGCCGCGGCGGGCTCGCGCGACGCGCGCGCCGATGTCTTCGACTAAAGCCTTCGGCGCGTATTTGCGGCGATAGTAAACTTCGTGGGCAGCGACAAGCGAGGGAAACTCGGCGCGTAAGAAGCCGAAGTAGCTCTCGCGCGCGACTTCGTTGAGATTGAGGACGGTGTGCCAGGCCATGTACGCGCCGGCCGCGGAAGCGGCGGCGAAAACCTCGCGTAAACCGATCTCGTCATCGGTGAGATGCGGGAGGATCGGGGCGATTGCGACGCCGACGCGAATGCCGGCGTCGGCGAGCATCCGCACGGCGCGCAGACGTTGGCGCGGCGGAGCGACCGTCGGCTCGATCTTGCGCGCCAAGTCTGCGTCGAGCGTCGGCAGACTGATGCAGACCGAAACGCCCGCCGCGCGCGAGAGCTCTTGCAGCACGTCACGGTCGCGGACGACGAGCGGCGAGCGCGTGATCAGGTGCGCCTCGGTTCGAGCGCGCGCGAGTTCGGCGAGGACCCGGCGTGTGATCTTGTAGTGGCCTTCGAGCGGCTGGTAGGGATCGGTCGCGGTGCCGATTGCGACGTGGGCGCCCCTCCAGCGCGGGCTCGCGAGCTCGCGGCGCAGCACCGCAGGCGCGTTGACCTTCGCATAGAGGAGCGAGCCCCAATCTCCGATCCCGCTTTTCTCGAGGAACGTGTGGGTCCGCCGCGCGTAGCAGAAGACGCACTGGTGATAGCAGCCGCGGTACGGGTTGATCGACCAGTCGAAGGGCATGCCCCGGACGCGGTTGAGCACCGATTTCGCCTCGATCTCGATGCAGTCGATCCGCCCGATCCGGCGCTTGACCTCCATCGAACGTACGTTCGATATAATGAAAGGGCGCCCTGCCCACTGAAGTAGAGGGGGCTATGAAACGAGCCGCCATATCCTTACTCGCCGCGCTGCTTTTTGCGTTTCTCGGTTCGAGGGTTGCAGCCGACAGCGAACGGGTCAATAAAACGACGATCCCGCACGTGCTGCGCTACGCGGCGGCCGAGGACATCGAGGGGTTAAATCCCGAGATCAATACCCAAGCGGTCGTGGTGTGGCTCTCGCAGATGACGATGGCGTATCTTTTCCGCTACGACCATCAAAATCGGATGATTACCGAACTTGCGACGGCGATTCCATCGTTTGCGAACGGCGGCATCTCGCACGACGGAAAGACGATAACCGTGCACCTACGGCGCGGCGTGAAATGGTCCGACGGCGAGCCGTTCGATGCGGACGACGTCGCGTTCACGATCGGTGCGATGAACAACCCCGCCAACAACGTTCCGACGCGCGACGGTTTCGACCACATTACCAAAACGGAGGAGCCGGACAAGTACACGCTGGTCGTGCACCTGCGCGAGCCGTATGGGAAGATCGTTCCGACCCTGTTTGCGTCTTCGGGAGCGTTCGCGGTCCTTCCGAAACATCTCCTCGGCACGTTGCCCGACATCAACAACGCTCCCTATAACCAGTTGCCCGTCGGCATCGGCCCGTTCCGGTATAGCGCGTGGAAGCGCGGCGATTCCGTCGAGCTGGAAGCGAACCCCTACTACTGGCGCGGGCGGCCGAAGCTCGAACGCGTGATCTATAAGATCGTCCCGGACCGCAACACGGTGCTCGCGCAACTGCAGACCGGCGAAATCGACATGTGGTATCCGTTCGGCGGTGCGTTCCTCGGCCGCGTCCAGGCCATCCCGACGGTCGACATCCTGCGCATGCCCGCGTATGCCTACAATCAAATCACGCTGAACTTGAAGAATCCGGCGCTCGCCGATCGGGTCGTGCGCCAAGCGTTGCGGCTGGCGACTGACCGGCGCACGATCATCGCCAAGGTGGGGCACGGCGTCGGCATCATCCAGGAGGTTTCGGGCCCGACGGTCGACCCGTTCGTGCCGAAGGACATCCCGTTCGTCGAATACGACCCAACCAAAGCCAACGCACTGCTCGATCGCGACGGCTGGACACGGGGCGCCGACGGCGTCCGCTCCAAAAATGGCGTGCGCTTAAGCTTGGAAGTGGCAACCAGTGCCGGTACGCCCGACGTCGACACGCAAATCGAGTTGATCCGCTCGTGGTGGAAGGACGCCGGCGTCGATCTCACCGTGCAGCACTACCAGTCCTCGATGTTTTTTGCTCCAAAGGCCGACGGCGGCATTCTCTACGGGGGCAAATTCGACGTCGCCTTCATTGCCTGGACGATACCGGTACCGGTCGACCCGTTTCCCCTTTACGCGTGCTCGCAGGTGCCGCCGACCGGCCAAAACGTCGGCAGCTATTGCGACCCGAAGGTCGACGCACTGCTCGCCGACATGCATCGAACCTACGATCCAGAGCGCTACAAGAGCGATCTCGGCAAACTCCTCCACATCGTCGCGGACGACGTTCCCGTCATCATCCAGAGCGGGCGCGAGAACATCTTCGGCTACAACAAAGACCTCAAGAATTTCAATCCGAACAACGTCTCCATCTTCGACGACATGATGAACGTCGACATCTGAACGCGCACGTGGAAACGACGTACGACGTGCTCGTTATCGGCGGCGGCAACGCGGGGTGCGCGGCGGCGCTCGCTGCGGCGCGGCACGGGGCGCACACGTTGCTGGTCGAGCGCTACGGGTTTCTCGGCGGGACGGCAACCGCGGCGATGGTCGGGCCGTGGATGACGTTTCATTCGGGGCGGGAGCGGATCGTCGGCGGGATCGCGCAGGAGATCGTCGAGCGTCTTGTGGCGATGGGCGGGTCGCCCGGACACGTGCACGACTCGTCGGACTACGTTCCGACGATCACGCCGTTCGACCCGGAGCTGCACAAGGCGCTGCTCTTCGAGATGATGGCGGAGAGCGGCGTGCGGCTGCTGCTGCACGGATATTTTCTCGACGCGCTGCGCGACGACCGCGGGGCGGTGCGGGGAGCGCGGGTCGCGACCGTGGGTGGACTGCGCGAGTTCGAGGCCGCGGTGACGATCGATGCATCGGCCGATGCGTACTTGGCGGCCGCTGCCGGCGTCGAACTGCAGCAAGGTGACGAGCGCGGGCGCGTCCAGCCGGCAAGCTTGATGTTTCGCCTGAGCCACGTCGATCTCGAAGCGACGGCGGCCTACGTGCGCGCGAATCCGGACGAGATGCGCACGACGATTCCCCCGGCGGAGCGCACAGCGCATGCGCTAACGGCGGTCGCGGGTCTCTACGAACTCTGGAACCGCGCCCGCACGCGCGGCGAGGTGACCGTGCCGCGCGAACTCGTTTCGTTCTTCATCTCGCCCTATCCCGACGAGGTTACCGTCAACATGACGCGCGTCGTCGACATCGATCCGCTCGACCCGGAGGACCTCACGCGCGCCGAGGTCGAGGCGCGCGGGCAGGCACTCGAGTTGCTTGCATTCTTTCGGCGCGACGTGCCCGGCTTCGCGAACGCCCGGATCGCCGCAACCGCGACCCAAATCGGAATTCGCGAATCGCGCCGCATCGTCGGCGTCTACACCCTGACGCGCGACGACGTGCTGAGTGCCCGCACGTTCGAGGACGCGGTCGCACGGAGCGCCTATCCGATCGACATCCATAACCCGTCCGGCTCCGGGACGGCGACGCAGCGCCTGCCGCCGGGTGCGAGCTACGAGATTCCGTACCGCTGCCTGGTGCCGGCGAACGTCGAGCGCCTGCTGGTCGCGGGCCGCTGCATCTCGACGACCCACGAAGCGCTTGCCTCGACGCGGTTGACGCCGACGGTCATGACGCTCGGTCAGGCCGCCGGCACCGCCGCCGCGCTGTGCGCTGCCAAAGCGCTGCAGCCGCGCGACGTTCCCGCGACGGAACTGCGCGAAATGCTGATCGACGATGGCGTCGACCTTCGCCGCCCCGCGGGCGTAGAGATGTGACCGTGCAGATCGCGGACCTCGGCGACTGGGGCGCGGTAACGCTCGCTGCAGAGTACGACGCAGAAAAAGACGTCATCCGGGTGAACGCGCGCGCCGTCGCGCGCGTGCGGAGCACGCTCGGAGAGGCAGCTGCCGATCGCTTTGTCGCCTGCGCGGTCGCGCACGAGCGCTTCCACCGCGCGCACCCGGATGCGACCGAAGCGCAGGCGCACGCGTTCGCGCTGACGGAGAGCGGCGTCGACCCGGGCGCATTCGAAGCGGTGCTGCGATAGCGCTGTTCGCGGGGATCGACGGCGGCCAGAGTTCGACGATCGCCGCGATCGGCGACGAGGCCGGCATCATCGCGCGCGGCAGCGGGCCGCCGGCGGACCTCGTCGGCGAACCGCGCGATTCGAACCGCCAAACGATCGCACTTGAAACCGCGCTGCGGGCCGCGCTCGAAGCCGCGCATCTGGAGCCGGAAACGCGCTTTGCGGCGCTGGTCGCCGGCATCTCGGGATTCGACGGCGGCACGTCGCCCGTTCCCGCGCTCGACGGCTGGGCCGAGCGCGTGCGCGTGGCCCACGACACGGCCGTCGCCCACGAGGGTGCGCTCGACGGCGCAGCCGGAATCGTCGTCATCGCCGGAACCGGGAGCGTCGCGCTCGGCAACGCGGAGCCCGGCGCGCCCGTCGTGCGTTGCGGCGGCTGGGGGTATTTTTTCGGCGACGAAGGCAGCGCCATGTGGATCGCGCGCAGCGCGCTGCGGCTGGCGATGCTGCGTGAGGATCGGGACGAACCGGGCGTCCTCGCCGCGCGCGCACACGCGTTCTACGGCACGAACTCGTTGCGCGCGATCCAGCACGCGTTCGCGCACGGCGACATCTCACGGCCGGCGCTCGCCGCCTTTGCGAGCGACGTCTTCGCGTGCGCGGGCGAAGGTGACCGCGACGCGATTCGCGTGCGGGACTCCGCCGCTCGCGAGCTCGCGGATCTCGCCGCGACGGTCGATCGCCGGCTCGAGCCGGCGTCGCTGCGCCTGGTCTCGTATGCGGGCGGTCTGTTTCGCGACGAAGCGTTCGTCGATGCATTCGGCGAGGCGCTGCAGGACGCGATGCCGCACGCGAACCTGGTCACGCCCGCGCACGACCCGGCCGCTGGGGCGCTCTTGCTGGCGCGCAAACTCGGCGCCTCGTGAGCGTCCTCGAGCGCCTGCGCGGCGGTCTCATCGTCTCGGTTCAGCCCGAGCCCGCTTCCGTCCTCAATACCCCCGAAACGATCGCTCTGCTCGCGCGTTGCGCGGTCGCGAACGGGGCCGCAGGCCTGCGGGTGGAGGGTTCGCTGCGGATCGCGGCCGTGCGCGCCGCGCTGCCGGACGTTCCGTTGATCGGCATCGTGAAGCGCGCGCATCCGGGCTTCGCGCCGTACATCACCTCGACACCGGAGGAGATCGCGGAGGTCGCGGCCGCCGGCGCCGACGTCGTTGCGTTCGATGCGACTGCCCGTCCGCGCGCCGGTGAGTCGTCGGTCGCGGATCTCGTCGCGGCTGCTCACGAGCGAGGTCTGATCGCGATGGGTGATTGTTCCGAAGCCGCCGACGCCGCGGCCGCAACCGCGGCCGGCGCAGAGATCGTCGCGACGACCTTGGCCGGCTACACCGCCGCTACGCAGGGGCTCGACCAACCGGCGCTCGAGCTGTTGGCGGCACTCGTCACGCGCCACCCGTTTGCGGTCTGCGAAGGCGGGATCGCGACCCCGCAACAGGCCCGTGCGGCCTTCGAAGCAGGCGCAAGCGCGATCGTGGTCGGAACCGCCATCACCAACGTCGACGCCCTGGTGCGACGCTTCGTACTTTTTTTGTAACGCCTGCCGGATTTTTTCCGGATTTTCTTAAGGAAAGTCCGGGGTGAGCGAGAAACCCGTTTCGCCCAAGCGCAGTTGAAGGAGTTTCCTTGGCACAAGTGACGGCGCCTCAGAAACAAGGCATGGGTCCGGGATTCTGGCAGGTCACGGCCGCCTTGACGGTCGTCAACGTCATCGTCACGTTCTTCATCATCTGGCTGCCGATCGATCGCTGGCTCCCCGAAGCGGCCGCGCCGGCGCCCGACATCGACGACCTCTTTAAGTTCATGAGCGTCTTCGGGAACGCCATCTTCGTCTACGTCGTCGGCTACGTCGTTTATTTTGGAATCGTCTGGCGCCACCGGCCCACTGACGCGCCCGACGCGATCGGGATTCAGATCCACGACCATCCGAAGCTCGAGTTTTGGTGGACGGTCATCCCGAGCATCCTCGTCATCGCGATCGCGATCTTCTCGGTGCGCATTTGGATGAATTTGCAGAACCAGCTCGGCGACGTGCTGACGATGGAGGCGATCGGCCATCAGTTCAAGTTCGAATTCCGCTATCCGCGTCTCAAGACGTCGGTCTACGACGACATGCACATCCCGGTCGATACACCCGTCACCTTGCAAGTGACGTCGGGCGACGTGATCCACTCCTTCTGGGTCCCCGAGGTGCGGCTCAAGGCCGACATGGTGCCGGGGCTGATTCAAACGCTGCGCTTTACGCCGTCGAAGGTCGGCACGTACAGGATCATTTGTACGGAGTTCTGCGGAGTCAATCACGGCAACATGCTCGCGACCCTGCACATCGATTCGCAGCAAGATTTCGGGCACTGGCTCGCGACCGAATTCAAAGCGCAGGGGCAAGGTAGCGGTCCGCTCGCGCTGAACACGGGGCAAGCCTCGGCGGGGCAGCAGCTTTTCGGCCAGAAGTGCTCGAGCTGTCATTCGACTGGGCCTTTCGAACAAAAGATCGTCGGCCCGGGCCTCGGCAAACTCCTCTCCGATCCGACCCATCCCAACCTTGTAACTGGTGAGAAGCCCAACGCCGTCGACATCTCGCACGTCTTGATCAACGGCTATCAGGGGCCGGACAACTCGCAGGGGAAGAGCGGCCCCTCGATCGGCATCATGCCGAACCGGCAGGCAAACGCCCTAAGCAACCAAGATATCGCCAACCTCGTCGCCTACCTCACGAGCCTGAGCCAGAGCAAATAACGGAGCACGCATGGCAGTAGCAACGCCCGCGGGCGCGGTCGACCACCACGATCACATCCATCCCGAACCAACGACGTTCGTTGGGAAATACATCTTTTCGCTCGATGCGAAAGTCATCGGCATCCAGTACATGATCACGGGGCTCTTGTTCTTCATCATCTCGGGACTCTTGGCCGAGGTCGTGCGGATTCAACTGCTGCGCCCCGAGGGCGGCTTCGTCTCGAACGACACGTACAACGGCGTCTACTCGCTCCACGCGTCGGGGATGATCTGGATGACGATCATTCCGCTCGTGACCGGCGGCTTCGGCAACTTCGTAATGCCGCTGATGATCGGCGCACGCGACGTCGCGTTCCCGTGGCTGAACCTCACGAGCTTCTGGATCTTTCCGCCGGCGGGCGTGATCCTCTTCAGCTCGCTGTTCGTCGGCGCGCCGGATGCCGGCTGGACCGAATATCCGCCGGTCTCGGTGCAAGGCCCGCCCGGGACCTCGCTCTGGTGCGTGGCGATTTTCCTCATCGGCATCAGCTCGACGATGACCGGCCTGAACTTCTTGACGACGATCGTCAAGATGCGCGCCCCGGGCATGACCTACACGCGCATGCCGCTGTTCGTGTGGGCGCAGTTCGCGACCGCGATCCTCAACATGGTCGCGACGGTCGCGCTCTCGGCCGCGCTCGCGGCGCTCTTCATCGAGCGCACCTTCGGCGTGCCGTTCTACGACCCGGGCCGCGGCGGAAGCCCGATACTCTGGCAGCACATGTTCTGGTTNNTACTCGCATCCGGCCGTCTACATCATGATCCTGCCGGCGTTCGGATTCATCTCGGAAATCATTCCGACGTTCGCGCGCAAGCCGATCTTCGGCTACAAGATGATCGCGTTCTCGTCGATGGCGATCGCGCTCCTCGGCTTCATGGTCTGGGCGCACCACATGTTCACCTCGGGGATGGCGCCGTGGCTGCAGCTGCCGTTCATGATCCTCACGATGATCATCGCCGTTCCGACCGGGATCAAGATTTTCTCGTGGACCGCGACCTTGTGGGGCGGCAAAATCATCTACAACCCTGCGATGCTCTTTGCGATGGGGTTCCTCGTCGTCTTCACGTTCGGTGGGATCACCGGCATCTTCTTGAGCGCGGTGCCGGTCGATCTCCATCTGCACGGAACGTACTTCATTCCGGCCCACATCCACTACGTGCTCTTCGGCGGTTCGATCTTCGGGATTATGGCTGCCGTGTACTATTGGTGGCCGAAGATCACGGGCCGGATGATGGACAACAAGATCGGCGTCTGGCACTTCTGGCTGACGTTCCTTTCGTTCAACGTCACGTTCTTGCCGATGCACTGGCTCGGCATCCTCGGCATGCCGCGCCGCGTCGCACAGTATCGCCCCGAGTTTCAATTCTGGAACGATGTGGCTTCGGTCGCTTCGTTCGTCCTCGCGGCCTCGACGCTGCTGTTGCTCTACAATATGGCGAACAGTCTGATCCGGGGCAAGAAGGCGCCGCCGAATCCCTGGAACGCGCGCACCCTCGAATGGCAGATCAGCTCGCCGCCGCCGTACTACAACTTCCGGACGATTCCGGCCGTGCTCAAGAATCCGTACGATTTCGGCGAGCCGCTACCATACATCGGGCTCGATCCCTCCGATAAGGACGATCACCATCCGCCGCCGGGCCACACGCCCGAACCGGCGCACGCGTAGGAATCGAAGCCTGCATGGCCGTTAGCGCAATCAATGCCTCGCACGAGGCCGTCCACGCCCGCTACGAAGCGGTCGACTCGCTCTACCGCGAGACGCGCGACATCCGGCTACTCGGGTTCGTGTTGTTCCTCTGCTCGGACGTCGTGCTCTTCTCGATGTTCATCTTCGCGTATCTGTACCTGCGCAACTCGGTGCCGAACTGGCCGCCGATCACAAAGGGCGGCGTTCAGCTGCCGCGTTTCGACGTCGCCTTCGCGTGCATCAACTCGTGCGTGCTGTTCGGCTCGGGCGCCACGATGCACTTCGCGATGGAGAGCTGGAAGCACCTCAACAAGGCCGCCTTCAATCTCTGGATGATCGCCACGATCGCGCTCGGCATCGGGTTTCTCAGTGGCCAGGCCTACGAATACCAGCACGTTCCGGTCACGTGGACGGGCTCGACGATGGGCGCGTCGTTCTTTACCTTGACCGGCATGCACGGCTTTCACGTCTTCATCGGCGTCATCTATCTGATAACGCTCTACATCCAAGCGAATCGCGGCGTCTACACCGGTTCGAAGTACTTCGGCCTCACCGCGGGGACGCTGTATTGGCACTTCGTCGACGTCATCTGGGTCGCACTCTTCTTCTTGTTCTACTTATGGTAATGGTGATGGACCGAGCGCAGCAGCATCTTCCGTTCCGCACAACGTTGCGGCGAGGTCGGACCCGGGGGCCCCACGCAACGCGTGGGGGGCGCGCAGCCTGGGGCGGAGCGCCTTGAGAATGATGGACCGAGCATGGACTTAGCTACTTTTGAGAAAATCGTCGCCTCTATCGGGGCCGTCGTGGTGTTTGTCTTTGCCCTGATCGGCTTGCGGGGAGAGTGGCCGAAGACTGGGCTCGACGACAACGTCACGAAGCTGCTGCTCGGGCTGATGGCGTTCGGCTGCGTGCTCGTGATCCTCGCCTGCTTCGGCGTCTTGGGAGGAGGAGCCTAAATCATGCACGATCGTTTCGACGAACGCGGGGTACCGATCTCGTCCGGCGTCCCGCCGATCGTGGTCGTCGCCGTTATCATCACTTTCATCCTCGTCCTGACGCTGTTGACCCTGGTCTTCAGGGATAGCTCCTTCGGCCACGCCTGGCCCTGGACGAACGCGGAAACGGTGCCACTCCCGCACTAGCCGGCTCCGGATCGAGCGGCGCCGCGGCTGCGCCTCCTAGATCAAACAACTTAACGGCAAACCGCCGATGAAGGTAAGGTGACCCGTCTTAAGGTTGGATATCAGCTTGCCGTCGTATTTTCGTTCGGCTCGCTGCTCTTCTGCTTGGTTGGGTTGCTCGTCTGGTGGCAACTCGCAGTCATGCAAGAACGCACCGCCGAGATGGTTGCGCTCACCGTCGTGCGGGCCCACGCTCAGGACATTCGGCTTCAAGAAGCCCTTCAACAGGCAGAGACGCTCCAAGTTGTCGTCAATGGAACGAGCAACGAATCTCGAGCGGCACGCCAAGATGCGCGGGAGGCCGTCACCGAAGATGTCTCGCTCCTCTTAGCCGTTGCCAAAGCGGACCCAAGCCTCTTTCTCAATAATCCCCGGCCCGGGCTCCGAGACGACAATCCCGCAGACCCCCTCGGTGCGATCCATACGTTCAAGCATCCCGATCCAGGATTGCTCATCGAACTCGAAGAGACCCAAGAGGCAATCGACGCGGTCGACTCGTTCTTCACGCACGAGCTACTCTACGCCGGCAGACACAGCCAGGCGAAGGCCGTGGTTGAGTTTCGACGCTCGGCAAAATCGCTCGATTCCTTGCGTAGTTCGATTGGGGAACTTATCGCCTACACCACCCAAGAAACCGCGGTTGCCCAAGCAGCGCTGCAGAGCGCAAGACGCGACGTTTTTGCAACGCTGATCGCCAGCATCTGGCTCAGTGTCCTCATGTTCGCGGCCCTTGCGGCCTTCATGGGGCGACGGTTCGCCGCTCGTCTCCATCGCGTCGAATCGTCGATTACCGACATTGCCGAAAAGGAGTTTCACGAGATCGAAGAAGCGTTCGCCGCCCTCTTGCGGCGCGATCCTGCTTTCCGGTTGAACCCGCAAGTCAAAGCGATTCCGGTCACCGGCTCGGATGAAATCGCGGCCGTCGAAACGAGCGTCAACGCGATCACGAAGAGCTTGGCGATCGTCCAGCACCGCCACAACGAAATGGTCGAGCGCGCAACGCGGGAAGCTAAGGAGGGCGAGAAGGCAGCAGAGCTGCGCCAACTCAATGCCGAGTTCGGCCAGTACGTGCTCGCGACGACCGACCTCGCGCGGCTCACCCAACGCGCCGTCGAACTTGTAGCCGGCGCGATGCCGGCGCCGTTCGTTCGGATCGGAGAAATCGACGCCGGCGGGACTGCGATCACGTTTACCGCCAACGCCGGTTGGCCCGCGTACCTCATCGACGATCATTCGCTTGCCCTAACCGAGAGCCCGCAAGCCGAGGAGAGCGTGCGCTCGGGGCGCCCCGTCTTTCTCGAGTGCGTCGTTGAATCGAGTCCCTTGCGGCCCTCGCCGGAGGCCTTGGCCCTCGGGATCGTCGCCTCGGCGACCATTCCGATTCGCGGAACGGAAGCCGTCATCGCCGTGATGCACGTGGGTTTTTGCCGGCCCCATACCTTTTCACCGGATGACGTGACCTTTCTCGTAAGCATCGGAAGCATCATCGGCTTGGCGATCGATCGGGATCGCCGCGAACGGCGGATCACCGTTTTAAACTCCGAGTTGCAGCTGCGCAACCAGGAACTCGTAACCTTTGGTTACACGGCCGCGCACGATCTGCGCGCGCCGCTGCGCGCGATGGCCGGCTTCGCGAGCGCTCTGGAGGAGGATTACGCTTCCACCCTCGATGCGGGGGCGCAACGCTACATCGGCCTGATCGTGAAGGGCGCACAGCAAATGGGCGGCCTGATCGAAGCGCTCCTCGCACTCTCACGGGTCTCGAGCCAGGCGCTTTCTTGCGGAAGCGTCAACCTGACCGCAACCGCGCGCTCGATCATCACCGAGTTGCGTGCGCACGATCCCGGTCGAAGCACCGTTGCGATCGTCGAAGAGGGGCTTACCGCCGAGGGCGACCCCGCCCTTTTGCGCAACGTGCTCGCGAACTTGCTGGCCAACGCCTGGAAATTTACGCGCGAGCGCGACCCGGGTCTCATCCGCGTCGAAGCGCACGCGCTCGACGGCGAGACCGTCTATGCCGTGAAGGATAACGGAATCGGCTTCTCTTCCCAGCATCCGGAGGAGGTATTCGCACCGTTCAAGCGGCTTCACGGAAAGAGCTACGAGGGTACTGGAATCGGGCTCGCGACCGTGGCGCGCATCGTCCATCGCCACGGCGGACGCGTTTGGGCGGAATCGGAACCGGGATCCGGCGCCGCGTTCTACTTCACCCTGGGCGAGGCGGCCTGATGAACGTACGACATGCGATCGTTGCACTAATTGCCGGTGCGGGCGCGGTGACGCATTTCGGCACGGCGGCAGCCGCCGATACGGTTGTACTGCGAGCGATGATCGCATCGAGCGGCTACGTTGCGTTCGGGGACATTTTTGCCGCTTATGAGAAGCGCCACCCCCGAGTGCGATTTGAGTCTCAACCTGGGCTTGGCGGTCAACAGATTGAAGCCGCCGTTGACGGCGGGGCGCCGGCGGATATCGTCATGATGGCGAATCCGAACTTCGACCTCGTGCAAGACGAGACGGTCGCCCAAACGGCAATCCTTACGAACACCGAAGTCGTCCTCGTTCCGAGATCCAACCCCGCGAACATTTCCGAGCTCAAGGATCTTGCGAACCCGAACGTCAAACTCGTCATTGGGCTTGAGAATTCAGTCGCGGGCCGCTTCGCACGTCAAGTCCTGAAGAAGGCCGGCGCCACCTATGGCTTCGATGTCGAGGTCAAAATGCGCGGCAACGTCGTGGTCGAGGAGAGCTCCGCGGGGGCAGTCGTGGCAGCGCTCGCGAGCGGCAAGAACGGAGCAAACGCCGCAATAGCCTTCGTCTCCGATCAGGGCCCCCGGTTCTCGCTCATCGCAATTCCGGCAACCCAAAACGTGCGCACGATCTATTCGATCAGCACGACGAAAGCCTCGAAGAACCAGGCGGCGGCGAAAGACTTCATCGCATTCGTCGCGTCGCCGGCGGGACAAGCAATACTCGCCGCGCATCACTACGAAAAGCCCTAGGAAACTCTGATTTACCGCATGGCGTCGTTGCCGGGCGGCTCATGTGCAAAGCACACTTCGCCACCCGGCGCCTCGCCCTGCGCTAAATCAGAGCTTCCTAAAGCCGGGGGACGTTCGAGCCGACACCGAGCGTCGGCATGGATTCCGGGACGATTCCCGTCGAGCGGCCGTCGATGCGGTGGATGCCGCCGTAAAAACTGAACTCGATCAGCGCGGGCCGCAGGCTGTCGGTCATCTCGAAATCGCCCATGCTCGGCCACTCGGCGACCGTGCGGCGATCCTCGTTGAGGACGGCGATGTAGCCGTTCGAATCGGCTTCGGTATACCGGTCCGCGGCCCGATAGCGGATGTAGCCGTCGACGATGTAGATCGGCGAAAACGTGTGGACGAGCGCGCGGACGGGCGAGATCAACACCACGACGGCGTAGACGAAGAAGGCGCTTGCCGCGAGTCCGAAGATCGGTGACAGTACGAGCGCGGACTCATTGTGCGTGAGCCGGGCGCCGGGCGGGAGCGGAAAAAAAATGAGCCCCGCGGTAAGCGCACCGAAGACGACAAAACAGATGATCGGTTCGATGGCAATCAACAAGCGTCCGAACAGGCCGTGGAGCACGACGCGGCGCTCGGCCTTGGTCCACGACCTGCGGACGAGGTTTTTCTCGATCTCTGGCAGGTGCGTGGCCATGACGCCCGGTTCGGCGCGCGGGGCTACCCTCCTCGGCTCGCTGGCCACGTTTCTTGCCGTTACCGCGGCCGGCGCCGGAGCCCACGAAGTGACGCTGCGCGGCCTGGTCCTTGCGACGTTGCCCGCTGCGGGCGAAGTCGTCG
>PMHP01000049.1:0-174 GCA_003158195.1 Vulcanimicrobiota bacterium | reverse complement strand
CGATCAGCGCGGGCGGCCGTTCACCCTGCGCGACTTTCGCGGCGGTCCGGTCGTTATGGCCTTCGTCTACACGCGCTGCCGGGATGCGCGCGAGTGCCCGCTAATCACCGCTCGCTTTCATGCCCTTCAAGAGAAATTCGCGGGGTTGCCCGCGCATCTCGTCGAGGTAACGCT
>PMHP01000122.1 GCA_003158195.1 Vulcanimicrobiota bacterium | reverse complement strand
GGTGCCGTTCGCCGAGCTCTCCACCGACGGCGGCGCGCACTGGTCGCTGATCCTGCGCGGCTCGAATCTTTCGACGGGATGTTCCTCGGTAACGATGGATCCCGTCCATTCGAACGTGATTTTCGCGGGCATGTGGGATTTCCGGCGCAAGGGCTGGACGTTCCGCTCCGGCGGGGACGGCCCGAAAGCTCCCTCCGGCAGCGCGATGTTCCGTTCGACCGACGGCGGCGCGACGTGGACGAAGCTCACCGCCGAAGCGAACCGCGGATTACCGAAAAATCCATGGGGCCGAGTCGAAGTCGTGATCGCGCCTTCGAAGCCGAACGTCGTCTACGCCTTCATCGAGAACCCGCGCTCCGCACTGTACGTCTCGAGCGACGGCGGCAAAACGTGGGAGGAACGCGACCGCAGCCAGCGCATGGTCTGGCGCCCATTCTATTTCGCGCGCCTCGTGGTCGATCCGACGAACGACCAGCGCATCTTCAAGATGAATCTCAACCTCATCGTCTCCGACGACGGCGGCCATAGCTTCTCGAATTCGAGCGGCGGCAGCCACGGCGATTGGCACGACGTTTGGATCGACCCCACCAATTCTAAAACGATCATCGGCGGCGACGATGGCGGTCTGTGGCTGAGCTACGACGGCGGCACGAAGTGGTGGAAGGGCGGCAATCTGCCGATCAGCCAGTTCTACCACGTCAGCGTCGATAATAAAGACCCATACCAAGTGTACGGCGGCCTGCAAGATAACTCGGTCTGGGCCGGCGACAGCGCCTACCCGGGCGGCATTAGCAACTCGCGCTGGGAGAATCTCGGCGGCGGCGATGGGTTCTTCGCCTTTCCCGATCCGCACGACGCGAACTTCGCCTACGTTGAATCGCAGGGCGGCTTCGTCGACCGCGTCAACCGGCAAACGCTCGAAGGGCGCGATGCCGCATGCCACGACAACGCGCCGGGCGGTCAGCCGCTCGCCGTCGCTGANNGTCCGGCGGGATCACCGTCGACAATTCCGCAGCGGAGACGCACGACACCGTCTACTCGATTTCCGAAAGCCCGAAGAACGGCAAAGTGATTTGGGCCGGCACCGACGACGGCAACATCGCGCTCACCCAAGACGGCGGCACGAATTGGACGCAAGTAGCGGGCAACATCGCAAATCTTCCCAAGGGCAACTGGGTGAGCTGGGTTGAGGCGAGCCGTTACGATCCGGCAACCGCCTACGCGACGATCGATCGCCACACGTTCGGCGACATGGGCACGTACCTGTACCGCACGGCCGATTTCGGCAAAACGTGGACGCAGCTCGTCTCGCCCGAAACCGCCGGCGTTCGCGGATATGCATGGGTCATCAAAGAGGATACGCGCGACCCCAACTTGCTTTTCCTCGGCACGGAGTTCGGACTTTGGATCTCGATCGACGCCGGCCAATCGTGGGCTGCGTTCAAGCCGGAGAACTTCCCCGCGGTAGCGGTGCGCGATCTCGCCATCCAGGATCGCGACGGGGACCTCGTTATCGGCACGCACGGTCGCGGCATCTGGATCGTGGACGACCTTACGCCGCTGCGCACGATGTCCGCACAAACGCTCGCTTCCGAGGTCGCGTTCTTACCCGGCCGTCCCGTGCAGCAGCGCTTCGAGGCGAATGGCGGGTGGGCGAACGGTGACGCGGTCTATACGGGCGACAATCCGGCCGACGGGGCCGTCATCAGCTACTACCTGCGCTCGCGAGCGGTCATCGGAAAGCTGACGATCGAGATCCTCGATTCAGCGGGAAAGGTCGTCGATTCGATCTCATCGAGCAAACGCAAAGGGCTCAACCGCGTTGTTTGGGCAATGCGAACCAAGCCGCCGCTCGTTCCGCCGGCGGCGCAACTCGCTGGAAGCTCGACGATCGGTCCGCGCTTCGTTCCCGGAGCCTATACCGTCCGGTTGACGCGGGCCGGCGCCGTGTACTCGATGCCGCTGACCGTCGGGCTCGACCGGCGTGCGGCCTTTAGCGTCGCCGATCGCGAGGCCCAATTCGATGCGGCGAATCGAATCAAAGCCCTGTTCGCCCGGATGACCAAGCTGGTCGCACAGATCGTCACTTTGCGCGGCCAAGCTGCGGCGCTCGGGGAGAAGCTGCCGCCGGCCGATCCGCTGCGGCCGCAGCTCGCTCAGTTCTCCGATCGCGCGGACGACCTTCGCAAACGTGTCGTCGCCACCCATGAAGGCGGCGCGATCACGGGCGAGCTGCGCTTGCGCGAGTGGACCGACGACGTCTACGGCGAGATCATGTCGACGGAAGGCGCGCCGACGAACTACGCGATCGCACGCATCGCGGTCCTCGACCGCGAGCTTGGCGAGGTCGAAACGACCTTCGCGACGCTGACGAGCACCGATCTGCCGGCACTCAACGAGAAGCTCAAAGCGAAGTCGCTCGCCCCTCTCACCGTCGCGGCCGCGGTTATGCCGGAGGAATCCGTCGCACGCGGCGGACTGGCGAAGGCCCTCTTTGCCGGCACCGTTGGGTCGCGCTTCTACGGAAATCTTGCGGCGCCGTCACGCACCGAAAGCGACGAGCGCTAGCCGGCGCGGAGCGCTGCAAGAACGTGTCATCCTGAGCGAAGCTCGCGTAGCGAGCGCAGTCGAAGGNNATGACACGGGTTTTTAGCGGCTCAGCGTGAGGATGAGGCGCACGCCGGCGGGCTCGATGTGGAGCGCGTCGGTCGGTAAGGCGCCGTAGAGGTCGGCGCCTGACGCGTCTTGGCCGATCAAGCCGCGGTACGGCGCGCCGGCGCCGAATTGCGTGAAGGAGCCCGCGGCGGCGTTAAAGAGATTGGTCACGGCAAGGGAGAGGTCGACGCCGGAAACCACGTGCCGGCCCACGAGGGCGTTCACGATCACGAACGGACCCTGGTTGAGTTCGTTGTTGTTTCCGCGCGCCGTGCCGGCCGCGGCCGCGTGCCACCCGCGATTGCTCCAATCGACTTGCAGCGAACCCTGCTGCTGCGGAATACCCAAGAACTGCTCGTTGTCGACGAGGTTCCCGCCCGAGGTCGGGTTCGAAAATTGCGCGTTAAGATCTTTGGGATACGCGATGTTGAGCCCGTATCGAGCCGTAACCAGAACGTGCGCCGGCGAAAACAACTGCGAGTAGCGGATCTCGGCGCCTTGATAGACGGCATTGCCGACGTTGCTATTGTACGAGACGCAGGCGGGAATCGGGTGCGCATACGAATTGCTCGCACACGCTCCGGCAGCGACGGCGGCAAGCGGATAGAAGATCTCGATCGGATCGCGCAGGTTGGTTTGATACAAGGAGACGTCGAGCGTCGACTGGCGCGAGAATTCGTGCGAGGCACCGAGTTCGTACTCCGTCGCATGTTCGGGGCGTTCGCCCGGGCTGCCCTGACCGACGAAGACGCCGTTCGCGTCGAGCGCCAATTGCGCGTACGGAAACTGGTAGCGCTCGAGCAGCAACGGGGCGCGGAATCCCGTGCCGAGCGAGAAGCGGATTGCGGTGCTTGGGTCCGTGTTGTAAATCGCCCCGAATCGCCCGTCCAGATTCGACCCGAACGTCGTGTACCACGACTGGAAGACGCCTCCGTCCAAACGAAGTTTCGGGGCGGGCTCGAAACCGCCGCGAAGATAGAGGACGTCGATCGTTTGGCCAAGGAGCGGCTGCGCTTCGAACGCGGTGAGCGCCGAGCCCCCGGACGAGGGTGGCGCTTCGAACTCAAGCGATTCGTAGCGCGCGTATCCGCCGACGGCGAATTGCGAGGTTGCGAGCGTCCGTTGCCAGGTTACGCCCCCGTTGTACCGGTGATCCTGATGGATGACGTCGTACGGTGACGCCGCGCCGCCCTGCACCGCGATAGCGTTGTCGCTTTCGGAGAGATCGGTGGTCAATTCCCCGGCCCCCAAGGGCAACCGTGCACGAATTTGGTAGGCTCGCACATCTTGCGCGAACGTCTGCTCTCCGGGGCCGATGAAGCCGCCGTACTGCGGCATCCCGATGTCGCCCGCGTTCCGGTCGATTCCGTTCACCGCGCTGCTCTGATCCCGATTGTCGCCGAGCACGAAGATGCGGGCCGTCACGTCCGCGTTCTGCGAGAACGACCACGTCAACGCGCCCAGAGCCGCGTGCGAGGCGACCGACGAACCAAGGCGCGTGACGCACGGCGCGCATGCCGGATCGCTCGTCGAATAGAGCGGAACCGTCTGGTTGACGAAGCCCGATTCGTTTTGATCGTCGAGCGCCGTCGCGTAGCCGAGGCGGCCCTGCGTTCCGGTCGCGTTAAACGACGATTCGCTTTGTCCGAACGATCCGCCCGAAAGCGAGAAAGCTTCGTGCGGGTCCTTGGTCGGCCGAAGCGAGATCAAGTCGATCGCACCGCCGAACGTGTTGCTTCCGTTTGAATCCTCGGGACCGAGGCCTTCGGTGACCTCGACGGCCGAGAAGGCCGCTACCGGCAGGCGCGAGAGGTCGACGTCGCCCGTGTTCCCGTCGTTCAACAACTGACCGTCGAGCGCTAGGAGCGACTCCGAAGGGTCGGGACCGCGTAGCGAAACGACCGCAACCGCACTCGCGGCACCGCCGTCGGGCCGGGTGAACGTCGCACTGGGAAGCTCCTCGAGCCCCTCGACGATCCGATTGTCGCCGAGCGCGTCGAGATCGGCGCGCGTCAGCGCGATCGACGGGATCGTGCCCTGGATCGGGCTGAGGCGGCCGTCAATGGTGACGGTACCGATTTGCCGCAGTTTTGGCGAGTCGAGCGGCTCCAGCGCGATTTGCACGCTCACGTCGCGATTCGCATTCACGAACACGGTCACCGGCGCGAAGCCCTTCGCCGACGCCGCGACCGTATAGGTGCCGGGCGGTTCGTCGAGCGAGAAGCCGCCGCCCGAATCGGTCGTCGTTCGCTTCGCCGTATCGCTCGCCGCGCCCGAACGCACGACGAGCTGTGCGGCCGCTAGCGCCGCGCCCGAGACGGCGTGCACGGTCCCGCTTATCGTGCAGCAAGCCGCAAGCAAGAGAAAAGACAGGGGGTCTGTCACCTCGTAATTTGGATCGGCCTGCTTCGAATCAGATGGCCGGGGTTGCCGTCGCGCGAAGGTTCTTGACGTGAAACCGATTTCCCTCACGCCCCGCATTTCAAGAGCGGCTGCCCGCATCGCGACGCTGGCTCTTGCGGTTTGCTTTCTCGCGAGCGGTCCATTGCCACCGCAACCGTCACCACCGCCACCCGGCAATGACAGCGATACATACTTCGGCGTAAACGTCCCCGACCCGTATCGCGCGTTCGAGAACCCGAAGAATCCGGAGCTGCTCGAGTACTTCAAAGCGCAAAACGCGTACACGCGCAGCATTCTCGACGTACTACCCGGGCGTCCGTCGCTGGCGGCGCGGATCGCGCAACTCGACGGCGCTTCGGAAAGCTTGGATAACCTCACCGTCGGACGGCACGTGTACTTCTACTTGCGCCGCCCGGTCGGGGCCAGCGCGCTGCGTCTGTACGAACGGGCAAGCGCGGGCGGCCCCGAACGCTTGGTCCTCGATCCCGATCGTTTCGCGCGTTCAAAAGCTCAGCACTTCACGATCGACTTTTATTCGCCGTCGCTGGACGACCGGCTCGTCGGCGTCGGCCTCTCCGAAGGCGGGTCGGAAGTCGAAGTGCTTCACATCGTCGAGGCGGCCACGGGAAGACTCCTCTCCGACACGATCGACCGGACACCGTTCATTCCGCCGACGTGGCGCAGCAATGGGCGCTCCTTCTACTACTTCCGCACGCCCAAGATGCCGCCGAACGCGCCGCAGAGCGCGCGCGATACGAACGGGCTCGTGCTTCTGCACGTGCTCGGGACCAATCCCGATCGAGATCGCCCGGTCTTCGGTTACCGATACTCGGCGCATATTCCGTTCGCACCCGAAGATGCGGCGCAAATCGTTCTTCAGCCGGGCACACCTTGGGCAGTCGCCGTCGTCCAGCATGGCGTGCAGAATGAAATCGCCGTCTGGATCGCACCGCGCGCAGCGCTCGCGCAAGCGCCGGTTCCGTGGCGTCAGGTCGTTCGCTATTCCGACGACGTGACCGGCATCGGCCTGCGCGCCGGCACGCTCTACGCGCTGAGCCACCAGCACGCGCCGCGCTTTGCCGTCCTCGCCTTCGACCTCGCGACCGGCGACGCGGCTCACGCTAGCGTCGTCGTGCCCCAGTCGGCGCGCGTCATCCAAGGGATTGCCGTCGCCCGCGACGCGCTGTACCTCAACGACCTCGATCGCGGTCTCTCGCGAATCAGACGCGCGCCGTTCGTCGGTACGGCCCTTGGGCCGGTGCTCGACGCGGCACTCCCGTTCGAGGGCGCCGTCGGCGAACTCGACGCCGATAGCCGCAGCCCAGGCGCCGTCTTCGACCTCCAGGGTTGGACGCACTCACCGCTGTGGTACGCAATCACACCCGATGCGAAGGTGACCGATACGGGCCTTCGACGGCCGTCACCGGTCGATTTCTCGGCGATCGCGTCCGAAGAGGTGAGCGCGACGAGCGCCGACGGCACAAGCGTTCCGCTCTCGATCGTGCGACGTAAGGATCTCACCCTCGACGGCAGCCATCCGACCCTCGTCGACGGCTACGGTGCCTACGGAATCGTCATTAGTCCATCCTTTTCGCCGACGCGACTCGCTTGGCTCGAGCGCGGGGCCGTCTTCGCCGAGTGCCATCCGCGCGGCGGCGGTGAGCTCGGTAACGACTGGCATTTCGCCGCGCACATCGCGACCAAGCAGCGCACGATCGACGACTTTATCGGATGCGCGCGCTACCTCGTCGACCATCGTTACACGACGAGCGAAAAACTCGCCGGGATGGGCACGAGCGCCGGCGGCGTGACGATCGGCAACGCGATCATTCAACAGCCGGCGCTGTTCGCTGCGGCGATCGATAACGTCGGCGACACCAACGGCGTGCGCGACGAATACGCCGAGGGCGGCCCCGCGAACATTCCGGAATTTGGCACGAATAAGGATCCCGTTGGATTCAAGGCGCTGTTTGCAACCGATGCCTACGTCCAAATGAAGCCCGACGTTGCCTACCCCGCCGTGCTCGCGATCACCGGCGTGAACGATCCGCGCGTCGCGCCCTGGATCGTTGCCAAGTTCATCGCGAAGCTTCAGCGTTCGACGGCGAGCGGGAAACCCGTGCTGCTGCGCGTCGACTTCGACGCGGGGCACGGACTGCTCGGATCGTCACGCGAGCAACTCCGCGCGTTTTATACCGACGTCTACGCGTTTTTGTTCTGGCAGCTCGGCGACCCCGCATTCGCCTATCCCGAATCGGCTACAGCAAGCCCCGCGCCTTGACGTCGAGGTACGCGTCGAGCAGAGCGACGGTGAGGCGATCGGCCGGCACGTCGACGACGATGATGCCGCGCGAGCGCAGGACCGCAATTGCCTTCGCGCGCTCGTCGGCAAGCGTCATCGCGACCGCGGTTCGATACGCGCCCGAAACCGTGCGCGGTTCTTCATCGAGGGCTCGTGCGATCGCGGTGTCGTTCATCAGCACGCACAGCGGCAAGTGGCGCGGGACGAGCGAGCCGAGTGCGGCCAGCACTGCGGCCGACGTCACCGGGTCGAAGATGTCGGTGAAGAGGACGATCAGGCTGCGCCGGGCATAGGTCCGGCGCAATTGGGTGAAGACCGTTTCGTAGTCGGGCTCCTCGAAGCGCGGCTGCAGATCGAACGCCGCTTGCGCGAGCGCGCGGTAGTGCGCCGCGCCGCGGCGTGCGGGAATCGAAAGCAGCAGCTTCGCGGCAAATGCGACCAGCCCCACGTTGTCGTCGGCGGCTTGCGCGATCCGCGCGACCGAGAGCCCGGCCGTCAACGCGTAGTCGAATTTCCGCTGCGTGCCGATGCGCGGCGTCATCAAGCGGCCGCAGTCGAGCGCAATGACGACGTTTTGGCTGCGCTCCACGTCGTAATTCGTAACCATCAGGTGCCCGCGCCGCGCCGTGGCCTTCCAGTCGACGAGACGGAACGCATCGCCCGGCTGGTAGTCGCGCAGGCTTTCGAACTCGCTCCCAACCCCGCGCAGCCGCAGGCGGCGCAAACCGGCGTCGAGCAAGGTGCTGCGTTTGGCTAACGTGCCGTAGCCTTCAACCGCCGAAAGATCCGGCAGAACGCGCACGTCTTCGCTCGCCTCGATCCGGTAGCGCCGGCGCAGTACGCCGATGCGATTCTCGGCCCAGGCATACACGTCGCCGAAACGTGCGAGGCCGCGCTCGCGCGCGACGAGGCCGAGTTCCAGCGTTCGCGCCGAGCGCGCGGGAATCGTCGCGACCACCTCCGCCGCGGCAAAGTCGATCGACGGCACGGGAGTCTCGATCAAGCCGATCGTTACCGCGAGTTGCGCGTGGTTCTCGACGTCGTACGTCGCGTTCGCCGGGCGGCCCAGGGCAATGTGCCCGAGCGGACGCCGCGAGATGCGCAACGATCGCAATGACGGTCCGAGCGCGGCATCGGCGGCGAGCAGCGCCGCCCCGGCCGCAAGGGCGATGCCGAACACGTACAGCAGACGCGGCACGACGCTCGCAAGCGCAAGCAGCAGCGCGAGCGCAAGGAGCATCCAGACGCCGCGTGCGGAAAGCCAAATCGCCGGAGCACTCGGCCGCAAAGGGTGTCGCCGTTCAGCCTTCGGCCACGACCGCGCGCGCCGGGCGCGAAACGTCTTTGGGCACGTCGACCGCGGCCAAGATCCGCTCGAGGACGCGTTCGGCCGTCACACCCTCGATCTCCGCCTCGGGACGTACGATCAGGCGGTGCGGAAGAACGAGCGGCGCGACCCCTTTAACGTCGTCGGGGCTTGCGAAATCACGGCCTTCGATCGCCGCGGCGGCTTGGGCTGCGCCAAGAAGCGCGAGCGCGGCGCGCGGGCTCGCGCCGAGGGCGAGATCGTTCGAGGTGCGCGTCCGCGCGACGATCTGATAGATGTAGCCTTGGAGCGACTCGGCGACGTAGATCGCGCGCACGTCGCGTTGCGCGGCCGTGACGTCGGAGGCGACGGCAACCTGTTCGAGGCCGGCCGTTCGCAGGTCGCGCGCGTCGAAACCGGCCGCGCTGCGCGCGAGCAGTTTGCGTTCCTCGACGTCGCTCGGGTACCCGGTGCGCGCGCGCACGAAGAAGCGGTCGAGTTGCGCTTCGGGCAGCGGATAGGTTCCCTCGAACTCAATCGGATTCTGCGTCGCGCAGACCAAAAACAGATCGGGCAGCGGTTGGCTCTCGCCGTCGATCGTTACCTGGCGCTCTTCCATCGCTTCGAGCAGCGCGGACTGCGTTTTCGGCGGGGTCCGGTTGATCTCGTCGGCGAGCAGCAGGCTCGTGAAAATCGGGCCTTTGCGCAGCGCGAACTCGACCGTCTTGGGATTGAAAACCGTCGTGCCGACGACGTCGGAAGGCATGAGGTCCGGGGTGAACTGAATGCGCCGGAACGGCACGCCGAGCAAGACCGCGAACGTTCGCACGAAGAGCGTCTTTGCCGTCCCCGGGACGCCTTCGACGAGCACGTGGCCGTTGCCGAGCAACGCGATCAGAAACGCGTACGACGTACGCTCGTTCCCGACGATGACACGGTCGACGCCCGCCTGGAGGCGGCGCGCGAGTTCAGTAGCGCTGACGGGCATGCGGCGCAAATTCCTTTCGAAGGTGTTGAGCGAGCGCGACCGCGCGCACGAGGTTCTCGGGGTTAGCCGGGCCGTGCTCGGCCAGCCCCATCAGGGTTCGGAATGCGGTCCGCTCGTCTTGCCGGTCGAGGCCTGCCGCGATCTCTTCGTCTGAGGCGTCGTTGCTTGCGCCGAGCGACCGCGCGATGCTGTGCGAGGTCGAATCCGCAGCGTCGCGCATCGCCGTCCCGAAGGCATTGCCCCGCTCGAGCAGCGCCGCAAGCGCTTCGATGAAATCGGCCGAGCTGCGATCGTCGCGCGGCTCCGGCAACAGCGGCGGCCCCAGGCGCACGGCGGCTCCGAACAGCGCGACGAGCAACGCGAACCCGGCAACCGCGAGCGCGTAGAGGAACGGGCGCGGGACGATCGACCACCAGTGCTCGGGCGTCAGATAGCCGTGAATCGTCTCGTCGAAAAAAACGAGGCCGCCGGCCTGACGCGGCGCCGCGAGCGCAAAGGCGAGGCGTGCGCGGTCGCCTCGTGCGAGGTTCGCATTGTCGAGCAACGTCTCGTCAACGATCGCCGTAACCGCACCGCGGCCGAACGGATACGCCACGATCACCGCGCCCCGGCCGTCGTCGAACAGGACGCGCTTCTGCGCCTGCGGCAATTTCCAGCGCTCGGGTGTCGGGGCGTCACCGAGCTGCGCCACGCCTGCGGCCTGCAGCTCCGGCGCGATCCTGGACGGGTGGCGCCGCGACGAAGCGAGCCGGCTGAAGGGAAACGCGAGCAGCTTCTGTTTCGCGGCGGCGTCGTCGTGTCCGAAATACACGAGCCGCCCGCCCTCGCGAACCCAGGCCTCGAGCGCATGCGCGTCGTTCATCGTTGCCGGAATCTGGCGCACGTCGAAATCGAGGGGTTCCGCATAGACCAGCGTGTCGACGGCCGCGTCGAGCGAACCCGGGCGCTGTTGGAAACGCTCGACGCGCACACCTTCGCGTTGCAACAGCTCGTAAAACGCCCGGTACCCGCCGGTTGCCGCGTCATAGCTCGAGTACGAGTCGGTTTCGACCGTCTGCGAACGACGTTCGTTGAGCACGGCCATGACGACGAGCGCCGCGAGCGCGAGAACGATGAGTGCGATTTCAAGCACGGGCGGGCGCACCAAGCCGGCCCGCATTCAGGCGGCGACCAAGGGCTCGAAGTTCTCGAAAGCGCGCGCCGCTGCTTCAAAATCGGAGCGCAGCGGAGCGTCCGGCGCGTAGGCGGCGTAGACGAAGCGGTTCGCAAGTTCGTCGAACGCCGGGGCCGCCGCGGCACGCTCGCGGCGGACCAGGCGGCGATACTCACCCGGGGTGCGCGCCGGATCGAACGCAACGAGGGCCCGTTCGTCCAGAGCCGCCAGCGCCGCCGCGAACAACGCCGCGATCGCGCTTGCGTAGTCGCCGCGCGCCGCCGCGTCGCGCGCGAGCGCCAGCCAATCCGCCCGCGTCCGCTCCTCGCCAAGCGCCCGCAACCCATCCGCCTCGCGCTCGAGCGCAGCCCGCGGCGCAAACGCAATCGCCAGCCGAAAAATCAAAAACCCGAGCAGACAGAGCGCAGCCACGATCAGAACGATCCCGACCACCGTCCCCACGCCCTTCGACGCGTCGAATGCCACGTGGAGCGGCCCCAAGAGCGGGCGCAGGACGTGGTCGACGAACCATTGCCAGAGGATCTGCCAAATATCCGGCGATGGCGCCGCGTCGTTCGAGGCGGCCGCATGCCGGTACGCCGGCTCCGCCAGCACCGCTTTTGCAACAACGTTCGGATCGCCATGCGGCCAACGCGAAGCGGGCATCATCGTGAAGGCTCGGCGACAAGCTGCTTCGCAGATTCGAGCAGATCGATCCCTTCCGTTCGTAACCGAAGGTCACGATAGAATTGCAAGGCGAAAGCGGCGAGGAACAAATCAGCGACGCCCGGGATCACGACATCGGCTATGAGCGCGTATGCCGGGGGGTGGTACACAACGGCACTAAGGCCGGCAATGATCGTAAGGAGGTATTCGAACACCCCCACCGCTCCAAATGTCGCTAAGACAATGGCGAGCCGTCTTCGATCTGAGGATGCATCTCGCGGGAGCAGAAGATCGCGAATCCAAAAGACGACCTGAGTCGACGTCGATTGCAGTTCCGTGAGCGACATAGCGATCGCATAGCGACCGAAGACGGCGAGAACCGTGGCGAGAATCGTAGCGATTCTCAGCAGCAGCGGAAACGCTGCGAAACCTACGACCGTCCTCGGGTCTGTTTCGTACCACCAAAGGGCAGCGAGCCCGACCATCGCCGGCGCGAGTATCAGATAGGCATCAAACGGAAGCAGAGGTCCGACGAGCATTGCCACGGATATCACGACATATCGCGCGACGGCGATTGCGATCGCCGGCAGATTTCGCAGAGCGAAGAAACGGCGGTGCGGACATCTGACGACTTCCCTTGAAATCTGACCATCGCCGTTTGAATCGCGACGAAGGTGAAACCCCAAACAAGCGCAACGGCCAAGACGTCCAGGCCAATCTGCAACGAAGCGGTCGCCGAATGGAAATGCCGCGGAAGCCAGAACCCGATGCTCCTGTACGCCGCGACCCCCACGATCGCTATCGTAAGCGATGCGGGCGCGGTTCGAACCGTCAGGGTCACCGCCGAATCGAGGATCTCACCGAAGGAGCGGCGGCGCGCTACGTCGTCGATAGCTGCGCCCCGGTCTGGGCGGCTTGCGCGGCGATTTGGAGATCGAGCGCTTCTTCGCGGACGCGCAGGTCGTAGTAGAAGATCGTGATGAACGCCGTCGTGAACGCGGCCGTCGCGACTTCGATGATCGTCGCGTACACCGTACCGGCGATCGTGCTGCGAAGGAAACCGACGAGGACCGCTGAGCCGACGCCGGCGACGATGTCGATGCCGACAATGATCGCGAAGAACGCGGCCCCGACCAAGAGCGAACGGCGTAGCCCGATGCCCACGAAAACCCGCCGGAGCCCGCTAACGAACGCCTCGGCGAGATTCTGGCCTTCGAGAACGCAACCGAAATACGACATCTGCACGGCGAGCGTGGCCACAATCGCAAACCCAAACGCGAAAAGCACAAAGATCACGGCGACGACGATCCCGATCGTGATGCCCGCGGTCGAGGAAAGCGCATACAAGAGCCCGATCCCTAAGCCGAAGACGATGCCGACCAAGATCACGCCGAGGTAGAGAACCCCCCCGGCCAGCCCGTACATAATGTTGACGCCGATCAGGTGCGGCCAACGCGACACCGCCGTACGGTAAGCCGCGCCGAGCGAAACCGGCCTCCCGAGGTAGAAGCCCGAGGCCGCAGCGATCAGGGCGGCCACCGGCAGCGGGTACACGAAGACCGTCAACAGCAGCAGAATCGGCGTCCAGGCACTGAAATCGGAGCCCGCGCTGAGTTGCTTCGAGAGCGCATCGACGTCCTTGCCGCCGTGCATGCCGAAATCGACGAGTGCCTGCACGACGCGCGCGGAGTTCTGGCTCGCGAAGTACTGCACGACCGCGAGCGGTACGGCGTACACGAGGAAGATTGCCGTCAGCGGAATGAAGTTCTTCACGCAAAGGTTGACGGCGCGGTCGAGCACTTCGCCAAGACCCAGCGGCCTTAGCGCACTCTCGCGGTTAGACGCGTTCATGACGGCTCCTCACGAAGGTAACGCTCGCTCGAACGCAGGAGTCGTTCGCTGATGAAGGGACGCCATCCGCTCGGGCGCGTCGCGACGCTCTGGCGTTACCCGGTGAAGAGCCTCGCGCCCGAATCCCTGCGGACGGCCCGGGTCGGCCTTGCGGGGTTTGAGGGAGACCGGCAAACGGCGCTCTTCGTGGACTCACCCGACGGCCCGCGCAGCGGCAAAACCTATCGCGGCAAAGAGCACAATCTGCTCCACACGGTCGCAACGCCGGAGCGCGCGATCGAACTCGCCGCGGAACGCAAGGTCGCGGTCGGTGCGCGCAACGCCGGGCCGTACTTCGACGCCGCAGCCGTTTCGCTCGTCTTCGATGCGTGGATCGCCGACCTCGAACGGCTGGCCGGCCGGGCGCTCGAGCCGCAGCGCTTTCGCCCCAACCTCTTCGTCGTCGCCGAGCCGGGCTTTGCGCTCGCCGAAGCGGACCTCCTCGGTGCAACGCTGAGTCTCGGCGAGGTGACGCTCGAGGTCGTCGAGCCGATTAATCGTTGCGTGACGACGAGCTACGATCTGGAAAGCGGCGAGAGCGATCCGAGGATGCTGCGAACGCTCGTGCAGGAGCGCAATAATACCATGGGCATCTACTGCTCGGTCAAGACGGCCGGTACCGTCGCACGCGGCGACACCCTGTGGCAAGAGCGGTAGTTACAGCGCGCGGCGGCCCTCGAGGGCTTTCGCAAGGGTAACCTCGTCGGCGTAATCGAGATCGCCGCCGATCGGCAGGCCATAGGCGAGCCGCGTCACCCGCACGCCGCTCGGACCGATCAGGCGCGACAGGTAGAGCGCCGTCGCCTCGCCCTCGGCGTTCGGATTGGTCGCGACGACGAGTTCTTGCGGCCCCTCGGCCGCGATCCGTTCGATCAGTTCCTTGACGCGAAGTTGGGCGGGGCCGATACCGTCCATCGGCGAGATCAAGCCGCCGAGGACGTGATAGCGGCCGCGATACGCCGAGGTGCGTTCGAGCGCGTAGATGTCCTTGACTTCCGCGACGACGCACAGCAAGGATCCGTCGCGACGCTCGTCACTGCAGATCGTGCACAGATCGTCCTCGGTGAGCGAAAAGCAACGCGAGCACAAACGCACGCGATCCTTCACCGCCAGGATCGCTTCGGCAAGCGATTGGGCCTCGGCGCGCGGCCGGTTCAAGAGATGAAAGACGAGCCGCGCCGCAGTTTTCGGGCCGACGGTAGGCAGTTTCGAGAATTCGTTGATCAGGCTTTGGATCGGGCCCGCTATCGCGTTCGTTTTACGTCAGCCCGGGAATGTGCAGCCCGCCCGTGACCGAGCTCATGCGCTTGGCGGCCGCCTCTTGCGCTTTCGCGACGGCGTCGTTCGTCGCAACGACGAGCAGGTCTTCGAGCGTCTCCGCGTCGTCGGGATCGATCGCTTCCTTGGCGAGCTTCACGCTCGTGACGCGATAGTCGCAGGTCATCGTCACTGCGACCGCGTTGCCGCCGGCCGTCCCAACGACGGCGGTCGAGGCCAGCTCTTCCTGCGCGCGGGCCATCTCGGCTTGCGCTTTCTTGAGCTGCGCCATCATCTGCGCTTGATTCATTCCTGCTCCGTTCGGCCGAGTTTCTTGCGCGCGTATGCGAGGAGATCCACTTCTCCATCTGCCCCGCTCGCGCTTGCATCCGGCTCGGATGTCGCCGGCTCCGTCGACGAAGGCGTTGCGCGGTGCGCGCTTGTCACCGGGGCGCGCGACCGCACGACGACACGAAGCCGTACGCCCAGGACGTCCGCGACCGCGTCCTCGAGAACCGAAAGCTTGTCGCGCGCGAGGCCTTCGTGGGTCGCGTCGCCGACGCCGAGCACGAGCGCCCGCTCGTCGACCGCATCGACGGTCGCGCGCGCGAGCACCGCGCGCAACGGCTTGTGCCGCTCTTCGGCCCGCAGCCGGATCTGGCCCCAAAGCGAGCGAACCTGCTGCAAATTCACCGGCACCATTGGCTGTTGGGCGGGTGCCGGGACCGCGGACTGGTCGGCTCGCGGGGCCTCGGGCGCTCGACCGGTGCCGCCCTCGAGCAGCGCGACGCGGGTCGCTAAGGCGTCGAGGCTTGGGTCTTCGTGCTGGACGACCAGCCGCAGCACGGCCGTCTCGAGTTCGAGCCGGGGGCTCCCCGATAGGCGACCGGCCGCGAGCGCGTCGGCGAGAAGCCGCAGACCCCGAACGACCTTCGGTTGCGGCGTCCCGCGGGCGTTTCCGATCACCGCCTCGGCATCGGCCGCCGAGAGGTCCCGGCCGAGCAGCTCGGGGTCGATTCGCGCGACCAGGAGGTTGCGGTATTCGGCGATCGCTCCGCGGATCAAGCCGAACATGTCGGCGCCGGCGTCGCTGGCCTCGGCGATCACGCGCAACGCCGCGGCGGCCTCACCTGCCAGGATCGCATCGACGAGCGCGCGGGCGAACTCGCGCCCGGTCACGCCGAAGGCCGCCTCCACGGTCGCGGTCTCGACCGCGCCGCCCGCATACGCGGCGACCTGCTCGAGCATCGTCAGGGCGTCGCGAAGTCCGCCGTCGGCCCGATAGGCGATTGCGGCGAGCGCGCCGTCGTCGATCGCGATCCCTTCGGCAGCCGCGATCGTGCGCATCCGCTCGATCATCACGCCGACCGGAATGCGCCGGAACGCGTAGCGTTGACAGCGCGAAAGGATCGTCGGCGGCAGCGACTCGGGCGCGGTCGTGGCCAGGATGAAGACGGCATGCGGCGGCGGCTCTTCGAGGGTCCGCAAGAAGGCGTTTGCGCCCTCGCGGGTCAGCATGTGGGCCTCGTCGATGATGAAGACCTTCATCCGCATCGAGGCCGGCGCGAACTTCACCGAATCGCGCAGCGCCCGAATCTCGTCGATGCCGCGGTTGGAGGCCGCGTCGAGCTCGATCACGTCGAGAGCNNCAATTCTCGCAGGTGTTGTCGGGGTCTGCGGTTGGACCGCGCACGCAATCGATGCAGCGCGCGAGAATCTTTGCAGCCGAGGTCTTCCCGCTCCCGCGCGGTCCCGAGAACAGGTACGCGTGGGCGAGCTTACCGGAAGATAGGGCCGCGCGCAGGGTGCGGACGACCGCGTCCTGACCGACGAGATCCCCAAACGATTTCGGACGCCAGGTGCGGTAGAGCGACACCGTTGCATTTTTGTCGGAGCCTTCGGCGCGCCCCTGTTTCAGGAAACTTTCACGCGGGTATTCTAGTCTTAGTACTATTAGCCCACCGTCGTTTAAGAACGGCGGGCGCGATGCCATCCCAGGAGGGCTACGTTGACCAGGCGCGTCGTCGGGAGCGAGGAGCTTCAAAACGCCCTACATGACCTGTTCGGGTTCGAGTCATTCAACCCGGGACAGGAAGAAGTCGTCGGCCGGATCGTCGCGGGCGAGGACACGCTCGCCATTCTGGCGACGGGAGCCGGCAAGAGTCTGTGCTACCAGCTACCGGCACTGCTGCTCGACGGCACCACGATCGTCGTCAGCCCGCTGATCGCCCTGATGAAAGATCAGATCGACATGCTCGCCGAGCTCGGCTTCTGCAACAACGTAGCGCTTAATTCTACTCTGTCTGAGGATCAAGAAGAAGCTGCGCTCGCTCGCGTTGCAAGCGGCGGCGTCAAGATCGTTTTCGTCACGCCGGAAAAACTCGAAGACGAGCAGTTCCTCGCGCTTCTCGCGCGGATCGACATCCCGCTTTTCGTGGTCGACGAAGCGCACTGCATCAGCCAGTGGGGTCACGACTTCCGGCCGGCGTACCTCGCGCTCGGGCAAGTCATCACGATTCTCGGCAAGCCGACGGTCCTCGCGCTCACGGCGACCGCGACGCCGGCCGTGCGCGAAGACATTCTCCTGCAGCTCGGCATCCCGAACACGAAGACGATCGTGAAGGGCTTCGACCGGCCGAACCTCCGGTACGAAGTAATTCGCGCCGAGAGTGAAGCCGCGAAGCTCAAATCCCTTAAGGGCCTCTTCGAGAACGGCCTCGACGGCACCGGAATCATCTACACGGCGACGATCAAGAACGCGCTCGAAGTGCAGCGCTACCTGCACGACCAACTCGACCTGCCCGCAGCGGTCTATCACTCGAAGCTTCAAAAACACGATCGCGTCTCCGTCCACGAATTGTTCATGCATGAAGCGATTCGCGCAGTCGTCGCGACCAATGCCTTCGGCCTGGGCATCGATAAGGCGAACATCCGCTTCGTCGTCCACTACGATCTCCCGGGTTCCGTCGAAGCGTACACGCAGGAGGCGGGCCGCGCCGGGCGCGACGGCGATCTCTCGCGCTGCATCCTGCTTTACCGGATGAGCGATACGCGCGTCCAAAATTATTTCCTGACCGGCAAGTACCCCGACATCGAAGACGTCCAGAAGGTCTTCGGCACGCTCGAGTATTTTGGCGGGCAGGCCGACGGCGTTTCGCTTGCGGATCTGCGCAAGATCTCGCAGCTTCCGCTGACAAAGCTCAAAGTCGTCCTCGCCCTGCTCAAGAAAGCCGGCTTTATCGAGATGCGCGCGCGGGCGCGCTACGGCTTGACGGATCAGGCCCTGCTCAATCGAGAGCTCGTGTTGAACCTGACGAACTACGACACGAAAAAATCCTACGATCAGAGCAAACTGGCGATGATGCTGCAGTATTCGGAGACGCGCGGCTGCCGCCGCAAGTTCATCCTCAACTACTTCGGCGAAGATTTCGAATCCGAGACGTGCGGCCAGTGCGACAACTGTTTGCGCACGGCCTCGACGGCGCGGGATTCGCGCGTTACGAGCGGCTATCGAATCGCCGACGTCGTCGTGCATCCGAAATTCGGGCAAGGCACGGTCGAGCGGGCGGAGAAAGACCTCGTAACGGTCTTGTTCCCGACCGTCGGCTATAAGACGCTGCTCGCTACGGCGGTCCATCGAGAAGCGAAAATCGCCTAACCGAGTTTTCCCGAGTAGGAGAAGTTCGCGCCTCGATGCGTCGCTTAGGCCCGCTGTATCTTGCCGCTTGTATCGCGGCCGGCGCGGCCGTGTCGCTCGCTGCGATGCCGGGCGCCCGCGCGCAGACTGCTCCGCCGGCTAGCGCTGCGCCGGCCGTTCCGCTGCCGGCTCCCACGGCCGGGGCGGTCGCGCCGAGCCCTTCGCCGACGCCGAGCCCGTCAGCAGCCCCGGTTCCGGCTGCAGCCCCGGTTCCGGCCGCAGCCCCGGTTGCGAGCCCGGCGACGATTCCACTGGGCGCGCCGCCTCCGGCGCCGGCCCCGGCTCCGACGGTTCCGCCGACGCAGCCGCCGATCATCGTCGACCCGCCATCCGCCGGCGTAACGCCGGGCGGCTCGCAAGAACTGCGTCTTCAGGCGGTCCTCGGCAGCGCGAGCGTCACGGTCGCCAACCCCGCGATCGCCGACGCTTCGGTCGATCAAGCGACACGCATTCTGACGATCGTCGGCAAGCAGATCGGATCGACGACCGTCACGGTGCGCGACGATCGCGGCCTGACGCGCGACGTCCCGGTGCGCGTCGCCTACATGGCCGGTGCCGCCGCCGATTCGGTGCTGTTACGCGTCACCGGCCGGCCGGCATCGGAATTTTTTCTCCAAGAACAGGCTCTGGCGGCTGCGCTAAAAGCCGTCACCTTGCGTCCCGGTGCGTCCGCCGTTGCGACCGCGGACGGCATCAACGTGGGCGCGCCGCTGCGTGTCGATGACATCGCGACGATCGACGTCCCGATCATCCTGCAAGGCGATCCGTACTTCACGGTCCAGGCCACGACCCACGTCCGCGTCGAGAACTTCGCGCAACCGAGCATCCGGCCCCAATCGCTGCTCGTCAGCGACTTCCCCGAAACCCTCAAGGCGAACGGCATCCTGTTCGAAGCGGACCTCACGACGCGACAAGCCGATCGGTTTCTGTACTACCACTACGACCCGTCGACCGAGCCCAATCGGCGGATCGTCCTCAAAGTCCAGAACACTTCGAACCAGCCCGCGCTCGTGCAGTTCATCGCGGGCTTGGCGGGCCCCGAACCCAACGAGATGGAGGTCGGCCACCTCTCGACGCAGCGCTTTCTCGTGCGGCTCGCCCAAAACGAAGGCACCGTCATCTCGATTCCACCGAGTTCGACCGTTGCGCTGATGAACCAAGCGCTGCCCGCGAAGTCGGTCGTCAGCGGCCTCATGCAGCTCCGCGAGATCGAGGGATCTTCCTTGCACCTGACGCTGGTCGCGCAAGACGCGGACGCATCGATCGACGGCCCGGTCCCCACATCGGCGACGCTCGTCGGCGACGTGCCGCACGCGCGCGGCATCTATCCCATCCCCGAATTCTTCTACGACTACAGTTACGCGGCCGACGGCCCCGACCTCGAGATCCCGATCGGCCAAATTCCGCTGCCGAACCTCGTCCAGGGGCAGACGCTTGCCGGCGACTACGGCGTTCTTCAAGACATCACCATTCGCATGGTCAACAACGACCGACACAACGCGCGCAACATCGCGATCTACGCTAGCCCGCGCGGCGGCCGCGCAACGGGCACGTTCGTGATCGACCGCGTGCTCGTTCAGGCCCACGCGATGGAGCCGTATGGTCACTACAAACTACGGCAGTATACGATCCCGCCCGGCAGCTTCGTGCGCACCGAAATCGTCACGATGCCCGAAGGCGGCTCGTCCTACCCCCTGCGCCTCGTCGTCGCCCCCGACGACGGCAGCGCCGCCCCCGGCACCGCCGACTCCCCCGTTTACTAAACTCCCGCTTGTCATCCTGAGCGGAGGCGCGAAGCGCCGGAGTCGAAGGACCGCCGGGATCCCCGCCATTGCGCCGTTGGCCCTTCGACTGCGCNNCGAGCTTCGCTCAGGGTGACAGGGCTGCAGCGTACGCTTGCGCGACGGTGCGGGCGCTTTGCGACCAGGCGAAGCGTGCGATGCTCGCGGGGCGCTGGGCTCGAGCTTGGGCCTCGCGTTCGTCTCGCGTCTCGAGCAGCAAACGCAGGATCGCGGTCCAGTCGCGGACCTCGTTTGGGTCGAGGAGCGGCGCGGCGTCGCCGGCGATCTCCGGCAGCGACGACGCGTTCGAACAGACGAGCGGCACGCCGGCGCACAGCGCTTGAGCGGCGGCGTAGCCGAAGCCCTCGTAGCGCGAGGGAACGGCGGCGAGCGTCGCGCGGGCGTACAGGTCGAGGAGTTCGGCGCGCGGCACGTAGCCGCGCAGCTCGACGCGCTCGGTGACGCCGAGTTCGCGCGCGAGCCGCATACAAACATCCGCGTACGGCGTGAACGGTCCGACCGAGATCAGGCGCAGCTGCGGGATCGCGGAGACGGCGCGCACGAGCGTATCGAGGTTTTTGCGCGGCTCGACGGTGCCGACGGCGAGCGCGAACGGCGCGCTGTCGTCACGCGCGCGCTCGACGCTCATGATGTCGCTCGCGACGCCGGGATAGACGACCTCGATGCGCTCGGGGTCCAGTCGCGGCGCGACCGCGAGCAGCTCGGCGCGCGAGAACGCCGAATCGACGAGGATGCGCCGCGCGCTGCGATAGCGCGCGAGCGAGAACGGCCCGAAATAGGCGCGCGCGTAGAACCGCGCGTGGCCCTGCACGCGCAGCCACGCCACGTCGTGGACCGTCGCGATGAGCGGCGCGGGTGCGACGAGCGGCAGCGTACCCGACGCGCAGTGTACGAGATCGACGCGCGCCCGGTGCGCGGCGATCGGCAGCAGGACCTGATCCCAGACGACGCGGCGGTCGAACCGCCAAGGGTCGAAATGCTCGCTGCGCAGCGCGACGACGTCAACATTTTGCGCGCGCAGCGCCGCGTAGAGTCCACTCGCGTACTCGCCGATCCCGGTCGCCGTTCCGCGCGCGAGCTGAAGGTCAAGGCCAACGCGCATTACGCGCCGAGTTCGCGTGCGAGCCGGAGCACGGCTTCGTCGTGCGCGTCGAGCGAGCGCGCACGCGCGAGGTAGGCGCGTGCGGCCTGTTCGTCGCCGCGCCGGTGCGCGAGCTCGCCGAGGCCGGCGAACGGATCCGCGCTCGTCGGATCGGCGTCGCGAGCGCGCAGAAACGCGCGCTCGGCATCCCCGAAACGATCGAGGTTCAAGAGCTGGTTCGCATACGCGATCAGGTAGCGCTCCTCGAGGGGTGCGAGCGCGACCGCGCGAGCGTACGCCGCGCCGGCTGCAACTTCGTGGGCGTTGCGCTGCGGCGTTCCAACCCAGAACGCGTACGCCTGCGTCTCCTCGAGACGCCCGAGCGCGAAGTAGGCCCGCGCGAGTGCGTCGGCCTGCGTCGGATCCGCCTCCAGCCGTGCAATCGTCGCGTGCTGGAGGGCCAGTGCCGCGGCGAGGTTGCGGTCGCGCGCGAGCGCGCCGACCTGCAGCTCGATGTCCTCAAGATCGTCTGCGGCAAGATACGCGCGCACCGCCCCCGCGGCGTCGCCGCGCGCCTGAGCCAGCCGTCCTTCGAGCGCGAGGCGGTCGCGTGACTCGGGAACCTTAGCCAGTTCGGCTTCGGCGCGCGCGGGGTCGTTCTCGTCGATCGCCCGCTGCGCGAGCACCAAGCGTACGGGCGCCGGCAAGGGAAACGCCGGGTCGATTCGCTCGACGCGCAATGCGAGCGTCTCGGGCACGAGCCGCACCCAGGACCCCGGCTCGGCGCTCCCGCGCAGCGCGATGCTCGAAACGATCTGCACCGCGCCGAGCGCAACGGCGATCGCCAGCAGCACCGGCGCCCAGTAACGCATCGCCGAGTACTACGGCGTGACGGTCGCAGAGCCCCGTGAAAACACAAACGGCACGGTGCCGAAGCACCGCGCCGTCGCGCGCACGGGCAGCGTCGCTTTAGAAGCGCACCGTGAAGTTGACGTCCTGACGGTTCTGGCTGAAGTTGAAGTTCGGCACGACGGCGTCGAAATAGCCGTAGTGGCGAGCGGTGAACGACAGCGACGAATTCGTCTTGGGGATGTTGTAGGTCAAACCGCCGAGATAGTAGTCCTTGTGCTCGGAGATGTTCTGCCCGAGCGTCGTGCCGTAAGCGCCGCCGTAGTGCTGCGTCGAGTACGCACCGTTCAGATTCAGCTCCTTCGTCAGCGGCAGCACGGCGTTCGCACCGATCGTGATGTGCCGCATGTTGATGTAGTTCGGATAGAACGACACGAGGCTGCCTCCGCCGTACGTGCCGCCACCCGGGAAGGCCGCGGCTGCGGCGGCAAACGACGTCGCATCGAACGTCTGGGTCGTCGGATTGATCGGATAGTACTGCTCGGCCGTCATGTCGAGCCGTTGCAGCGTCTCGTACGAGCCGTTGAGGTTTATCGTCGCCGAATTTCCGAAAACCGGCAGTGAGAACTTCGTGTTCAGCCCGTACGTATCGTAGGTCTCCGTCTTATTCGACGCGTACGACGGGCCGTAGAGCAGCGCACCCATACCGTCCGGCCGGATCTCCGAGAGATGCTGGTACGAAGCCGTCGTCGTGAACACCATACCGCCGACCCGGATCGGTGCGTTGACCGAGAGCGACGGGCCGCGCGAGTTCGGTGCGAACGCCGAGAAATAGGTTGGACCGCTCGCCTTGAGCATGTTGTAGATCGGATAGGCAAAGGTGAGATTCGGATTGCCGGCCGTATCGAGGCTCGTTAAGCCGGCGCTCGTGAACTGATTGTCAAACTGCTGATTGATCCCGACGTCGTTTCCGAAGCCGAAGAAGTCGGGCAGATAGAACCCTTTGTAATCCGCGATCAGATACGGAGCGTTTCCGAAATACCGCAGCGGCGCGCCGACGAAGAAATCCTGGCCGACGCTTTGGTATTGGCCGGTGAACAGAATCTTGTCGACCGTAAGTTTCAGGCCGACGATGCCGGCGGTGTCGCCGACCGCGGCAATGTTGCGGTAGTCGGGCGTGTACTTACTGTCGGCGAACTCGCCGAAGATGACCGGGCTCGACCCCGCACCCCAGATGTTGTAGGGAATCGGCGCTTGGAAGTCGAGCCCGAAGACGGTGTCGCTCACCAAACCGTAGCCGTCGGGTGAAGCCTGGTTGACATTCGTAAACCCGCTCGACCCGATCCCGACCGTCTCGGTGTCGTCGTAGTCGAAGATACGGTTAAACGTCATCCCGACCTCGGCGCCGGTATACCCCTTGAACTTTTGGTTGAGGCGCGTGTGGATCATGTAGCGCTGGAACGACGTGTTGTTGGTCGTTCCGAGACCCTTGTAGGTGATGCCGACGACCGAGCCGGCGGGCAGCGGATCGGTGAACACCACGCTGTTGTACGCAGCGTTAAAGGTAAAGCCGGGGACCGTTGTGGCCGGACCGCCGGTCTGCGTTCCCATATTATTATAGGTCGCGCCGTTGTAGTACGAGATGTAGACGCTCCCGTTGACGGCCGACTGCGTCAGGAAAACCTGATCGAGCGCTCCGGCGCCGGCGTTGAACGTATTGGTCGTGAGCGTACCGGCAGGTGTCGTCTGCGTGTAGCCTTCCTGCGGCGCGACCACCGGGAAGAAGTATGCGTTCGAACTGATCGGCAGGGTATTGGGATCGGTAACGCCCGTCTGCGTATCGAGGCGCACGTCGTCCATGCGCGTGAATGACGCTTCGACGTCGGTCATCCCGAAGGCGCCCTCGCCGATCGTGCCTTTGATCGCCATGCCCTTCTGAGGCGGCTGATACGGCTCTTCGTATGGTACGGCACCGTTGTAGCCTTGCGGCGCGCGGAACGCGAGACCGGTCCGCGACGACGTCATGTTGTCGATGACGCCGAACTTGAAGTCCAGGTTCGAGAGCGCGCCGGCCTTGGCGATCGCGATGTCGATCGTGGGTTCGATGTCGACCTTCGCCTGTTGCGAAAAGTCGCCGCCGTATTCGAAGTTAAGAATGTGGACCGGCAGCGAGACCGTCAAATTATCGTTGACTTGATACGCGAGAGAAAAGCGGCTGTCCTGACGGATCTGAATGCCCGAACTCGCTTGATACAGGGGATTGTTCGAGTCGTCGGTCGCGAGATACGCGTTGACGAACGGATCGGGCGCTCCGACTGCCGTCGGGTTTCCGACCGTACCGGCGGCCGGCAGCGGGCAACCGTTGGCATTCCCGGGCGAACAGGGAATGGCTGCGCCGTAGTAGGTCGTCACCGCGGCGCCGGTCGTATTGGTGATCGAGGTTTCGGCGCCGGGCCGCTCGCGCAACGTGATGTTCGGAAGGAACACGCCATGCATCGAGAGCGACTGGGCGAACTTCGTGCGCTTGTCGAGCGCGTCGAGTGAATCTTCGAGGTTCGTTACCCGGACGCCGAGCGCGTCCAACTCGTCTTTCAGCGAATCGATCAGTTTTTGGAGCTTGTCGAGATCCTCTTTCGAGGCGCCCTTGGGCCCCTGATTTTCTTGGAGCTTGGCGATGACACGCGCAACGACGACGGCCATCTCATAGCGCGTGAGCGGCCGGTCGCCTTTGAATTTTCCATCCGGATACCCGTCGATGATGCCGTCTGCTGCGAGACTTTGGATGTACTGATAGGCCCAGTGGTTAGCCGGTACGTCCGAGAACGGCGTCGCGAGAGTAGCCTGCCGCGCCGGCATCACGAGGGCTGCGCCCAACCCTGCGACGACTGCGAGGCGTGCGAGACGCTTCATAGATCCTCCAGAAGAGTAAAGACCCCAAGGCTTCGCACACAATCGCTGCGGTCGGGCGCACTTTGGCGAAGTGCCGCCCCTCACAGGAGAGACACCAAAAGTACGCCCCATCGTTTGAGCGCGTGCGTGTAGGCGTTTACGACCGGGCCTTAGTGAGTCCTCCCGTTGCACGGGGGAGTAACCGCCTCAAAAAGCGCGGGTTTTGGGGGTCCCCCTTGCCGTTAAACCGGCCGCTCCAGCAGCCGTTCCGCTATCAGCACAGCCGCGAAATCGTCGATCGGGCGCGGGGGGAGGAGCATGCCGCGGGGGATGAAGCGGCGCCAGCCGCGCGGGGGGTGGACGGCGAAGTAGCGCCGGCGAGCGAGGAGCGTGGTTTCCCGCTCGTCGACCATTTCGATCGGGACGCCGAGCCCGGCGAGGAGCGGGCTGACGGCGCCGGCGTGGGTACCGCTGCCCAGGGCAATCGCTCGCAGAGCGAAGCGTTGGCCGAGCTCGCGCAGGGTCTCGGCGAGCCGCTCGGTCGGCACGATGCCGAGCTCGAGCGGGGCGGCGCCGGCCTCGAGCAGGACCGCATACCCGCATTTTCGCGTCCCCGGATCGATTCCGAGGACGGCGCCGGCCGGTTCGCTCATCGTCTACCTGGGATTCCGGCTCAGCGCGAACGTTACCGGCACGCCCCCCGTGTGTGGATACACGTCGGACGCCGCCCGCGCAATGATGTAGAAGCGGCTGCGTCCGGTGCGCACCTCCGCCTGTGCGCGACGAAAAAACTGATCCGCGGTCAGCGCCGGCACGAGGTTGCTGAAGTACGCCGGCATCCCAAGGCCGATCGCCGTGTCCGCGACAGCCTCGGCGAGCTGTGCGTAGGCGATGTTCGGGACGATTGCCGTGCCGCCGTCGACCTCGACGCTCGAGAGCGACTGACCCGACGTAAAAATCCGTTTGTCGGGATACGCGGCGATGTTAAAATGGATCGGGTCGTTTGGAAAAAGGTTCTCGTCGGCAACCGCGACCAGCAGCACGGGCCCATCGAGCAGAAAGCTCTGGACGCGCACGTCTTGCAGGACCGCGTCGATTTTTTTTGCGATGACGGGATCGGCCGGCTTGCCGACGTACGGCTTGAGCCCGGACTGGGCGTACCTGCGATTGAGCGAGTTCACAACCGCCGAGAAAAATTCCACCAAGCGCGCCCGTCGGTCCGCATACGTCTCTTGCGGTGTGATCATCAGAAACTGATTGTAGAGCAGCTGCCCGCGAGCGATGACGACGTTGCTCTCGTGCGTTTGTTTTTCGAGCTGGTCGGCTTGGGCTTGCAGTGCGTTCACCTTATCGTTGATCGTGTTCAGATCGAAGATCGCGAAGCGCGCGAGCGGTGTCGTCAACAGGACGAGGCCGGTCACGACGAGCGCGATCATCACCCCGGTGGCCACCGCGACGATCGTCGACGTATATTTGGGACGCAAGCCGAAAAGCGTCAGCCGCTTGCGGCCGACTTGATGTCCGACGCGATCGCCGATATAGGCGATCGCGCCCGCTCCGACGGCGATCGTCAGGATCACCAAGAACCCAGCGAGTTTTTCCACGCTTGCCTACCCTGCTAGTAGCGCGCGGCCCGGCGCAGCAGCGCGGCACCGATCGCGACGAAGATGGCGTTCGGCGCCCACGCGCCGACCGTCGAGACGGCGTACCCGCCCGGCAAGCCGGTGAAGACGGCCGAGAAGACGCTCGCCACGACGAAGTAGACAAACGCGATGGCAACCGCCAGCCCGAAGCCGAGGCCGGCGCCGCCGCCGCCGCGCGCCGGGCGCATCCCGAACGGAATCGCGATCAACGCGAACACGAACGAGGCGAACGGTCGTGCAAGCTTGCCCTCGTACGTCGTCTGGTACGCGCGCGTCTCTTCGGGCGACAGTTGCCCCGAATCGATGATCTCCCGAATTTGCGAACGGCTCATAGTCTCCCGGTTGTTGTCGGTGGCTCGCTGTTGCAGCTCGCTCGGCCTCTCACCGATGTCGATCCGGACGACCGGCTGCTGCGAATATTCCGTCGACCCGTCCGGTTCGAACCGGTAGAGACGCGCATTCTGGAACGTCCAGCTCGGCGCCTCGAACTCTCCCTGGTCGCTAATGACGATCAGTTGCGGCTGCTTGTCCGGGGCGTACGTGATGATCGTGACGTGCAAGAGCGTTTGCGTCGGGGCGTCGTACCCGCGAAAATAGGTGACTTGTTCGCCGCCTCCGGGCAGCCCCGTGATGACGGTTTGGCTGCCGCCGCCGTACGGCCCGACGCGTCGGATCGCCTGTTCGCGCAGGTAGACCGCGCGGTCGTTTGCGTACGGCACGAGGCCTTCCTGGAGGATCAGCGCGACGAGCGAGACGCAAAACGCGACGATGAGCACCGGCGTGACCGTTCGCACGAGGCCAATGCCGCCGGCCTTGAGTGCCGTGATCTCGCTGTCGCCGGAGAGCCGCTGCATCGCGAGCAGCGTGCCGAGCAGCATCGCCATCGGCATCACCGTAACGACGATTTCAGGCAGCTGCCAAAAGAAATACGCGACCGACGCGCCGAGCGGCGCATGCTCCTCGGAAACGAGACGGCTGATCGCGAGAATGTTGGTCGCCGCGATGATCAGCGTGAACGCCGAGAGGCCGAAGTTGAACGGCCCGACGAGTTCAGCGACGATGTACCGGTCGAGAATTGTGGGAAACGTTCGGCTCGTCGACACTACAACCGGAATCCTTCGCCGAGATAGAACTGGCGCGCGGTCGGCGACGACAGCACTTCCTGCGCGTTCCCCGAAACGACGATCTTCCCGTCGTTGAGGATGTAGGCGCGATCGACGATCGCGAGCGTCTCGCGGACCTGGTGGTCGGTAATCAAGACGCCGAGTCCTCGCTCGCGAAGCTGGCGGATCATCAGCTGGATGTCGGCAACCGCGATCGGATCGATACCGGTAAACGGTTCGTCGAGCAACAAAAAGGCGGGCTCGGTCGCAATCGCCCGCGCGATCTCAACGCGGCGCCGTTCACCTCCCGAGAGCGAATCGCCGCGCGCGTCGACGCGGTCGGTCAGACCGAATTCGTCGAGGAGCGCGGGAAGGCGGCGTTCCTGTTCTTCGCGCGATACGCCGTTCATCTCCCAAATCAAACGGATGTTGTCGCCGACGGAGAGTTTGCGGAAGATCGAGTTTTCTTGCGCGAGGTAGCCGATGCCCGAACGCGCGCGTTTGTACATCGGCAGGCCGGTCAAGTCGATCGAACCGCCCTCGCGTTCGAGCGTCACCCGGCCCGCGTCCGGTTTTACCAGGCCCACGACCATGTAAAACGTCGTCGTCTTGCCGGCGCCNNCGTTCGGCCCCAGGAGCCCGACGACTTCGCCCGTGCGCACGTCGGCGCTAACGTCGTCCACGACCGTGCGCGACCCGTAGCGCTTGAGCAAATGCTCGATCACGATCCGCTGCCCGTTTGCGCTTACGCCTTCCATTCTAGCGGGCACCCGTGACGTTGATTTCGCCGGTCGTCATGTTCCAGTCCAAGGTCGAGCCGCGCAGCTCGCTGCCTTGGGGCGAATCCATCACGACGTTGCCGATGGCNNACGCCGTCTTGCGAGCGCGCGTGAACGCCGCCGCTCATTTGGACGGTCTTGGCTTTTTCGACGACCAGTCCGGCCGGGGCGTCCGCAACCAGTTGCTTGCCGTCGCTTTGAAAAAACGTGACGTGCGGGTT
>PMHP01000013.1 GCA_003158195.1 Vulcanimicrobiota bacterium | reverse complement strand
TAGCCCGCGGCTTCCAGGACGTCGAGGGCTGCCTGAGCGTTTGCCGGCTCGAAGTACGTGTTGAACGTGTCGACGAGCAGCACGACGTCAGACGAACCCGGAAGCTTGGCGCCACTGCGAGCCGCACTACCTTGATAATTAAATGGCTTACCGTGCCAGGCCGGCAGACTGCGGCGTGAACTAAAGCCGGTGACTGCTTCGCCTACGCGACGCAAAGGTCCAGATTGCGATCCCATGTTCGCCAGCCATGCAAAGCGACTGGCGAGCGGTGCGAATCGAGGTAAATATGCGACGACCCGATCCTTTAGGCGCAGGCCGTGCCGCCGCCGGNNCCTTCATCTTCGCCATGTCGACCCCGGTGGGGCATTCACGACGGCACGCCTTGCAGCCGACGCAAAGGTCAAACGTCTCGTGCATATCGTCCGAAGTCAAGGCGTCCGGCCCAAGCTGTCCGCTCAACGCGAGGCGTAACGTATTTGCTCGGCCGCGAGTCGTGTGCTCTTCGTCCTTCGTGACCATATACGAAGGGCACATCACGCCTTCGTCCTTACGACACGCGCCGTTGTTGTTACACATTTCAACCGCCCCTGCCACGCCACCAGGCCATCCAGACCAGTCGAGTGCGGTTTCGAGCTCGATCGGAGCGTAGTCAGGCTTAAATCGAAACAGTGTGCGATCGTCCATACGCAACGGCCGCACGATTTTGCCGGGGTTCATCGTGCCGGCCGGGTCGAAGATATCCTTGATCTCTTCGAACGCGTGCACGAGTCGTTCGCCAAACATCTGCGCGTGGAACTCCGAGCGCAGGATCCCATCGCCATGCTCGCCGGAATGCGATCCTTTATAATGGCGAACCAGTGCGAACGCCTCTTCGGCGATAGCTCGAAATTTGGTGACGTCAGCAGCGCTCTTCATGTTCAGAACCGGACGCACGTGCAAGCATCCGACTGAGGCGTGCGCGTACCACGTGCCCTTCGTCCCGTGTCGCTCGAAGAGCTCGTTAAGGCTCTTGGTAAATTCGGCCAAGTCGTCGAGGGCAACGGCACAATCTTCAACAATCGAAACTGGCTTGTTATCGCCCTTCATCGATGACATTATGTCCAGCCCAGCTTTACGGAGGTTCCACATTTCCGTCTGATCGGCGACCGACGTCAGTGAGACGACAGACCGAGGGAAACCGAGGCTTTCCATCATGGCTCCGAGGTCAGCAAGCCTTCGCGTGAGCTCGGAGAGATCATCGCCCATAAACTCGACGAGTAAAAGTGCATCGGGCTGGCCATGGACAAATTTCTCGATCGTTGGCTGAAAGATGGGGATGTTACGCGAGAGATCGAGCATGGTACGATCGACGAGCTCAACCGCGACGGGTTCTAGTGTAACGATATGGCGCGTCGAATCCATCGCATCGTAGAACGTCGGGAACTGACAAAGGCCAGTAACGCGATGGCGCGGGATGGAAGCGAGCGCGACTTCGATGGAGGTAAAGAAGGCTAACGTGCCTTCCGATCCCACCAAGAGTTTGGCCAGGTTGTGGCCCGTCGACGAAATCGTGTCGATATTATACCCGCCCACGCGCCGTAATAACTTCGGAAAGCGCAAAGCCACTTCGCTCGCCTCGCGAAGCCCGATGCTTCGGACCGCTGCGGCAAGACGACGGTAGGCCGCATCGGGGATTTCCGCCAAGTTCGCCGGTAAATCGCCGAAGCGATAGCTCTCGCCCGATGGAAGCATCGCGTCAATCGCCACCACGTTTTCGACCATCGTTCCGTATCGGATCGAGCGAGCCCCGGAACTGTTGTTGGCGGCCATACCGCCGATCGTCGCACGGCTCGCGGTTGACGGATCAATCGGGAAAAACAGACTATCCTTCTTGAGTTTCCCGTTCAACCGGTCGAGCACTATGCCCGGTCGCACGGTCGCGGTTTTCCGTTGTGTGTCCACGGCGAGCAGTTGATCGAGGTATTTGCTCGTGTCCACAATGACGCCGCGCCCTATGGGCTGGCCACATTGTGAGGTGCCGCCGCCACGGGGTACCACCGGTACCCCCGCCTCACGGCACGCAGAGATCACGGCCGCGATATCGTCGACCGATTTAGGAAGCACGACCGCTATGGGATCGATCTGATAGACCGACGCGTCGGTGCTGTATCGACCGCGCGTGAACGCGTCGAAATGTACGTCGCCCTCAAGATCGCGTTGAAGTCGTGCTTCAAGGTCCGACGATGCAGACGGCGGCCGCATTATCACGTATTTGAGCGCTGTCTTACGCGCGTACCAGCTCGGAACTACGGCGAGGGGCTGTGCTGGCCAAATAGTCGAGCGCTGCGGATACACCGTCGCCGTGACGAATTGCCTGCATCTCGAGGCCCATCTGAACACCGCACAATGTACCGGCAAGCATCAGGTCGTTGAAATCGCCAAGGTGCCCGATTCGGAAAACGCGACCTTTTAAGCGGCCGAGGCCGGTGCCGAGCGACATATCGAAGTTTTCAAGGATCGTCGCACGTAGCTGATCGGCATCGTCGTGCTCGCGTAGAAGCACTGCCGTCAACGAGTTCGAGTACTGTAGGGGCTGCAGACACAACAGCTCTAGCCCCCACGCGTTCACGGCTCGTCGGGTTGCTTCAGCAAAGCGCGCATGGCGAGCGAACACGGCTTCGAGACCCTCCTCGTGCAGCATGTTGATGGCTTCGCGAAGCCCGTACAACATGTTCGTAGCCGGCGTGTAGGGCCAAAAGCCGCTCTTGTTGGCCTGGATAATCTCGCTCCAGGCCCAATACGATTTGCCGAACTTTGAGCGTTTCGCGGCTTCGCGTGCTTTGGCGGAGACCGCATTGAAGCCCAAGCCAGGCGGTAGCATCAGGCCCTTTTGTGAGCCGCCCACGGTCACGTCGACGCCCCACTCGTCGTGCCGATAGTCCATCGACGCGAGTGACGAGATCGTGTCGACCATGAACAAGGCTGGATGACCTGCGCGATCAATCGCCGCGCGTATCTCGGGAATGCGGCTCGTCACGCCGGTCGATGTCTCGTTGTGCACCACAAGCACGGCCTTAGTGCCGTGTTGCGAGTCGGCCAGGAGCAGTCTCTCGACCTCGCTCGGATCGACGCCATGTCGCCAATCGCCGGGAACAAACTCGACCTCGAGCCCAAGCCGCGTAGCCATCTCGCGCCAGAGGGACGCAAACCAGCCCGTCTCAAACATCAACACCCGGTCACCTGGAGAAAGCGCGTTGACCAGCGCGGCTTCCCAAGCTCCCGTGCCGGAGGACCCGTAAATAACCACTGGCTCGCTTGTCTTAAAGATCGTCTTTATGCCATCGAGAACCCCGAGGGCCAGCTCCGAGAATGCAGGGCCGCGGTGATCGATCGTTGGGAGATCCATCGCGCGCAGGATCCGGTCGGGTACGTTGGTTGGGCCAGGGATTTGCAAGAAGTGGCGGCCGCTTGTGCTTGGCATCTTTTGAGGCACCTTTAAGGGAACATCGAACACGTAATGCGAGAACTGCCCAATTATTGCACTCATACTGCGATAGCGTGACGCGCCATCGTGAGCACGACGCTACGAACGGTGGCAGGTCACGTTGAAGTCGGGCTTGGCCTGTGACATCGTCGAATACCCGGCGATGGTAAATGCGTTTTGATCGGTGCGTACGACTTCGACATGGCCCAGCTTCCCATCGTACGTGACGTTATCCACCCATTCTTCCGTGTTCCCGGTAAACGGTTTGGCGAACGAGACGGACCAACTGGCCTGGGTGTCGACCTGGGTTTGCACGTAGCGATTGTTCTTCGCGTCAAACGCCGTGACGATATTGAGCTGGTACGGTGCGGTCACTTTGCCCTGCGGCGGCACGACGACCGAGTCACGCATGATTCCGTTCTCGATCGTGTAGGTCGCGGTCGCGTTCGACGGCGGCTCGCCGGCGCCGCCGCCCGTGCAGGCCCACGTGCCTACGTAGTATTGCATGGCGGCCATCCCGCCCGGAGTCTGAGCGCCGGCCGGCGTAACGGCCGCAGCAACGAACGCAAAGAGCGCAAGAAAACGCATCGGAGTACCTCCTGCCTCACCGTTCCAAGCGCGGGGATAGCGACCCTCCGCTCCCGCGAGCAATCCCGTATGGAGACGAGGGCTAAACTACTTCCTCGATTCGCGACCGCCGATCGGCCAACAGAACGATGAGACGGCTGCGTGCATCCTGTTCCTCGTTGTCGATCGTGCCGTGCGTTGATGCGGTGCATCCTTGGCGCGTGCAGCCGAGCCGGCGGTGCGATTCGGCGAGACGTTCCATGAACAGCACGCGGGAGGCTTCCAGTTCTGACTGCTGCCGTAGCCAATCCGAGCGGAGTTTCGGGACAGCACGAGCGCGCGGCTGGGCCGGTGTGAACCTAATTTGGCGTCGGCGCCGCTTCTCGTATTCGATGCAGTCCTTCGCGAAACTCCGATCGTCGGACGGATCGCTCGCCGGCTTACGATCCTCGCTTGCCGCCTGCCGAGCACACTCTTCGCGCACAGCTTCTTCGGCCGCGATGATGGCGACCAATGGGGCGGAGGCGGCGGAGGTGGAACGGTGGCAGCATCGCTACCCTCTGTTTCGGCGGCGGTTTCTTCCGGCCGTGCTTGTGAAGGCGATGTGTGACGAAGTCAGCGGATTTTGGGCTCCGCTCGAACGTCTTTACCAATCCGAACAGCCGGCCGCTCCGCAAGGAAAACTTCGCTCGGTTTACCAGAAAAGTAAAAGCCGCAAACCGTTACAGAATGCGGCCTCGTATGGTCGGGCAGACAGGATTTGAACCTGCGACCCCCAGTCCCCCAGACTGGTGCGCT
>PMHP01000113.1:10202-10377 GCA_003158195.1 Vulcanimicrobiota bacterium | reverse complement strand
CGCAAGCGATCATCCGCGAAGGTCTGCGCAACGTGACCGCGGGCTCGAATCCGCTGCTCATCAAAAAGGGCATCGACAAGGCCGTCGAGATGGCGATCTCCGAGATGGAGAAGCTCGTCGTGAAGGTCGACACCCCGGAGAAGATCGCGCAAGTCGCGTCGATCTCGGCCAACGA
>PMHP01000113.1:9283-10135 GCA_003158195.1 Vulcanimicrobiota bacterium | reverse complement strand
TCTCGCCGTACATGGTCACCGATTCCGAGCGCATGGAAGCCACGTTGAACGACCCGTACATCCTCGTGACGGAGCGCAAGATCTCGGCGATTGCCGACATTCTGCCGCTGCTCGAGAAGATCGTCCAGGTCCAGAAGCCGCTCTTGCTGATCGCCGAAGACGTCGAAGGCGNNAAGGCGCCGGGCTTCGGCGACCGCCGCAAAGAGATGCTCAAAGACATCGCGACCCTGACGGGCGCGACGGTCATCTCGGAAGAGCTTGGGCTCAAGCTCGACAAGGTCACGCCGGATCTGCTCGGTCAGGCCAAGACGGTCAAGGTCACCAAGGAAGAGACCACGATCGTCGACGGCAAGGGCAAGGAAGACGCGATCAAGGGCCGGATCGAAATGATCAAGCGCCAGATCGAAGACACCGACAGCGACTTCGATCGCGAGAAGCTCCAAGAGCGCCTCGCGAAGCTCTCGGGCGGCGTCGCCGTCATTCAAGTCGGCGCAGCGACCGAGACCGAGCTTAAAGAGAAGAAGCACCGCATCGAGGATGCGCTCAGTGCCACGCGCGCGGCCGTCCAGGAGGGGATGATCCCCGGCGGCGGTTCGTCGCTCGTCCACGCGCTCAAGGCGATGGAGAAGCACATCCACAAGAACGGTCACCCCGGCGCCTCCGACGAGAAGATCGGTTGGGACATCATCCGCCGTGCGCTCGAAGAGCCGCTCCGCCAGATCGCGGAGAACGCCGGCTACGAGGGTTCGGTCGAAGTCCAGAAGGTCAAGCTGGAGAAGCCGGGCCGCGGATTCGACGCGATGAGCGGCGAGATCGTCGACATGCTCGAAGCGGGCATCGTCGAGCCGTTCA
>PMHP01000113.1:0-9269 GCA_003158195.1 Vulcanimicrobiota bacterium | reverse complement strand
CACGAAAATCGTGCCGGTTTCCGTGGCAGAAAATGGCGAGCCTCGCAGGGTGCGGGGCTCTTTTTTTGGGGGGAAACGGGGCGGGCGGGGCGCGAACCATTCCTGACTTCTGTTGTGTGGAGGTTCTTGCTGTGGGTCAAGATGAGAAGCACGTTCGGTTTGCAGACGAGCCGGAGGTCCGCACGTATGTGAAGGGCTCGCCGCCCAATAGCTTGTCGGCGCCGGCACCCCAAACGCCCGCGGTCGACACGCCGGCCGATGTCGCTTCGCCTCCCAAGCACACGCCGCCCAATAGACCACTGCCCCCGATTCCAGGCGATCGCTCGCCGGCCGATGCAGCAACGCCGCAGCAGGCGACCCCGGCAGCGGGATTGTCGGCGCCGGCGGCCTCGCAGAAACCGCCGGAGCGGGTTGGAAGGCGCGAAGACGGGCCACAGCTGGACGAGATGCCGCGCGACCCGTCAAAACTCGCCGCGTGGCTCGAGGCAAACAAGGACAAGCTGCCGGCTGACGAGCGCGCGGCGCTCGAGGAACGCGGACGCGCGCAAGCGGGTCCGCCGACCCAGGTTCGCGGGGACGATCGCAAACTCGACCTGAGCTCCGACGAGGCGAGCGCCCTCAGCAAGAAGCCGATGTTCTCGGGCCTCGGCGATCGGATCAGCAAGTTTGCGACCGAAATGAAGGACAAAATCAAGAGCACCTTCAGCCGCGACGACTCGCCGGCCGCGCCGCAACAAGCGCAGGGTCCTGCGGCCCCAGGGCGGAGTCCCGCGCAGATGGGCGCGCCGGGCGATCCGGCAAAGTACGCGGAGTGGCTGCAAAACAATCAACAGCTGCTCTCGCCGCAAGAAAAAGGGCTGATGCAGCAGGTGGCGGCGCAAAACAAAGCACCGTCGATGGCGGATGCGCCGCGCGATCCGGCCCAGTACGCGGAGTGGTTGCAAAAGAATCCGCAACTGCTTTCGCCGAAAGAAAAAGATCTCGTGAACCACATCGCGGGTCAAGGTAGTGCACCGTCAATGGCGGACGCGCCGCGGGATCCGGCACAGTACGCACAATGGCTGCAAAAGAATCCGCAGCTGCTTTCGCCGCAGGAGCAGTCGCTTGTCGCTCACGTGCAGGGCGCAAACGAGCCTGGCGCACATCCGGCCCCGGGGGCGAGTGAGCCCGCTTCGCCATCGGCCCCGGTCCCGGGTGCATCCCCGAGCGACGCCAAGGCTCCGGAAACTCCCGCGCCGCACACCGCTCACCCGCTGTACACGCCGGAGCAAGCGCACGAGGTCGCGAGGGAAATCGCCCAGGAGCACCAGCACGGGCACGCGATCGAGCGGGGCGGCCACTAGCGGCGCACGACTGCGACCTAGCCGGCGGCCGGTAAAAGCCGGGCCGTGGGGGGCCGCGTTGGCCACCTGGCTAACGCTTTGGGGTGCCTCAAGGGAGAAGCGCATGGGTTATGCTGGACATCCAGCCGGCCACTGCCGCGCTTAGACACTACGACGAACTTTATGAGGCAGGCGGTCTCCCGCGCCCGCACTACGCCCCCCTCGCGGCCACCCTTGACTGGATCGGGCGCGACGAGATCATGGCGCGCGTGCAAGCCATCAACACCGCGCTTTTACTTCGAGGGGTCACCTTTACCGTTTACGCGGATTCGGCTGGAACCGAGCGCGTTTTTCCCTTCGACGTCATCCCGCGCATCATCACGCCCGACGAATGGGGACGGCTCGAGCGCGGCATCCGCCAGCGCGTCCGTGCGCTCAATGCCTTTCTGCACGACGTCTACCACAGCGAACGCATCCTGCGCGAGGGTCACATCCCGCGCGAGCTCGTCTACTCGTCGAAAAACTACAACCGCGAGATGATCGATGTCGACGTACCGCGCGACGTCTATATCCACGTCTCGGGAATCGATCTGATCCGCGACGAGCGCGGTGAGTTTTTGGTTCTCGAAGACAATTGCCGTACGCCCTCGGGGATCTCGTACGTCCTGGAAAACCGCGACGTCCTCAAGCGCGGTTTGCCGGACCTTTTCCGCGACTATGCGGTCTGTCCCGTCGACGACTACCCGGCGCGCCTGCTCGACGTGTTGCGCTACGTCGCGCCGACCGGCAGCGCGCAGCCGAACGTCGTTCTGCTCACGCCGGGCATTTACAACTCGGCCTACTTCGAACACACGCTGCTCGCGCGGCGCATGGGTGTGGAGTTGGTCGAACCGCGCGACCTCATCGTCGTCGAGAACATCGTGTACGTGAAGACGACGCAGGGGCTCGAACGGGTCGACGTCATCTACCGCCGCATCGATGACGACTACCTGGATCCGCTCTACTTCAACCCGGACTCGACGCTCGGCGTGACGGGGCTGATGAACGCGTACCGCGCCGGCAACGTTGCGCTCGCGAACGCGATCGGGAGCGGCGTCGCGGACGACAAGGCGATCTATCGTTTCGTCCCCGAGATGATCCGCTTCTATCTCGACGAGGAACCGATACTGCGCAACGTCCCGACGTTCGACTGCACGGATCCGGCGCAACTTCAGCACGTGCTCGCGAACCTCGACCAGCTCGTCGTCAAAAACACGAACGCGTCGGGCGGCTACGGGATGCTGATGGGGCCCTATGCGACCGCCGAAGAGCGCGAACGCTACGCGGAGACGGTCGCGGCCTGCCCGCGCGACTTCATCGCGCAGCCGGTCGTGCAGCTCTCGTCGTCGCCGACGCTCGTCGACGGGCGGATGGTCGCGCGCCGGGTCGATCTGCGTCCGTTCGCACTCTTCGGCCGCAGCATCGAAGTCCCACCGGCTGCCCTGACGCGCGTCGCGCTGCGCGACGGCTCGCTCGTCGTCAATTCGTCGCAGGGCGGCGGGAGCAAGGACACCTGGGTGCTCCAGGCGTGACTACGGGCGGCCCGGCATGCTGAGCAGAGTCGCGGATTCGTTGTATTGGCTCGGGCGCAACGTCGAGCGGGCCGAGTCGGTGGCGCGCATCCTCGACGTGAATTACACGCGCGCGATGGACCTGTACTCGCAGCGGGACGGCCGGTCCGAGGCGCTTTGGCGCTCGGTGATGCAGTGCGCCGGGTTTCGTTCGCAGTACAAGACCGCGTCGAACGGCAAAGCCGCGAGCGACGTCTTCGGCTACTGCGCGTTCGATGAAAGTAACTCGACCTCGATCGTTTCGGCCATACGGATCGCGCGCACGAACGCGCTCAGCATCCGGGCGGAGCTGACGACCGAAGTTTGGGAAGTCGTCAACGTGCTCTACCTTTACGTGTTGGACCAAAACCTGGCCTCGGTGCTGCGCGAAGGTCCGTCGAGGTTTTTGCGCCGCGTGCGCGATACGATGCAAGCGTTCGCGGGAACGAGCGACGCGACGATGACCCACGGGGACGGCTGGAGTTTTCTCCAGGTCGGCCGCTTTCTCGAGCGGGCGTACATGACGGCCCGCAGCCTCGAAGCGGTCGACGTCGAGCACGAGCCGTGGCACGAGTCGCAGCGGTTACTCGAGATGTGCCATGCGAGCGTGCCGTTCGCACAGTCGTCGCATCGCGCGCCGGACGCGCGCGACGCGCTCGAGTTCATCGTACGCTCGCAGGATTGTCCGCGCTCGCTGCGCTTCTGCACGCGCGAGATCGACCTTGCGATGCACCGTATCTCGCGTTCGGCCGAGGGTACGTTCGCAAACGACGCGGAGCGCCGCCTGGGCCGCCTGCGCGCGATCTTCGACTACACGCCGATCGACGAAATCCTGGCCTCCGGCGTTCCCCAATTTGCAACGCAACTCGTGCGCGAGTACGAAGCGCTTTCGAGCGACGTCCAAGCCGCCTATCTTCCGCGGCTGCCGGTTACGGCCTAGGGCGCATGGAGTACACGATCGACCATCAGACCGCGTACTATTATCCGGACAACGTATCGGAAAGCTATACGGTATTGCACCTGCAGCCGCGCAGCGATCATAACCAGTTCTGCACGCGTTACGTCGTCGACGTCGCGCCGCACGCGCAGCTTCATGCGTACGTCGATCGTTTCGGCAACGAGGTGCAGCACTTCGCCATCTTGCCGTCGCACGATCGGCTCTCGATTCTCGCCCATTCGACGGTCGTCACGTTGCTCGAGAGCGATCCGCCGGAGCCGGTCGAGGCGACGCGTTCGCTGCTCGACGCGGATTTGCAGCTTCCCCGCTTGTACGATTTCATGAACGAAAGCACGTTCGTGCGTTTCACGCCGGAGATCGAGACGTTCTGGCGCGAACTCGACATACCGCCGGATCGGATCGGAATCTGGTGCCGCAACGTGTCGCGCCACATCCACGAAACCTTCGCCTACGACACCGAGGCGACGACCGTGCGCTCGACCGTGCGCGAGGCGCTCTCGCGCCGGGCCGGCGTCTGCCAGGATTTCGCGCACGTGATGATAGCCGTGCTGCGCAGTGCGGGCGTACCCGCGCGGTACGTCAGCGGGTACATCTTTCGCGGCGAATCACAGGTGCTCGGTGCGGAAGCCTCCCACGCCTGGTGCGAGGCGTATCTCCCGCCGCACGGTTGGATCGGTTTCGATCCGACCAACGACCTGCTCGTCAACGATCATTTCGTCAAGGTTGCGATCGGGCGCGACTATCGCGACGTGAGCCCTGTGCGCGGGGTCTACCGCGGGTCGAAGCACGCCGAGATGAGCGTTAACGTAGCGGTTGACGTGCTCGCGAGCGCGCAGCAGCAACAGCAGTAAGGCGGTGGCGCCGATCGCGTCGCGCAAGCTGCTCGTCCTATGCGATGTCGTCGGCCAAGAGGGGGGCACGGAGTCGTTGCTTTCGCGCGTATTGCCGGTGCTGCAAGGCAGCGGTGTGAGCGTAACGGTTCGCGGGCGGCAGGTGCGAGAGGCGAACGCTTTCGGCGTGCCGGCGCAACAAATTTCCTGGGGCGCGGACGATGGAACGAGCTCGGCGGCTGCCGCCGCTGCGGTCGAGGCAACGATCGCCGAGCTCCAGCCGGACGCCGTGTTCATGTCGAGCGTGTTCGATCCGGCGGTCATCCGGGCAGCGCGGACGGCGAAACGAGCGATCGCCCATCTTCACGATCACCGCGCATTCTGTCCGCAGGGCGATCGCGTCTATCCGCAGTTTCGTGCCCTGTGCGAGCGACCGATGGGCGTCGCGTGCATCGTGAACTCCGTCCTGCACGGCTGCGCCGAAGGCCCGCGCCCGGGAACCCTGCGAAGGCTACGAGAGCGTGAAGTATTGCGCGAAGCATTGCGCGCGCTCGATGCGATCAACGTCGGTTCGCGTTTTATGGCGCGGCTTTGTGCGAAGAACGGCATCGAGAGGGGACGGATAAACGCGATCGCCCCGGCAGTCGATCCGGCTGCCCTCGAGTCGCCGCCCGCGCCGATGCCGCGCGAACGGCGCGTTCTGTTCGCCGCTCGTCTCGTTCGCGACAAAGGTTTCGACTCGCTCGTCCGGGCCGTCGCTCGGATACCGGTCTTCCAACGGCCGGCGCTCGACGTGTGCGGAGCTCCCACGCCCGAATCCGAGGCAACGTTGGCCCTCGCGCGCCGGCTGGGCGTCATCGTGAACCTGCACGGCCGCCAGAGCCGCGCCGCCCTCATGCAATTGATGGACGACGCTGCCGTCGTTGCCGTTCCTTCATTGTGGCCGGAGCCGTTTGGAATGATGGGCATCGAAGCGTACGCGCGCGGGCGACCCGTGGTCGCGTATGCGGTGGGCGGCATTCCCGAGTGGGTCGAAAGCGGCGGCGTCGCGGTACCGCCGGGCGACGAAGCGGAATTCGCGCGCGCGCTGGTACGGGTGCTGGATCCCGGGCGTTGGGAACAATTCGCCACCGAAGCTCGCCGATTGGCTCAACGCTACACGCCTGAAGTTTATGTCGGCCGTCTCCTTCCCGTGCTTTTTCCTAGCACGTCATCTTGATACTCTCGTTGCACGTTCCGAAAGCTGCGGGCAACTCGATGCGCGAGCTCTTGAATGCCGCCTACGGGGACCGGTTCATGGGCGACTACGGGGATTGGTCCGGCTTCGATCTGCCGTTTGCCAACGAACGTCGCGCGGAACGCGTCGCCGCAATGCGATCGCGTGCTCCCGAGCTCGAGGAGCGCTATGACGTGATCCACGGCCACTACCATGCGGACAAGTATCTTGGCCTCTTCAATCCGGAGCACTATGTCGCGTTCTTTCGCGATCCGTACCAGCAGTCGCTGGCGCATTACTATTTTCTCCTGCGCAATCCGCAGCGGGATCATCCGGAGGAGCGCCTGCTACACGAAGCCAAGATGACCTTGCTCGATTATCTAAGCTGGGAAGCATTTGCGAACCAGCAAACGCAGTACCTTGGTTCCGTCCCGCTCGAGAATTTCACGCTGGTTGGGGTTTCCGAGGAGTTTCCACGCGGCCTAGCCCTGTTTGCGGCGACGTTCGGCCGCGACCTCGGCGAACAGCGATTCGAGAACGTAAACCCGGACCAGCAACGTTTTCGCTATGAAATCACGCCCGATGTGCGCGCTGCCGTTCAGAAGTACCGCGGCGGTGACCTCGAGCTCTACCGCCGAGCAAAGGAAATGTTCGAAAGGCAGGCACTCCGGGCCGGCCTGTAAGAAGGTATACGCCCGCCGCGCACGCGGCGCGCACCCTCGACTTTTCTTTCTCAGCCCATAAAGAAGGCATCACATTCGCATCATCGTGATCGGCGGCGACGGCTACTGCGGTTGGCCGAGCGCCCTTGCGTTGGCAACGATCGGACATGAGGTCACGATCGTGGACAACCTGATCCGCCGCCGCTGGGACCGCGAGCTCGGGATCTCGACGCTCACCCCGATTCGCACGCTCGACGAACGGCTTGCCGCTTGGCACCGCCGCGGGGGCGCGCCGGTCGCATTCGTCAACTGCGACGTCACCGACTATCCCGCGCTGCGCGAGACCTTCGCGCGCCTGCGGCCCGAGTCGATCGTGCACTTCGCGCAGCAGCGCAGCGCGCCGTTTTCGATGATCGATCGCGACCGCGCCGTCGAGACGCTCGTCAACAACACGGTCGGTAATCTCAACGTTCTGTGGGCGATGCACGAAGTGGCGCCGGACGCGCATCTCGTCAAGCTCGGAACGATGGGCGAATACGGTACGCCGAACATCCAGATCGAAGAAGGCTTCATCACGATCGAACACAAGGGGCGCAGCGACACGCTGCCGTTCCCCAAGCAGCCGAATTCGTTCTACCACTTGACCAAAGTTTCGGATAGCGACCAAATATTTTTCGCTTGTAAGGCGTGGAAACTGCGCGCGACCGATCTCAACCAGGGCGTCGTCTACGGGCTCGAGACCGACGAAACGCCGGCCGACTCTCCGCTCGTGAACCGCTTCGATTACGACGGCATTTTCGGAACCGTGCTCAACCGTTTCTGCGTCGAGGCGGCGCTCGGCTACCCGCTCACCGTGTACGGCAAGGGCGGCCAGACCCGGGCGTTCTTGAACATCCGCGACACCGTGCGCTGCGTGGCGCTTGCCGTGAGTTCGCCCGCCGAACGCGGCGAATTTCGCGTCTTCAACCAGTTCACGGAAATCTTCAGCGTCCTCGAACTTGGCGAGCGGGTAAAGCGGGTCGGCGCGACGATGGGCTATGACGTCACCCTCGAGCACGTCGANNCTGCGCCCGCATGTGCTCGACGACGCCACGGTCGGGTCCCTCATTGCGGCCGCCGCCGCGAACCGTGCCCGGATCGATCCGGCCCAAATCGCCGCCACCGTTCGCTGGGCCGGGCCCGCCCCAGCCGCCGCAGGCGCCCCAGCCCCCTAGCGCACTCGACCGTCGCGGGCGGGACCGCCGGGAGCCTTGGGGCCTTCCCCCCAAGTAGAAGAGCAACTCCGGGCCTTAGCAGAGTGTCTCAAAGAGTGCTAAAATAATGAGCGACGAGTTTTTCGCCGAGTTTGACAAGATGTTCGCGGGGCTGGCGCGGCGGTCGAGGCCGGGTGGCTTCGAGCCGAATGCCGACGTGTTTCTGACGGCCGACGGAAGCACGATCGTCGTGAACGTCGAGGTCGCAGGCGCGGAGACGACCGATTTGCGCGTCATGGTCGAAGAGCGGCGGCTCTACATCCTCGGCCGGCGGTTCGACCGCGAACGCGCGGCGCGCGGCTCGGTGCTCATGAAGGAGATCGAGTACGGCGACTTTGCCAAGAAGCTGCACCTCCCGGTGGCGATTGCCTATGACGATGCAACGGCATCGTTCCGGGACGGTATCTTGACCATCCGGCTCCCCGTTTCCGAAGACGCGCTGTTGCCGACCGCTCGCACCGAACTCCGCATGATCGTACGAAGGACCCCTGCCTAATGGCCGCCCCTGCCGAAAAACGCTCCGACCTTGGGATTCTGCCGCTGCAAGACGCGGTGCTCTTCCCGAACACCGTCATTCCGCTCGCCGTCGTCAAGAAGCCGGGCATCGCACTCGTCGAAGAAGCGCTCCGCGACGGCCGTCAGATTGGCCTCGTCGCCCTCAAGGACAAAGATACCGACGATCCGGGCCCCGACGACGTGCGCCTGGTCGGCACGATCGGCACGATCCAGCGGATGATCAAGGTGCCGGACGGCACGATCCGCTGCATCGTCGGCGGCAACAGCGTCTTCCGTATCGATGCGATCACGCAGACGACGCCGTATCTCGCGGCGACGTATACCGAACTTCCCGACATCACCCGCGAATCGGGCGAACTCGTCGCGATGCACCGCAACCTCGCGAGCCTCTTCTCGAAGCTGATCGGCTATTTGCCGCAAGCGCCGCGCGAGATGGAGATGGAAGTCAACAACATCAGCGACTCCAATCTCCTGACGTACTTCGTCGCGAGCTCGATGCGGCTGGATACGGCCGATCGTCAAGCCCTGCTCGAAGAGCGCAACACCGAGAAGCGGATGCGCAAGCTCACGATGCTTCTCACCAAGGAGCTGGAGGTCGTCGAGCTCGGGCACAAGATTCAGTCCGACATCCAGCGCGAGATGGAGAAAAACCAGCGCGAATTTTACCTGCGTCAGCAGCTTCGTGCGATTCAGGAAGAGCTCGGCGAAACCGATCCGCAGCAAGCCGAAACCAACGAGCTGCGCAAGAAAATCGACGAAATCGTCCTCCCGGAAGATGCGAAGAAGGCAGCCGACCGCGAACTCGATCGGCTCTCGAAAGTCCCGCAGGCGTCGCCGGAATATTCGGTGATTCGCACGTACCTTGATTGGATCGTGCAGCTGCCTTGGGACAAGGCGACGACCGACGCGATCGACATCGCGCG